>NZ_JBSGAH010000004.1:0-391620 GCF_053600675.1 Streptomyces sp. NPDC005004
CGCGGTCCGCTCACCGACGTCATCGCCGCCGACCCCGAGGGCGAACTCGGCGCCTCGCGGCGAGAGTGCGTGCATGGCGTCGCGCGGCAGACGAGAATCGTCAGACAGGCCCTAGGGTTGACGGCGTGGCAGAGACCAGCAACAAGCGGCCCGTGGCCGTCTTCGATCTCGACAACACCCTCGCCGCGACGGCGCACCGCCAGCACTTCCTGGAGCGGCGCCCACGCGACTGGGACGGCTTCTTCGCCGCCGCTCCCGCCGACCCCCCGCTCGCCGAGGGCGTCGCGCTCGTGCACCGGTCGGCCCGCGACTGCGAGATCGTCTACCTGACCGGCCGGCCCGAGCGCTGCCGGGCCGACACGGCCGACTGGCTCGCCACGCACGGACTGCCCGAGGGCGCCGTGCACATGCGCCGCGACGGCGACCGCCGGCCCGCCCGGGTCGCCAAGCTGGAGATCCTGCGCCGTCTCGCCCGGAAGGGGACCGTACGCGTCCTCGTGGACGACGACGAACTCGTCTGCGACGACGCCGAGCGCGCCGGATTCACCGTCCTGCGGGCCCGCTGGGCCGAGCACTCGGCCGCCCTGGAGGCGGCACAGGAGCGCGAGGGACGTACCTGAGGGACGTGGCCCGATGCCGGCGGGACGGGCAGGGCGTCGGCTCAGCTCGTCTCCTCCAGGCGGAAGCCGACCTTCATGCACACCTGGTAGTCCTCGATCCGCCCGTTCTCCAGCCGGCCGCGTACCTGGGTGACCTCGAACCAGTCCAGGTTGCGCAGCGTCTGGTCGGCGCGGGCGACGCCGTTGCGGATGGCCTGGTCGACGCTCTCGTGGGAGGTGCCGACGATCTCGGTGACCCGGTAGGTGTGGTTCGACATGCGGGGGTGCTCCTCTCCGCCGTGAGGCCGTGGGGGCGTGCCTCACGTCCGGCGCGACCGGTCCGTCACGCCGTTTCCACCGTGCCGTATCCGTGCCCGGCGCGCGAGGCGTCGCCCGCCGGGCACGGGAGGGCGAGGGACCGGGCCCGTCAGCGGGCCACGCTGAGTGACAGTGCGAAGCGGTCCTTGGCGTCCGTCCACCAGTGGGTCAGCTCCAGCCCCGCGGCGGCCAGCTCCGCGGTGACGCCCTCGGGGCGGAACTTGGCCGACACCTCGGTGCGCAGGTCCTCACCGGCCGCGAAGTCCACGACCATGTTGACCCCGGGCAGCTTGACAGTCTGCGCGGTGCGCGAGCGCAGCCGCATCTCGATCCACTCGTGCTGCGCGTCCCACACGGCCACGTGGTCGAAGGCGTCGAGGTCGAAGTCGGCGCCCAGTTCACGGTCGAGCACGGCCAGCACGTTCTTGTTGAACGCAGCCGTGATCCCGGCGACGTCGTCGTAGGCGAGCCGCAGCACACGCTCGTCCTTGACCAGGTCGGTGCCGAGCAGCAGCGCGTCGCCGGGCGCGAGCAGCGCGCGCACGGCGGCCAGGAACTCGGCGCGTTCCTCGGGCAGCAGATTGCCGATGGTTCCGCCGAGGAAGGCGACCAGGCGCGGCCCGGGGGTGTCCGGCAGCTCCAGCGGGGCGGTGAAGTCCGCGATCAGCGCGTGGACCGCGAGATCCGGGCGCTCCGCGGTGAGCGCCTGCCCGGCCCCGAGGAGCGCGGACTCGCTCACGTCGACCGGCACGTACGCCTCCAGGGAGGTGAGCGCGTCGATCAGGTGCCGGGTCTTCTCCGAGGAGCCGGAGCCGAGTTCGACCAGGGTCCGCGCGGAACTCGCGGCAGCGATCTCCTCCGAGCGGTCGCGCAGGATCTCCCGCTCGGCCCGCGTCGGGTAGTACTCCGGCAAGTCGGTGATCAGCTCGAAGAGTTCGCTGCCGCGCGTGTCGTAGAACCACTTCGGCGGCAGCGACTTGGGGGTCCGGGTCAGGCCGTCCACGACGTCGGCGCGCAGCGCGGCGCCGGTGGCGTCCTCGGGGAGGGTGCGGGTGACGTGCAGGCTCACGTACAGGGCTCCTTCGGTGGAGTGGGGGAGGACATGGGGTTCCCGACCGGAGCGAGCTGCACTCCGGTGGCCCGGCTCGCGGTGAGCACGGTGCGGTCGGGGACCTCCCGCCAGTGGGGGTCGTCGTCGTACGGTTCGGAGGCGACGGTCACCGCGTCACCGGGACCGGTGCGGTACCAGAGGCTGTCGCCCCACGCGGTGGCCGCGATCGTGGAGCCGTCGGTCAGCAGCAGGTTCAGCCGGGAGGCGGGGGCGGCCTCCGCGACCTGGCGAACCGTTGCGCCGAGGGCGGCTCCCGGTTCGGCGCCGCCGCGCAACCGGTGCAGCACCAGCGCCCAGACGAACGCCGAGTCGGTGCGCGCCTCCATCGCCAGCAGGTCCACCGGAGGCAGCGTCGGCACCAGCGGGGCGGCCGAGTCCGGCCAGCCGGCCACCGCGCCGTTGTGGCTGAAAAGCCACCGCCCGGCCGCGAACGGCGCCGCCGCGGCCTCGCCGTCCGCGCCCGCCAGCGTCGCGTCCCGCACGGCCGCCAGCACCGCCCCCGCGCGGATCACCCGCGCGAGGTCGGCGAAGGACGGGTCGGCCCAGATGGGCCCGGCCCGGCGATAGCGGGCCGGCACCGGATCGTCCGCCGGGTACCAGCCCACCCCGAAACCGTCGGCGTTCACCGTCCCGTTGCGCTGCCGCCGCGGAGCCCACGCCTGCCGGTACAGGCCGTGCGCGGGCTCCACCAGCAGCGCGTCGAGCGGCAACTCGGTCCCTAGATAAGCGAGATGACGGCACATCAGGCCGACTCCGAGCGGGCGGTGCGGAACCCGGAGAAGATCTGCCGGCGGATCGGGTAGTCCCAGTTGCGGAACGTGCCCCGGCAGGCCACCTGCCCCACCGCGAACGAGCCGCCGCGCAGCACCTTGTACTCCGGGCCGAAGAACACCTCCGAGTACTCCTTGTACGGGAACACCGTGAAGCCCGGGTACGGCAGGAAGTCGCTCGACGTCCACTCCCACACGTCACCTATCAACTGCCTTACGCCGTAAGGTGATTCACCGGCCGGATAGCTTCCGGCGGGTGCGGGCCGCAGATGGCGCTGGCCCAGGTTGGCGTGCCCGGCCGTCGGGTCGGCGTCGCCCCAGGGGAAGCGCCGGGAGCGGTCGGTGGCCGGGTCGTGCCGGGCCGCCTTCTCCCACTCGGCCTCGGTGGGCAGCCGCCGCCCGGCCCAGCGGGCGTACGCGTCCGCCTCGTACCAGGACACGTGCAGCACCGGCTCGTCCGGCGGCACCGGCTCGGTGACGCCGAAGCGGCGCCTGAGCCACTGCCCGGCGTCCCGGTGCCAGTACAGCGGGGCTTCGATCGAGTGCTGCCGGATGTGCGCCCAGCCCTGCGGGCTCCACCAGCGCTCGGTGTCGTAGCCGCCGTCCTCGACGAACGCCCGGTACGCCCCGTTGGTCACCGGAGTGGTGTCGATCCAGAAGGGGTCCACCTCGCGGGTGTGCGCCGGGCGTTCGTTGTCCAGCGCCCAGGGCTCGGTGGAGGTGCCCATGGTGAACGGGCCGCCGGGGACGAGGACTTCGGCCGGACCCCCGAAGGGCGGCACCGGGTCCGGGTCGGGGGCGGTCAGCGACGGGGGCCCCGTGCGGAGCTGATGGGTGATCAGCATGGTTTCGTCGTGCTGCTGTTCGTGCTGCGCGATCATGCCGAAGGCGAAGCCCGACTCGGTCAGCCGGTCGCCCTCGAAGTCCGCGCCCTCCAGCAGGTCGAGGACCCGGCCGCGTACTTCGGCCGCGTACGCGCGCGCCTCCTCGGGTGCCAGCAGCGGCAGCGAGGGACGCTCCGAGCGCGGATGCTCGAAGGCGTCGTACAGGCCGTCGATCTCCGGCCGCATCGCCTCCCGGCCGCCGACCGCCCGCAGCAGCCACAGCTCCTCCTGGTTGCCGATGTGGGCGAGGTCCCACACCAGCGGGGACATCAGCGGCGAGACCTGGGCGGTCAGGTCGGGGTCCTCGACACAGGTGGTCAGCAGCGTGGTGCGGGCGCGGGCGGTGACCAGCGAGGCGAGCGCGCGGGCGCGCAGCGTCTCCGGCCCCGCCTCGGACGTACCGGCTTCCTGGGCGGTCATGAGCGCGTGTCCTTCCTCCCGTGGGCCGGACGGTCCGGTCCGCCCGAGCCGTCCAGCAGGTCGTCGGCCGGGCAGCGGCCCCGGGCGACGTAGCGGTCCAGATACCCGGCGACGGCGGCCACGACCTCCGGCTCGGCGCCGAGCCGGGGCAGGGCCCGCAGCGCCGCCGTGAAGCAGGCGACGGCCGCCTCGCGCAGCCCCGGATCGGCGAGGCCGAGCCGGGCCGCGTCCGCCCACAGCGGGTTGTGCGGCGCGGGCAGGTCGAGGGCGCGTTCGGTCAGCGGCTTCACCGCCCGGTGCGCCGCCTCGGCGGCCTCCGGGTCGTCGAAGAGCGCCGCCGTCACCGCGAGCGGCACGATCCAGCCGTCGTCCCCCGGCTGCGCGTCGATCATGCGCAGCTCCAGATGACCGCGTGGCCTGACCGGCGGGAACAGGGTGGTCAGGTGGTAGTCGAGGTCCGCCCGGGTGGGCGGACGCGGGGCCCGCGAGCGGGTCCACTCGCGGAAGGTCAGGTTCTCGGGCACCTCCCAGGGGCCGTCGTCCCGGCGGACGCACATGACGGGGGAGTCCAGCACGTGCCGGGCCCAGTCGGCGCGCGGTTCCCCGTCGGTCGAGGGGGCACCGGCGCGGCCGGGTCCGATGCCCGCCCAGTACGACTGGCGCACGGACCGGTGGCCGCTCGGACGCCCGTCCACCAACGGGGAGTTGGCGAACGCGGCGACCAGGACCGGTCCGAGCCGGTGCGCCAGCCACCAGCGCTGCTCGTGGCCCAGCGGCCCCGGCTCCTCGTACCCGGCGTCCACGCAGACCTGCACGGACGCCGAGGCACGCATCATGTGCCGCCCGGCGGGGCCGGTGCGGTCCAGACATGCCTCCATGGCGTCGTAGCGCGCCTCGCGCAGAAAGCGGGAGGGGGTGTGCCAGGGGTGATGGCCCAGGCCGACCAGGGCGAGACCGTCGTCGGCGAGGACCGCGCGGACGGTGTCGAGATCGGCGGACACGGTGCCGACGCACTCCATGAGCGAGCCGGCGGGCGGTGAACTCAGCTCCAGCTGGCCACCGGGCTCGACGGTGAGCGCCGAGCGCAGGGGGACGGGACGAAGGGTGGCGTAGAGGGATTCGAGGCGTTCGGACGGGACCGGGTGGCGGGGACGGCTCGGGTCCATGACCAGCCACTCCACCTCCACCCCGAGGGTGCGGGGCGGACCGGTCTTGAAGCAGATGCCCTTGATCAGGGCGTCGACCTCGGCTTCGGTGATCGCGGTGCGGTGATCCGTACAGTCACCGCAGTCGCTCAGCGAGTCAGACATGTCGGGATTCTCCTGTTGGGATTCCACCATGCCGCCTGCCCGGCCTCCGGTGTGCCGGACGGGCCTCGTCCCACCCAAGACCCTCGAACCGAATCGCACAAGGGTGCCCTGCGGGACGTTCGGGATCGGTCATCTCCGCTTCCTCGCGCGTTTCCTCCCGTCCGGTTCTCGGGCCGCGGTGCCCCGGAAACTCCGTTGCACCGCGGGAACAGCATCGCTCAGGATGACCGTATGAGCACGACGGGGGAGGCCGCGCGGGCGGCGGTCACGGCGCGTACGGGGGTGGCGCCGTGAGCGCCCGCCTGCGCGGTGTGGCGACGGAGACCGAGCGGATCGTCACCGAGGGGGAGTACACGCTGCCGGACGGCCGGACGGTGCCGCTCGCGGACCTGATCGAGACGGCCCGCGCCGGTACGCGGCTGTATGGCCCCCAGCCGGTCGAGGTGCCGTCACGGGCGGCGCGGAGCGACACGTTCTTCGAGGTCACGGGCGAGAGCAGCCTGGAGGCGGCCCGGCGGCTGACCGGTGCGGGAGCGTCGGTGGCCGTCCTCAACTTCGCCTCCGCCCGCAATCCCGGCGGCGGCTATCTCAACGGCGCCCAGGCGCAGGAGGAGGCACTGTGCCGCGCCTCCGCGCTGTACACCTGTCTGCTCCGGGCGCGGGAGTACTACGAGCACCACCGGGCGGACCGTGACCCCTTCTACTCCGACCGGGTGATCCACAGCCCGGCGGTGCCGGTCTTCCGCGACGACCGGGGGCGCCTGCTGGCCGAGCCGTACGCGGCCGGTTTCCTCACCTCGCCCGCCCCGAACGCGGGCGTGATCCGGCGCCGGGCCCCCGAGCGGACCGGCGAGATCCCGGCCGCCCTCGCGGTGCGGGCCGAACGGGTCCTGGAGACCGCCGCCGCCCACGGCTACCGGCACCTGGTGCTCGGCGCATGGGGCTGCGGGGTCTTCCAGAACGACCCGGAGCAGGTGGCCCGCGCCTTCCGCTCCCTGCTCGTGACCGGCGGCCGGTTCGCCGGGACCTTCGACCACGTGGTGTTCGGCGTCCTGGACCGCACCGCCGGGGCCACGGTACGGAGCGCCTTCGCGCGGGTCTTCGCCGCCGAGACGCGCCCCGGACCGTCACCCGCGGTGGCTCAGGTCCAGCCGTAGCGCTCGTACAGCCGCCGGCGGACCAGGTTGAACCGCATCCGGTCCAGAGCGCACGCCTCGCGGCGCATCCCGTCCTCGTGCAGCCGCAGCACCCGGTCGACGGCCACCCAGGAGTCGCGGTCCGTGCGGTCCCAGGGGCCCTGGCCTATCGCCACCCAGTCGCGGTGGTTGTCGTGCCGCTTGCTGGAGAGCTGTACGGCGAGGAAGGTGCCGGCCGCCTCCCGCGCGACGACCAGCACGGGGCGGTCCTTGCCCCGGCCGTCGTTCTCCTCGAACGGCACCCAGGTCCAGACGATCTCACCGGGATCGGGGTCGCCGTCGTGGGCGGGGGAGTACTCGGTGCGCACCTGGCCGATCTCGCGCGGGTCGGCCTCGGTGGTGGCGTGGGGGCCGTGACGGCCGGGAACGTTGTCATCGATGAACGTGCTCACGCCACGCACCCTAGCCGAACTGCAACAACGCGAAAGGCGGCGGCCGTTCACGCCCATGGAGGGCTACGGCCGCCGCCTGTCGGTCAGTTGTCCCCCTTGTCCGTCTCCACCGGAATCCGTGTCGCGCTCACCCCGTTGACCGAGGGTGAACCGGCTCCCGGCTCCTGGTTCTTGTGGTCCATCGCGGAGAGGAGTTGACGGGCGAGACCCAGGCCCGTGCCGCCCATGGTGAGCGCCTTGGCGAACAACTCACCCATGCCGTCGGCGCCGTTGAGCAGCACCATGTTGTCGACGTTGCCGAACGCGTCCGCGCCCGCCCGCACGATCTCCGGCCACTTCTCGGCCAGTTGCTGGGCGACGACCGCCTCCTGGTTCTCCGCCAGGGCCGCGGCCCGCGCCTTGATGGCCTCCGCCTCGGCGAGACCCTTGGCCCGGGCGGCCTCGGCCTCCGCGAGACCCTTCGCCTGCGCCGCGGCGGCCTCGGCCTCACCGGTCGCGCGGGTGGCCGACGCGGTGGCGGCACCCCGGCTCTTGGTGGCCTCGGCCTCGGCTCCGGCGGCGGTCTTGACCCGGGTCGCCTCGGCGGCGGCGGCCAGCTCCGTCTCCTTCGCCTTGGCCTGGGCGGCCGAGATCCGCGCGTCGCGCTCGGCCTCGGCCAGCGTCCGCTTCTCGTACGCCTTGGCGTCCGCGGGCTTGCGGACGTCCGCCTGGAGCTGCTGCTCGCGGCGGTTGGCCTCCAGCTCCGCGACCCGGGTCTCCTGGACCACGACCTCCTGGCGCGCGGCCGCGTCCGCGAGCGGCCCGGCCTGCCGGGCCTTCGCAGCCGCCTTGTCCCGCTCGGCCTGGTAGCCGGCCTGCAGGATCTCGCTGTCCCGGGTGGCCTCGGCCATCCGGGCGTACGACTGCTGCTCGGCCTCGGTGGCCAGCCGGTTGGCCTCCGCCTGTGCGATGCGCGCGTCCCGCTGCACGGCGGCGGCGTGCGGCATCGCCAGGTTCTGGATGTACCCGGTCGGGTCCTCGATCTCGTGGATCTGGAGCGAGTCCACGATCAGACCCAGCTTCTCCATCTCCGTCCCGCAGGCGGCCCGCGTCTGACCGGTCAGCTTCTCCCGGTCACGGATCATGTCCTCGACCGTCAACCCGCCCACGATGGAGCGGAGATGACCGGCGAAGACGTTGTGCACCCGCTCCGACATCAGCTTCTGCTGATCCAGGAAACGCCGGGCCGCGTTGGCGACCGACACGTAGTCGTCGCCCACCTTGAAGATGACCACGCCCCGCACCTTCAGCGGGATGCCCTGCTGGGTCACGCAGTCCACGTGCAACTCGGTCTCGTTCAGATCCAGCGAGAGCTTGCGCACCGCCTGGACACCGGGCAGCACGAGCGTGCCGCGCCCCGTGACGATGCGGAAGCCCATGCCCTCCCCGACACCCTCGGTGCGGTGCCTGGACCCCGAGATGATGAGGGCCTCGTTGGGTTCCGCGACCCGCCACATCATCTTGAACAGACCGATGAGTACGAGGACGGCGGCAACCGCCACCCCCGCAACGACGCCGACGATCATCGGCAAACGCCCCCTTGACTTGGTGCCCTCGACGGCACCGGACGAAGGGAGTGTGCACCTGCGCGGGTGCGGGGAGAAGACCCCGGCCAAGCCTTGTCGCAATCTTGACGAACAAGGCTCTCACCTGGGACGGGGCGCGCTCAACCGTCGTACGCGGGCGTGACGTAGACCGTGCGTGGCGGCAAATGTTCCACCACCATGACGACCGTGCCGGGCTCGATCCGGACGCCGTTGTCGGCCGCGTACGCGAGGAAGTGCTCGGCGCCGCCGCGCACCCGGACGATCACCTCGCCCACCAGCCCCGGGCCCACCGTCCCGGTCACCCGCCCCATCAGCCCGACCATCGACGCATCGCCCATGCGCACAGGGTAAGCGCGGAGAGCCTGGCTCCGGCCCGGGCCTACCGGCCCAACAGGCGCCGCAGCCAGTCGAATCGGGCCGCGCGGGCCGCGCAGGACAGCGCGGTGCGCGGCGCGAGACCGTCGAAGCCGTGGAAACCGCCCGGCCAGACGTGCAGTTCGGCCACGCCCCCGCAGCTCCAGATGCGCGAGGCGTAGGTCACGACCTCGTCCCGGAAGGTCTCCGCCGAGCCCACGTCGAGGAAGGCCGGGGGCAGTCCGGTGAGGTCGCTCGCGCGGGCCGGGGCGGCGTACGGGGGGACGTCCGGGCCGCCCCGGCGCTCGCCGAGCAGCGCCGACCAGCCGGTCTCGTTGGCGGAGCGGTCCCACACGTCGACCCCGGCCATCTGGTGGCTGGAGCCCGTGTCGTTGCGGTCGTCCAGCATCGGGTACATCAGCAACTGACCGAGGACCCGCGGGCCTTGGAGATCGCGCAGCAGCAGCGCGAGCGCCGCCGTGAGACCGCCGCCCGCGCTGGCGCCCGCGAGGACGATCCGGTCCGGGTCGCCGCCGAGGGCCTGGGCGTGCCGCGCGGTCCACAGGAACCCGGCGTACACGTCCTCCACCGGTGCCGGGTAGGGGTGTTCGGGCGCGAGCCGGTACTCCACGGAGACCACCACCGCGCCGCCGAGATCGCGGGCCCAGTGCAGCGGGGCGTCCACCCCGGCCCGGTTGTTGCCCAGGATCATGCCGCCGCCGTGGACGTGGTAGATCACCGGCAGCCGGGTGCCGGGAGCGGCGTCGGCGGGGCGGCAGATCAGCAGGGAGACGTCCGGCGCCCCCTCCGGCCCCGGCACCGCGCGGTCCTCCGCCGTGAAGACGCCGCCCAGCGTGACGTCCATGAGTTCGGGAGGCAGCGCGTCGACCGTCTCCCGCGCGGCGGCGATCCCGTCCGGGGTCAGGGGCGGGGCGTCCTTGAACGGTTCGAGCGCGGGGGCGAGTTCCGGGTCGAACGGGGGCGGCTCCGGACGCATGGCATCTCCTCAGGCTCGCGCGACGGGATGTGGCTCCGTCTGCCCATGGTCCGCCGTTTCGCGCCTGCCGGACGAGCCGGGGGCGGCACGGACCTCTGAGGCGGCCCGGGGTGCGGCTCGGGTACGGCGCCGGAACAGCGCGTACGGTCCCGGGACAGCGTGGACGGCTTCGAGTGGCACGAAAGGGGGCCGGAGCCTGCACGGCTCCGGCCCCCTGCGGGACTGCTGTGGCTCAGGCGGCCAGGATCTCGCCCGCGCTGCCGTGCAGGCGCGTGACGACCTCGGTGAGCTGCGCGGCGACCTCGGCGTCGTCGACCGGGTGGGTCTCGGCGAAGCGGGTCACGGAGCCGGGGATCGAGAGCTTGATGTCCTCGATGACCTTGCCGCCGGCGATGCCCACGGCCTTGCGGGCGTCGTCCTGGGCCCACACGCCGCCGTACTGGCCGAAGGCGGTGCCGATGACGGCGACGGGCTTGCCGGTGAAGGCGCCGGCGCCGTACGGGCGGGACAGCCAGTCGATGGCGTTCTTCAGGACGGCGGGGATGGTGCCGTTGTACTCGGGGGCGAAGAGCAGGAACGCGTCGGCGTTCTGGGCGGCCTCGCGCAGCTTGGCGGCGGCGGCCGGCACCTGGCCCTCGACGTCCAGGTCCTCGTTGTAGAACGGGACGTCGGCGAGGCCCTCGAAGATCTCGACCTCGGCGCCCTCGGGGGCGAGCTTGGCGGCCGCCTCGGCGAGCTGGCGGTTGTGCGAACCGGCGCGGAGGCTGCCGACGAGCGCGAGGATGCGTACGGACATGGGAGTACTCCAAGGGGGTGGCTGAAACACGCTTGAAACGATCCGGACCGGGGTCCGTTTAAGTTTCTACCACCATAACCGGACCGGGGTCCAGTTTTGTTCCCCATGCTTTACGCTGTCTTCATGTCCAGCGCTCTGCCGCCTTGTCCCCAGCCCGAGGAGCCCGTCGACGCACCCCAGTTGCTGGAGGTGGGCCCCGCCCCGGCCGGCGACGAGCCGTGCCTGCGCGCCGACGCGGCCCGCAACCGGGCACGCCTGCTGGAGGCGGCCTCCCGGCTGATCGCGGAGCACGGAGCGGCCGGAGTGACCATGGAGGCCGTGGCGGCGGCGGCCCAGGTCGGCAAGGGCACCGTGTTCCGCCGCTTCGGCGACCGCACCGGACTGCTGACCGCGCTGCTCGACCACTCCGCGCGCACGCTCCAGGAGGACTTCCTCGCCGGACCGCCCCCGCTCGGCCCGGGCGCTCCGCCCCTGGAGCGGCTGCGCGCCTTCGGCGTGGCGGTCCTCTACCGCTCGGCCGAGCAGCTCGACCTGCAACTGGCGGCCCAGCCGGACCCCGGCCGCCGCTACAAGCACCCCTCGGCGCAGGCGCTGCGCGCCCACGTCACGATGCTGCTGCGCAGGCTCGTCCCCGACGCCGACTGCGAACTGCTCGCCCAGCCGCTCCTCGCCTACCTCGACCCCGCCCTCATCCACCATCTGACCCGCCAGTGCGGGATGCCGATGGAACGGCTGGAGAAGGGCTGGCTGGACCTGGTGGACCGGCTGACGGGTGCCTCCGGCGGACTCTGAGCGGTCCCGAACGACGCCGGCGCCGACGCCGCCGACGGCGCACCCGGGCCACCGTGCCCCCCGGTCACGGAGACCCGGCGGAGACCCGCCTACTCCTCCGCCCCCGTGAACATCGCCGTCAGCACCTGAGCGGAGTCCTCGCGGAACAGGAGCCGTCCCTGCTGTGCGGAGTCGGCCGCGGAGGCTTCCGCCCGCCGGAACATCTCCGTCTCGTAGGCGGCGAGCGCGGCTTCCGTGTCGCCGGGGTGGGCGGCGAGCGCGAGGCCCAGTTCGGCGCCGTCCAGGAGGGCGAGGTTGGCGCCCTCGCCGGCGAACGGCGACATCAGATGGGCGGCGTCGCCGAGCAGGGTGATCCCGGGGACGCGTTCCCAGCGCAGGCCGACGGGCAGCGCGTGGATGCGGCGCGGCACCAGCGCGCCCTCCGCGTCCGCGACCAGCGCCTTGAGGGTGTCGTCCCAGCCGTCGAACTCCTTCAGCACCGCTGCCTTGGCGGCCTCGGTGTCCGTGAAGTCGATGCCGTCGAGCCAGTCCTCGGGCGCCTCGACCGCCGCGTAGACGTGCAGACCGCCGTCCGTCTCGCGGTGCGCGAGGAACGCGCGCCCCGCGCCCAGCGCGAACAGCATCCCGCCGCCGACCACCCCGGCGCTCACCGGGTGCCGTTCGTCCGCCGAGGGCAGGTCCGCCTCGACGAAGGACATCCCGGTGTAGGCGGGCGCCGCGTCCGAGACCAGCGGGCGTATCCGGGACCAGGCGCCGTCCGCGCCGACCAGCAGGTCGGTGGTGAACGCGCCGCCGTCAGCGAGCGTGACCTCGTGCCGCCCGTCGCCGAGCGGCCGCGCGCCGGTCACCTTCGCGCCCCAGCGGACCGTGTCCCGGGGCAGCGAGCCGAGCAGCAGGTCGCGCAGGTCGCCCCGGTCGATCTCGGGGCGGCCGCCCTCGCCGTCGTCCGGTGCGTCGTGGTGCACACGGGCGAGCCGGTCCAGGACGCGGGTCGCCTCGCCGCCCCGGTGGACGCGGGCGAGGAACGCGTCGTGCAGACCGGCCGCGCGCAGTGCCTTCTGGCCGGAGTCGTCGTGGATGTCGAGCATCCCGCCCTGTGTGCGGGCCTCGGGCGAGGCGTCGAGGTCGAACAGGGCGGCCTCGACGCCGCGGGTGTGCAGCACCCGGGCGAGCGTGAGCCCGCCGAGCCCGGCGCCGACGACGGCGATCGGGTGGTGGGGTACGGGAGCGGATGCGGTCATGGCGGCCTCCTGGGGGCTCACTCGGGTACGGCGGTGCGCTCGATGCCGTTGATCAGGGTCTGGAAGGCCCACGACAGGCGGTGCTCGGGCGTGCCGGAGAGCAGGACGTGGGCGGCCGCCGCGATGTGCGGCCGGGTGGGGTCGTCGGCCGCCCGGCGCAGGACGCCGATCAGCTCCTCCCACTCCGCGGGGTCGTCGCCCCCGGCGTGTTCGGCGGCGGTCGCGACGGCGTGCTGGAGCAGCAGATCGACACCCCAGGCGGCCTGTGCGCGCGGCACCCCGCCCTCGTCGAGCAGGGCGAGCAGGGTCTCGATCAGATTCAGGTAGTGCGGGCCGCGCGGCCGGGCGGTGATCGCCGCGCGGGCCAGCTCCGGGTGGGCGAGGAGCATCCCGGTGCAGGCGACGAGCACATGCTCGAGACGCTCCCGCCAGGTGCCCTCGGCCGGTGCCGGGGGGACGGTGCCGAGCAGTTCGTCCAGGACGGCGGCGTGCAGCTCGTCGGTGTTGCGCACGTAGACGTACAGCGAGGCGGGGCCCGTGTCCAGCTCCCGCGCCAGCCGCCGCATGGTCACCTTGCGCAGCCCTTCGGCACGCATCACGGCCACGGCGGTCGCGACGATGACCTCACGGCTGAGCGCGGGCTTCGCGGGGCGCTCACGGCGGGAACGGGGGTAGTCCTGGGGAGAAGCGGGCATGGACCGCAGCGTAACGAACATGTTCGTCACGAACAAGTTCGTAGCGAACGTGTTCGTGGAACGGCGAAGGAATTCGCGTACATCCCGTCCTGGCGCCTCGCTTCTCGTCCGGTTCTGTACGACCTCGCCCCGCCCGGAGCGGCTCCCGGCGGCTCTGCCAGGATGCGTTGCGTCATGGTGCAGATACCGAACACGCCCACGAGCGCCGACGTCGCCCGCCTGGCCGGGGTCTCCCGCGCGACCGTGTCCTACGTCCTCAACGACACCGGCGCCGTCCGTATCAGCGAGCCGACGCGCCGCCGGGTGCACGAGGCCGCCCGCGAACTCGGCTACGTCCCGCACGCGGCCGCCCGCACGCTGCGCGCCGGGCACAGCCGCATGGTCGTGATGCCCGCCCCCGCCGTCCCGGTCGGCCCGCTCCACAGCCGCCACCTCGGCGAACTCCAGTCCGCCCTCGGCCGCCTCGACTACACCGTCGTCCAGTACGGCGCCCTCGGCCGCCACGGCGACGAAGCCGCCCGCGCCTGGGCCGAGTTACGCCCCGTCGCCGTCCTGATCCCCGGCCCCGGACCCGGCCCGCAGGGCGTCGCGCTCCTCAAGCGCGCCGGTGCCCGCGCCGTGGTGACCCTCGGCCCCGGCCGCGTCCAGGGAGCGCACACCCTGCTCATGGACCACGCGGTGGTCGGCCGGCGTGCGGGCGCGCATCTGTACGAGCGAGGAAGGCGGCGTGTCGGGGTGGTCGTCCCGGAGGAGCGCGGCCTGGACGCGTTCTCCCACCCGCGCCTGGCGGGCGTACGCGAGGCGCTGCGCGGCACGGACGCCACCGTCACCGAACTCCCGCTGGCCTACACCGAGGCGGCCGCGGCCCGGGTCGCGGCCGGATGGCCCGGGCTGGACGCGGTGTTCGCCTACGACGACGAGTACGCGATGCTCCTGATGCGGGCGCTTCAGGACGCGGGACTGCGCGTCCCCGGCGACGTGGCCGTCGTCGGCGCGGGGGACCTCATGCTCGGCCGGCTGCTGCGCCCCCGGCTCAGCACCGTCCGCCTGGACGTGCCCTCGGGGCGCGAGCTGGCCGCGTTCGTGGACGGCGTCGTACGCGACCCCGGGCGGGAACCCGGGGTCCGCGCGGTCCTGGACGCCTCACTCATCCACCGCGACTCGAGCTGACCCGCACCAGGCGGGGCCGGCCGACTCCCTTCGCGGTGACCGGTGCTGACAGGGCCTACTGCTGGTCCTGCCCCTCCTGCTCGGCGATGTTCTTGCGCACCTCGTCCATGTCCAGCTTGCGGGCCTGGTCGATGACGTCGGTGAGGGCCGGCTCGGGCAGCGCGCCCGGCTGGGCGTAGATCGCCACCTGGTCCCGGACGATCATCAGCGTCGGGATCGACTGGATGCCGAACGCCTGCGCCAGCTCCGGCTGGGCCTCGGTGTCCACCTTGGCGAACACCAGGTCGGGGTTCTCCTGCGCGGCCTTGTCGTAGACGGGCGCGAACTGCTTGCAGGGGCCGCACCAGTCCGCCCAGAAGTCGATGAGGACGAACTCGTTGTCCTGCACCGTCTGGTCGAAGTTCTCCTTGGTCAGCTCCACGGTGTTGCCGCTCATGGCATCGTCCCTCTTCCTGGTGTGGGGGTGCTGCCCTCGGCACAAACACGCCCTCCGGTCCGGCTATTCCGGCGCACATCTCACCCGTACCCCCAGAAACCGCACCCGTACCGGCCCGATCCCCGCCCGCACGCCTCCGACTCGCGCGCCTACCGTGTGGCCCCCGCGCCCGCCACCCACCACACTGGGGCCCATGACGGAAACGGAAGCCATCGCGTACGACGTCGTGGTGCTCGGGGCCGGACCCGTGGGGGAGAACGTTGCCGACCGGACCCGCGTGGCCGGTCTGTCCACCGCCGTGGTGGAGAGCGAACTCGTCGGCGGCGAATGCTCGTACTGGGCCTGTATGCCGAGCAAGGCGCTGCTCAGGCCGGTCATCGCCCAGGCCGACGCCCGACGCCTGCCCGGTCTGGCCGAGTCGGTGAGAGGGCCACTGGACGCGCCCGCCGTGCTCGCCCGCCGGGACGGATTCGCCTCGCACTGGAAGGACGACGGCCAGGTGAGCTGGCTGGAGGGCGCCGGGGTCGACCTCTACCGGGGCCAGGGCCGCCTCGCCGGGCCACGCAAGGTCACCGTGACCGCCGCGGACGGTACGGTCACCACGCTCACCGCCCGCCACGCGGTCGTCGTGGCCACCGGCACCCGCGCCAAGCTCCCGGGACTGCCCGGGCTGGACGAGGTCCGGCCGTGGACCAGCCGCGAGGCCACCAGCGCCCAGCAGGCGCCCGGCCGGCTGATCGTCGTCGGCGGGGGAGTCGTCGCCACCGAGATGGCCACCGCCTGGCAGGCCCTCGGCTCCCGGGTCACGCTGCTGGTCCGGGGCGAGGGACTCCTCGGACGCATGGAGCCCTTCGCCGGGGAACTGGTCGCCAAGGCCCTCACCGAGGCGGGCGTCGACCTTCGCACCGGCACGTCCGTCGCGTCCGTCACGCGGGAGAACGGCAAGGTCGTGGCCGTCACCGACGGCGGCGAGCGCATCGAGGCCGACGAGATCCTCTTCGCCACCGGCCGCGCCCCGCAGACCGACGACATCGGGCTCGACACCGTGGACCTGGAACCCGGCACCTGGCTGGAGGTGGACGACACCCTGCGCCTGCCGGACTCCGAGTGGCTGTACGCGGCCGGCGACGTCAACGCGCGTGCCCTCCTCACCCACCAGGGGAAGTACCAGGCCCGGATCGCGGGCGCCGCCATCGCGGCCCGCGCGGCGGGCGTCCCGCTCCAGGACGAGCCCTGGGGCGCGCACGCGGCCACCGCCGACCACTACGCCGTGCCCCAGGTCGTCTTCACCGACCCCGAGGTCGCCTCCGTCGGCCTCTCCCTCGCCGAGGCGGAGGAGGCGGGTCACCGCGTCCGCGCGGTCGACGTCGACTTCGGCTCCGTCGCGGGCGCCTCGCTCTTCGGCGACGACTACACCGGCCGTGCCCGCATGGTGGTCGACCTGGAGGAGGACATCCTGCGGGGCGTCACCTTCGTCGGCCCCGGCGCGGGCGAGCTGGTGCACTCCGGGACGATGGCCGTCGCCGGCCGTATCCCGGTCGGCCGGCTCTGGCACGTCGTCCCGGCGTTCCCGACGCTCGGCGAGGTGTGGCTGCGGCTGCTGGAGGCGTACCGCGACAACTGACCTCGCCGGTCAGGGGAGTTCGAAGCCGAGCACCTTCGCCGCGGTCCCGGGCGACGGCTCGGCCCACAGGACCGCTGCCGCCTCGTTGGTGGACAGTGAGCGCAGCTCGGCGCGGTCCAGATAGAGGGTGCCGTTCAGGTGGTCCGTCTCGTGCTGCACGATCCGGGCGGGCCATCCGGACAGCTCCTCGTCCAGCGCCCGGCCCTGCTCGTCCTGCCCGCGCAGCCGTACCCGCGCGTGCCGGGCCACGACCGCCTGATAGCCGGGCACGCTGAGGCAGCCCTCGTAGAACGCGGCGAGGTCGAAACCGGCGGCCTCGTACGACGGATTGACCAGCACCCGGAACGGCAGCGGCGTCCGGCCCCGGGCCGCCGCGACCTCCTCGGGCACCGTCGCCGGGTCCTCGGCCACCGCGATCCGCAGGGGGACGCCCACCTGGGGCGCGGCGAGGCCGACGCCGGGAGCGGCGTGCATGGTGACGCGCAGCGCGGCGACGAAGCGCTCCAGGAGGGCGGGGCCGAGCTGTCCCTCGTACGGCTCGGCGGGGCGGCGCAGGACCGGGTGACCGGCCGTGACGATGGGCAACGGGCCGTCGGCGGCGAGGAGTTCCTCGACCCGCTCGGCCAACGGCGGGTGATCGCTGGGGAGTGACATCGGGTCAGGATGCCACGGCGGCGCACACGTCGGCCCGGCGTGGGCGACAACACCCCCGCCGGGCCTGGAAAAACGTGCTGTTCCGCTGTCACGCGGGGCTTCGCCCGCGGCTCACTCCTGCGGGAACTCGCCCGCCAGCGCGGACGCGATCCGCAGGTGGGGCTCCGCCTCCGCGTTCCGCGACTGGCGCTCGAGCGTGCGGCCCAGCATCAGACGGGCGTAGTGCTCCACCGGGTCGCGCTCCACGATGGTCCGCAGCTCCGCCTCCGCTCGGCCGAGCTGCGCGGAGTGGTAGTAGGCGCGGGCCAGCAGCAGCCGGGGCGCGGTCTGCTCCGGCACCTCCTCGACCAGGCCGGTGAGGACCTGCGCGGCGCGCGCGTAGTCCTTGGCGTCGAAGAACATTCCCGCCCGCTCCCAGCGCTCGGCGAGGGTGCCGTGGTCGTAGTACGTGGTGTCCACTGGTGACCTCCTTCGCCGGGTAGAACCCACCGGGGTTGTTGAATATTCCACTACATTGGCCGTGGGGCCGGGTGCCTCGTTCAGGAGGCGGTGGTCAGCTCCTCGCGCTGGAAGGAGTCGATGGTGCGGGTGAAGTCGCGCGTCGACAGCAGCAGCTTGTAGACGATGGCCAGCTCGAAGATCATCAGCAGCGCGCCCGCGGCGATGGTCACCTCGGCGGTCGCGTCGAGGAGCGGGCCGACGATGAAGACGCCCATCTGGAACTCGATACCGCTGATCACGTGGGTGCGGATGCGGTGACGCAGCAGGAAGGAGCGGACCCGCAGGTAGACGGGGAAGCGGTGACGGAACTCCTGGTGCAGGTCGATGACCGGCCGGGGAGCCTTCGGCGCGGCGGTCTCGCCGTCGGCTCCCTCGATGCCCTCCGCGTTCGCGAGGACCTCGTCCGCGCCGGAGACCTCACCGGCGGCCGCGGCCTTGCCGAGGTCCTGCTCGATGTCCGCCTCGGGGTTCTCGCGGAGCAGGTCCTCCATGAACGCCACGCGCGCGGCGTTCTCCGCGCGGCGCGCCGCCTTCAGGCGCGTCTTGATCTGCTTGCGCATGGTGTAGCGGGTCTTGAAGATCTCCAGCGAGTTGATGTACCGGAGACCGTCGAGAAAGACCACGACGACGGCGAGCCAGATGTAGAGGATCTCGCCCGTGCGCTGATACTGGCCTGCCATCAGCGCGACCGCGCAGGCCATTACCCGTATGCGGTCGAATATGTAGTCCAGCCACGCGCCGAAGACGGAACCCTGACCCGTGAGGCGGGCCACCTTTCCGTCCATGCAGTCGAGGATGAAACTCAGGTGATAGACGAGCGCTCCCGCGATGAGCCAGTGCCACGAGCCCTGGGCGAAACAGGCCGCCGCCCCGAGGCCGAGCAGGAGCGCGCCCCAGGTGATCTGGTTCGGCGTGATCCTGGTACGCATCGCGGTGAACCGCACCAGAGGCGTCGCGACCGGGTCGACGAGCAGCACCGTCCACCAGGCGTCGCGCTTCTTCTGGGTGATGCGTCGCACCTCGGCGAGGGGCGGAATGTCACGGTGCGGGGATCGCATGGTGAAGCTTCCTTAGGTTCGTATGAAGATCACCTCAAGCTAAGAGTCCGTTCATCCAAGGAACAAGTTCCGATGCGTGCAACCTTGTGAGGACGGTAAGAGTCGTACTCATCGCGCTTGTCTGTGGATTTCTTCTACGACGCTGCCGTTATCCAAGCGTTATTGAATGGAATGCAACCGTCGCGGGGCGCACAAAACATTTTCCGGGTCCCGTACAACCCTGACGCTGAGGTGCGCGGCGGTGTGCGGAGGGTAGCGATCCACCCCGCCCGACCGGCCCGCCGGGCGTGCGTTTCGGCCGTCGGCGCGAAATCGGGCCAGGTCGCCGTGACGCGTTTCAGGGCGGTGGCGCCCGCGTGCGGGCGCCCGCGCGGTACCCGCGGAGCCGAAAAACAGCTACGTGACGATGCTCACACAAGGCTTCAGCCGGTGGCGGACTTGCGCTCCTCCTCGGTCAGCGGAGCCTCCGTGAGGAACGGCCGCCGGGGTCCGAACAGCATCGGTACCAGCATGTCGAGGGAGAAGAGACGGGTCGCGGGCTTCTCCAGGCTCATCACGTCGAGGAGCGCCCCGAGGGCGCGCGGATTGCGGGCGCCGGTGGCGACGGCACGGTCCACGAAGGCCGCCAGGGCGCGCTCGGCGCGGTTCGGCGGGCGGTCGCTCGCGCCCGGGTAGAACACGTCCTGCCCGATCGCCAGCTCCCACGCGGCGGCGACCGGGCGGGACACCGTCCGCTGGAGCCGCCGTCCGGTGCCGGGGCGGGCGAGACCGTGGGCGCCGATCAGCGCGCCGAGCGCGAGGGCGCTCTGGGCGGCCACCGTGATGCCGTGCCCGTAGACGGGGTTGTAGCCCGCCACGGCGTCCCCGGTCACCGTGAAACCGTCGGGCCACTCGCGCAGCTTCTCGAAGTAGCGGCGCCGGTTGGCCGTGCTGCGCGTGGTGACGATCTCCCCGAGCGGCTCGGCGTCGCGGATCAGCTCCCCGATGACCGGGTCACCCAGCCGCAAGGCGAACTCCGCGAACTCGTCCGGATCGGCGGTGGGTTCACCGCCTCGGGTGCCGGAGAGCGTGACGATCCAGCGGCCGTCCTCGACGGGCAGGATGATGCCGCCGCGCCCGGGGGACTTGGCCGGGTTGGCCTGGACGTTGACGAGCGGGAAGGGGATGTCCAGTGTCGCGGCGGGGGCGCGGTACAGCCGCGTGGCGTAGGCGACCCCGGCGTTCACCTCGCGCTCCGCGACCTCGGGGAGCCCCAACTCCCTCAGCCAGTGCGGAGCCCGGGAGCCCCGGCCCGAGGCGTCGACCACCAGATCGGCGGCCAGCGTCTCCTCGCCGTCCTGCCCCTCCGTGCGCACGCGGACGCCGTTGACACGTGCCGCCTCTCCCACGAGACCGAGGACCGAGGTGCCTTGACGCAACGTCAGACGCGGGTCGGCGAGGACGCGATCACGCAGTGCGGCGTCCAACAGGTCCCGCGAACACACCAGGTTGCGGTGATGGGTGGCCGTGAAGCGGCGGAACCAGACCTCGTTGGGGGCGCGGGAGACCATCTCGCCCATGATGGGCACCAGTCGCGCCCCCCGCTCGACCAGATCCTCCACGAACCCCGGCAGCAGCTCCCGGAACGCCAGCACCCCGCCCGACCAGACCAGATGCGCGTGGCGCGCCTGGGGAACGCCCCGGCGCGGCGCGGGCCCCGCGGGCAGGATGTCCCGCTCGACGACGGTCACGTCGGTGTGCTCGGCGAGTGCCGCCGCCGTGAGAAGGCCGCTGATACCGGCGCCGATGACGACAGCGGTGGGCCGGGGAACGTCAGACATGGGTGCTCATGCTTTCTTCGGGAATCACCCGTCGGCGGACGGGGTCGATGATCCGTGCGCGGTGGAACACACGGGAGATGGCCTCGATCTCGTCCTCGTCGCCACCGATCCGCACGGGGTCCGTGGGGCGCGCGGGGTCGGTGGGGCGCTTGGGGTCGGTGGGGCGCGCGGATTCGGCTCCCCGGCCCTCCGGGGCGCGCGAGGCCGGGGTGCGCGCCGCCGCGAGCGCCGCCCGCACCGTGACCGCACCGGCGACGCCCAGTGCCGTCCGCTCGTCGTGCCCGGCGCCGCGCGCCGCGTCGTACGACCGGTGCCACACGTCCTCGTCGAGGAGGGGCGCGAGGCGGAGCAGTCCGTCGTGGATGCGCTGGCGGCGCTGGAGCAGTCTGAGGTCGAGGGGCGCGAGGCGTCCGACGCGGGCCGGGGCGGTGGACGGTCCGACCGTGCGCAGGGCGGACTCCAGCGCGCGCAGCCGGTGGAAGCTGATCCGGTCGCGGGTCCACTTCTCCAGGAACGGTCCGGCCTGCGGCACGATGAACCCGATCCCGACCAGGGTGGCGTCCAGGATCGCGAAGGGCGGTGCCAGCCGGGTCGACAGCCAGTCCCAGTCGGTGCCGGTCCAGCGCGCCCCCACGGCGGCGAACTTCGCGATGTCGAAGACCAGCCCGAAGGCGTAGCCGGCCTGGAGGAACACCAGTCCGGCCTTGAGCCAGGTGTCGCGCACCCGGGAGAGCCAGGTCCGGATCAGGTAGGCGGCGACGAGCGCGGACACCATGTGCGCGAGGAGATAGAGCAGGATGTGCCAGCGCATCCAGGGTTCGCAGGCGTAGTAGGTGTCCAGGTCGTGGACGCGTTCGGACGGCACGTCCGCGAGCAGGAAGGTGATCCACAGCGCGACGACGGTCCCGGTGTAGATCAGCCAGATGCGTCGGATGGCACGGCTGCGGCGCGGGGACGGTTCGTCCCGCCAGGTGACGACCATCGCCAGGCAGGAGCCGCAGAACGCGGTCAGCAGCGAATACACCCAGGGCGCCGCGATGTTGGGCACGCCGGTCGCGGTGTTGATCCCGTGGATGCCGGCCGGGGAGACCGAGACGAACACGGCGACACCCTGCAGCAGGAGCAGCGTCGTCGCGCGGACGTCCGGGTCCTTCCAGGCGCGGACGAACGTCGGGGTCTTCAGCGCCAGCGCCAGCGCCAGGAGCACGGCGGGCAGGGCGTAAGGGAGATGGGGGACCGTCGGGGTCATCTCGGCAACTGTCCGCCCCGGTTGAGGAGGGACAGCCTGATCCGGCCCTCCAGGGTCGCGGAGTTGACCGGGCCCCGGGCGTAGCGGCCGGGTATCCAGGTCCGTAACTCCCGTCCGAAGAGCAGCCCGAACGTCTCCGCGTCCCGCTCGTGCCGGTCGGCCGATCCGGCGCGGGCGGCGACGGCGGGCAGCGTCTCGCGGGGGACCTCGCGCGCGGCGAGGATCCGCGCGGCCGTCCGTCGTACGGCCTCGGCTGCCCGCGCGGGATCGAGGGAACCGGCGGCGCGGTGCCCGTGCTCGCCCTGTTCCTCGTGCCACAACTCATGTCCGAGGATGACGAGTTGGGACTCCGGCGGGGTGCGTTCCTCCACCACGACGATGGACCGGTCGCCGCAGTCGAGCCGCAGCCCGGACGCCGGGACGTCCTCGGGGAAGGACCGGAAGACGAGGTCGATCGGACGCCCGCGACGCTTGCTCATGGCCGCGCAGAACGCGCCCATGACCACGCGCGGCTCGGCCGGCGGGGTGAGCGTCCTGGACGCCTCGGCCACCAGCCCGGCCAGCAGTGACTTCATCGCCCTGGTCATCGTCGGTTGTCTCCCTCGTCGGACCCGACCATCCGGACCACAGGTGTCGGCGGGGGCGCGCCGCCTCGCGACGGCGGGTGAGGTGCGGTGCGCGCGTGTGGTGCGCATGACAGCCTATGCGGGGGCGGTGCACCGATCAACGACGGCCTGTTCCCCGGCTCCCCACGGCACGCCTCGGCGCCGGACCCGCCGGCATCCGCCGTCGCCACGGCCTGGTCAGCGACCGCCGCCCCACACCGGCCGTGCCGCGCCCAGCCGTACGTCCCGCACCGGCCGTGAGTAGTGCACGACGGGCTCGCCGAGCGGCGCGGGCAGGCCCGCCGCGGCCGTCAGGTTCTCCTCCAGCGCCTCGACGCGCGCGGAGTTCAACGGCCACGGCTCGTGCTCCACCGGGCTGGCCCACACCAGGCCCGCGCGGCGCGTGTACGCCCGCCAGCGCGAGACCAGCCAGTGGTCGCGCTCCGTCGGCTCGACGGGATCGCCGGGCCGGACGACCAGCCGATAGAAGACGCCGCCGGTCCGGCGCGAGCCGGCGTAGACGACGGTGTCCCCGTGCCTGCGCAGCTCCACGCTCCCCGGGTGGTACGGCGCCCCGATGGCGCGCGCCGCACACAGCGCCGGGCAGCCGACCTCGACGGAGAACAGCCACAGCCCGTCCCGGCCGCCGCGGTGCCGGACGTAGGTGCGCAGATTGGTCTGCGGGAAGTCCGGGAGCGCGGGCAGAGCCGAGGGCATCCCCAGCAGGCGCACCTCCGTCATGAGGAGCGGGGTGAGCGACACCCAGGCCGTCCCCTCGTAGCAGTCGACGGTCAACTCCTCGGGCAGCAGGGCCCGGCGGGAGCCGGGGAAACCGGCGCGTGAGACGTCTTACCTTCGGTCGCTATGTTGAGCCGATCGTATGAGGAATGGCTGACGGGTCGGGGCGGGATGCAGCAGACGCAGGAACGGGTCCAGGAGACAGCCGCGCCGCCGGAACCCGCCGCACCGGGCCCGCTGCGCAACAAACCCCTCCTCTTCCTGGGCGCGGCCGTGCTGCCCGGCACGCTGGTCTTCCTCGTCGGGCGGTGGGGTGACGCGCCGGCCGTCCAGGCGTGGCGGACCGTCGCGCTCGCCGTGGTCCTCCAGGCGACGCCGTTCATGCTGCTCGGCACCGCGCTTTCGGGGGCCATCAACGCGTTCGTCCCGGCCTCCGTCTTCACCCGGCTGCTGCCGAGACGAGCCGCCCTCGCGGTGCCGGTCGCCGGGATCGCGGGCGTGGCGCTGCCCGGCTGCGAGTGCGCGTCGGTGCCGGTCGCCAACAGCCTGATCGGGCGCGGGGTCGAGCCCGCCGCCGCGTTCGCCTTCCTGCTCTCCGCGCCCGCCGTCAACCCGGTCGTGCTGACCGCCACCGCCGTGGCCTTCCCCGGGCAGCCGGTGATGGTGGCGGCGCGCCTGGTGACCTCGCTCCTCGTCTCCGCCCTGATGGGCTGGCTGTGGCTGTGGCGGGGCAAGTCGGAGTGGCTGCGCCCCACTTCCCGGCACACCGGACACCATCACGGGCACAGCCGCTGGGCGGAGTTCCGCGCGGGCGTCCAGCACGACTTCCTGCACGCGGGCGGCTTCCTGGTCGTCGGCGCGCTCGCGGCGGCCACCTTCAACGTCGCCGTACCGCCCTCCCTGCTCGACGCGTTCACCGGCTCCGCGTGGCTGGCGGTGCCGTTCCTCGCCGGACTGGCCGTGCTGCTCGCGGTCTGCTCCGAGGCCGACGCCTTCGTGGCCGCGTCGCTGACCGGCTTCTCACCGGTCGCCCGGCTGACCTTCATGGTGGTCGGGCCCATGGTCGACCTGAAGCTGATCGCCCTCCAGGCGGGCACGTTCGGGCGCGCCTTCGCGCTCCGCTTCTCCACGGCCACGGTGATCGTGGCCGTCCTGTGCAGCGCGCTGATCGGAGGAGTACTGCTGTGAAACGGCCCGTCCAGGCGGCCCTGCTCCTTCTTAGCGGCCTCGGCCTGCTCCAGGCCGCCCTCTTCTCCGACCTGTATCTGCGGTACGTCAAGGCGGGGATGCGGCCCCTCCTGATCGCCTCCGGCGTCATCCTGCTGATCCTCGGGGCGACCCAGGCGTGGACGGCGTTCCGCAGCGCCCCGCACGCGGGCGAACACCCGCCGCCGCGCGTCGCCTGGCTCCTCTTCCTGCCCGCCCTGAGCCTCCTCCTCTACGCCCCGCCCTCCCTCGGCGCCTACACCGCCGCCCGCGAGACACCCCGCGCGACCGCCGCCGACACCTCCGACGCGGCGTTCGACCCGCTCCCCGCGACCTCCCCGCTGCCCCTCACCCTCGGCGACTTCACCCACCGGGTGCGGCAGGACCGCACCAAGGCGATCGGGAAGCGCACCGTCCTGATGACCGGCTTCGCCACCCCCGCCGCCAAGGGCGACGGCTGGGACCTGACCCGGCTCATCATCAACTGCTGCGCAGCGGACGCCCAGTCGGTCAAGGTCCGTATGTACGGCCACCCTTCGCCGAAGCCCGACACCTGGGTCACCGTCACCGGCAGCTGGCACCCGCACGGCCACCTCGGCACCGCCTCCGCCGAAGTCGCCCTGGACGTACGCACCTTGAAGAAGGTCCGGCGCCCGACCAACAGCTACATGGACGCCCTGCTGCCCGGCTGACCCGGTCGTACGGCTCTGGTCGTACGACCGGGTCATACTGCGGGGATGAATCCCGACCCGTATCCCGAACCGGCCGCCGAGGGCGGCCTCGTGGCGGCGCTGGAGCAGGAGGCGGTCCGGCTCGGACTCGATCTCACGGTGCTGCCTCACGGCGGCGCGCCGCGCACCTCGGCGCTCATACCCTCCGCCGTCCCCGAGCGCGATCCACTCGGTGTGCACATCATGGGGTCCCAGAACGGTCTCATCCACGTCGCGGGAGGGAGCCAGGGCATCTCGCTCGTCAGCGGCTGGGCAGCAGACCTGTCGGACGTGGTCCGGGCCGGTGCCGCCTGGAACCGGGGTGCGAGCCTGCGCGAGATCCGCGCCGAAGCGCCCTTCCTGAGCTACGACGAACACGCCGAGGCCCATGAACGCGGGCCCGCCGCCCTGGTCGCACACCAGTGGCGGGAAATGCGCCGCAAGGCCGCCGGGGCGCCGGACTTCACCGCCTTCGCCGCCCTCGTGGAGGCGGCCCACGCCGAACCCCGGCTGCGGCAGCTCTACGTCTTCTCCAGCCACTGGACGCTCGGGTTCAGCTCCTGCACCGGATTCCCCTTCCGGGTCGAGATCGCGATAGACCCGCCGGTCAAGGGCGAGCCGTACCGCGTGATGAGGCGTCCGCTCAGAGCCGCCCTCGGCGAGGCCGCCACGGCCGAGGAGGCCGTCGCCCTCGCGGTGTCCCACCTTCGCGCCGACATCGGCCCGGCCGTCTCGGGCACCGCCCGGCAGGACTGAAGCAGGGGGCTCAACCGGCCGATATCGAACGCGATTTCACGCCTTCACCCCCGCCGGTGAAGCCGTTTCCGGTTGCGCGGGGGCTGCTGCTTGACTGCCCGGTGACAGGGAGTATTCGGGCGCTAACCCCCCAAGGTGCGGCAATCATGCAGACGACGCAATCCCCGTACATCCGAACCGAGGACTTCGAGGCCGTGCTCCGCGACGTCGTCGCGCCTCTGGCCGACGAGGTGGACCGCGCGGGGCGCTTCCCGGGCGAGGGCATCCGGGCGCTCGGTGAGGCCGGGCTGCTCGGGCTGCTCAGCTCGCGGGAGAGCGGAGGGGCGGGCGCGGGGCTGCGCGAGGCGGCGCAGGTGATCGAGCGGCTCGCGGGCGCCTGCGGTTCCACCGCGATGGTGCTGCTCATGCACTACGCGGCCGTCACCGTCCTCGACCGGTACGCCCCCGAGGACGTCCGCCGCGAGATCGCCTCCGGCGGTCACCTGAGCAGCCTCGCCTTCTCCGAGCGCGGCTCGCGCAGCCACTTCTGGGCCCCCGTCGGCACCGCCACCCCCGACGGCGCCGACACCGTGCTCCTGGACGCGCGGAAGTCCTGGATCACCTCGGCCGGAGAGGCCGACAGCTACGTCTGGTCCAGCAAGCCGCTGGAGGCCGAGGGCGTGATGTCGCTGTGGCTCGTCCCCAGCGACAGCACGGGACTCGACGTGCGCGGCCCCTACGACGGGTTCGGGCTGCGCGGCAACGCCTCAAGCCCCGTCTCCGCGAAGTCCGTCGCCGTCCCCCGCGCCGCGCTGCTCGGCACCGACGGCGAGGGACTGGGCACCGCCCTCGAAGTGGTGCTGCCCTGCTTCCTGGTGCTCAGCGCCGCCTTCTCGCTCGGTGTGACCGAGGCCCTGCTGAACCTCACCGCCACCCACCTGCGCGAGACCCGCCTCGTCCACCTCGACCAGACGCTGGCCGAACAGCCGATCGCCCGCAACCAGTACGCCGCGCTGCGGCTGCGCGCCGACGCGCTGCGCGCGATGCTGGAAGCGACACTGACCGCCGTGGAGAACGGAAGCCCGGAGGCCACCCTGCGAGTCCTCCAGATCAAGGCCCTCGCCGCCGAGACCGCCGCCGAGGTGGCCGACGGCACCATGCGCCTGTGCGGAGGCGCCGCCTTCCGCCGCGAGACCGGTGTCGAACGACGCTTCCGCGACGCCCTCGCCGCCCGCGTGATGGCCCCGACCACCGAGGCGCTGCACGACTTCTGCGGACGCGCCGAGCTGGGCCTGCCGCTCTTCGGGGAGGCGTGATGACCGAGCTGCTCCTCGGCGCCGTCGCCTACGACCCCAAGGTCGTCACCATCTGGTCCGGCTTCCGGGACTGGCTGCGAGAGCAGGGCCTGCCCTTCGACTTCGTGCTCTACGCCCACTACGAACGTCAGGCGCAGGACCTGGTCGACGGCCGCGTCGACGCCGCCTGGCACTCCCCGCTGGCGTGGCTGCGCACCCGCCGTCTGGCCGACGCGCAGGACACCCACGTGCGCGCGCTTCTCATGCGCGACACCGACCGCGATCTGACCTCCGTCGTGGTGGTCCGCGCCGACGGCGCCGTCCGCGAGCCCGCCGACCTCAAGGACAGGACCGTCGCCGTCGGCGCCGTCGACTCCCCGCAGTCCACCCTCATCCCGCTGCACCACCTCGCCGGTCTCGGCCTGGAGCCGGGCACCGACTTCGAGGTGCGCCGCCACGACACCGGCGTCGGCCTGCACGGCGACCACATCGGCGGCGAACGGGACGCGGCCCGCGCCCTGATGGCCGGGGAGGTGGACGCCGCCTGCATGATCGACGCCAACCATCTGCTGTTCGGCCAGGAGGGCACCCTGCCGCCCGGCGGCACCCGGCTGCTCACCCAGACCGCGCCCTACGACCACTGCGTCCTGGCCGCCGGACCCTCCCTCGACCCGGAACTGGCCGACCGGTTCACGCAGTTGCTGCTCTCCATGTCGTACAGCGACCCCGAGGTGCGCCGCCTGCTCGACCTGGAGGGGCTCACCCGGTGGGTGGCCGCCCGCGAGACCGGGTTCGGGCAGCTCACCGCCGCCGTCGACGCGAGCGGCTTCTACGACCCGGGCGGCCGGATCACCGCCGCCGACTACCGGCCATGACCACCGGCACGGCCCCGGCCGACCTCGGCGCCCTCGGCTTCGAGCAGGGCGCGCGGCTGCTGCTGACCCGCGTCCTGCGCCGGGTGCCGCCCGGTACCACCGTCGAGATCACCGGGACCGACCCGGCACTCCTGCCCCACCTCACGGCCTGGTGCCGTCACGAGGGGCACGAGCTTGAGCGGGCCGACCCGCGCGAGGCCCCGGTCGTCGCGCGGGTCCGCCCGGGGCCCGCCGCGAGCGCCCGCCTCCACGGCGCGGAACGCGCGGGCGGCCCCGCAGGCACCGAGATCGCCGAGCGGGCACCACTGCACTGGGGCCTCGCCGCGCGCGGCGCCCTGGTGGAGGCGGGCGGCCCCGAGATCCCCTTCGCGGTGGCCGACCGCGACGTGGCCTGGACCGAGCTGGCCCCCCGGCTCTACCGCCAGGCCACCGCCTCCCAGTGGAACCCCGAGGCGGCCGTCGACTGGGACGCCGAGTTCACCCTGCCCGACGAGATCGAGGGCGCCGTCGTCCAGGTCATGACGTATCTCGTGGAGAACGAGCAGGCCGCCCTGGTCATCCCCGGCCGACTCCTCGTCCAGGTCCACCCGCACTTCCGCGAGGTGCTGCAACTGCTCGCCGTACAGGCCGCCGACGAGGCCCGGCACGTGGAGGTCTTCACCCGGCGGGCCCTGCTCAAGGGCGGCGAGATGGGCACCTCCTCGGTCGGCGGCCGCGCCTCGCTGGCCACCCTGCTCACCGAGCCCGACTTCTCCATCGCCTCCTTCCTCCTCTCCGTCCTCGGCGAGGGCAGCTTCCTCAACCTCCTGTCCTTCCTGGAACACCACGCCCCCGACCCCGTCACCCGCCGCATCAGCCACCTGGTGCGCACCGACGAGGCCCGACACGTCGCCTTCGGCGTCGGTCACCTCGAACACCGGGCCGGAGTCGACCCGCTGCTGCACGGCCGGCTGCGCGCCGCCGTCGAGCGACGGCACGACGCGCTGATCGGCACCGCCGGGCTCAACCAGGACGTCTTCGACTCCCTGGTCCTGCTCGCCGCCGGATCCTGGGAGCCCGAGGACATCGCCCGGGGCTGGCAGGCAGTGGGGGAACTCCAGAAGGACATGGACGAGGGCCGCCGCCACCGGCTCGCCCGGCTCGGCTTCCCCGACGACGAGGCCGCCGCCCTGTCCGCACTGCACACCCGCAACTTCATGTGAGGCCCCCGCCGTGAACGGACCGTACGTCGCCCCGCCCGATCCGACCCGCGACGGCGCACGTGTCGTCTACCTCGACCACAACGCCACCACCCCCGTCGACCCCCGCGTGGTCGACGCGATGCTGCCGTTCCTCGCCGGCGGCTTCGGCAACCCCTCCAGCGGGCACGCCTACGCCGCCGCACCCCGCCACGCGCTGGCCCGCGCCCGCCGCCAGGTCGCCGCGCTCGTGGGCGCCGACCCGGCGGAGATCGTCTTCACCGGCTCCGGGTCCGAGGCCAACAACCTCGCTCTGCGCGGCGCCGTGCTCGCCGCTCCCGAGGGCCGGCGGCGGGTGATCACCCAGGTCACCGAGCATCCCTCCGTCCTGGAGACCTGCCAGGCCCTGCACCGCCTCGACGGCGTCGAGGTGACGTGCCTGCCGGTCGACGCGCGCGGCCTGGTCGACCCCGCCGACCTCGCCGCCGCGCTGGACGACCGCACCGCCGTCGTCTCCGTCATGGCCGCCAACAACGAGACCGGCACCCTCCAGCCCGTCGCCGACCTCGCCCGCCTCGCCCACGACCACGGCGCCCTCTTCCACTGCGACGCCGCCCAGGCCGCGGGCAAGGTGCCGCTCGACATCGGAGCCCTCGGCGCCGACCTCCTCACCGTCGTCGGCCACAAGATGTACGCCCCGAAGGGCGTCGCCGCCCTCCGCGTGCGCACCGGCATCCGTCTGGAGCCCGTGGTGTACGGCGGCGGCCAGGAGCGCGGGCTGCGCGCGGGCACCGAGAACGTCGCCCTCGCCGTCGCCCTCGGCACCGCCGCCGACCTCGCCGCCTCGGAGCTGGCCGCGGGCGAGGCACGGCTCCTCGCGGACCTGCGCGACCGCTTGCACCGGGCGCTGGAGCTGGCCCTGCCCGGCCGGGTCCGCCTCAACGGCTGCGAGCGGCGGCTGCCCGGCACCCTCAACATCGGCGTCGAGGGCACCACGGGACACGAGCTGCTCGCCGCCGCGCCCGGTCTCGCCGCCTCCACCGGGTCCGCCTGCCACAGCGGCGCCCACACCCCCTCGCCCGTGCTGAGCGCCATGGGCTTCGACGACACCCGCGCCCTGGGCGCCGTACGCCTCTCGCTCGGCCGCTGGACGAGTGCCGAGGACGTCGACCGGGCGGCCGCGATCCTGGCCGACGCCGCCCGCGCACTCACCACCGCCCGGTCCGTCGCCCTCTGACCTGCGCGTTCCCCAGAACTTGCGACCCGGTCCCCAGCCGGTAGCGTCGACATGAGGCGATGCCCCTTTGCGCGAAGGAGTGGGCGGATGGTCGTCAAACGGTTGCTGGACATGTGGCCGGTGTACCGGCAGATCACCGGAGCCGACTGGCTGGGGCGAGGCAGGGCCGTCCAGTCGAAGCGGTCCCGCACGCTCAAGCCGCGCGTCGAGGAGGCGGACCGGGTCGTGCACTCGGTCTGCCCCTACTGCGCGGTGGGCTGCTCGCAGAACGTCTTCGTGAAGGACGAGAAGGTCATCCAGATCGAGGGCAACCCGGACAGCCCGGTCAACCGGGGACGCCTGTGCCCCAAGGGCTCGTGCAGCAAGCAGCTCGTCACCGGGCCGCAGCGTGAGAACCACGTGCTCTACCGGCCGCCGTACGGCACCGAGTGGGAGCGCATGGACCTGGACACGGCCATGGACATGGTGGCCGACCGGGTCCTGGACGCGCGGCGCAGGGGCTGGCAGGACACCGACGACCAGGGCAGGGTGCTCCGCCGCACCCTGGGCTTCGCGGGTCTGGGCGGCGCGGCGCTGGACAACGAGGAGAACTACCTGATCAAGAAGTTGTTCACCGCCCTCGGAGCCATCCAGATCGAGAACCAGGCCCGTATTTGACACTCCGCCACGGTTCCCGGTCTGGGAACCTCGATCGGACGCGGCGGTGCCACCAACTACCCTGAGGACCTGGTCAATTCGGACTGCATCATCCTGATGGGCTCCAACATGGCCGAAGCCCATCCGGTGGCCTTCCAGTGGGTCACCGAGGCCAAGGTGCGCGGCACGAGGATCATCCACATCGACCCCCGCTTCACCCGCACCAGCGCTCACGCCAACCAGCACGTGCGGATCAGGGTGGGCAGCGACATCGCCTTCCTCGGCGGAGTGGTCAACTACATCCTCTCCAACGACCTGCACTTCAAGGAGTACGTGCAGGCGTACACCAACGCCCCGTTCCTCGTGAACGAGAACTTCCAGGACACCGAGGACCTGGACGGCCTCTTCAGCGGCTACGACCCCGAGACCGGCAGCTACGACAGCTCCAGCTGGGCGTACGAGACCCTCGAGGAGGGTACCGACGGACGCCAGGGCAGCACGCTCATCTCCGCCACCCCCGCACAGGCGAAGGGCGGTCACGAGCCGCCCCCGCGTCCGCCCGGCACGATCGCGACCGACCCCACCATGACGCACCCGCGCTGCGTGCTCCAGATCCTCAAGCGGCACTACGCCCGGTACACACCGGAGATGGTCGAGCGGGTCTGCGGCATCACCCGGCAGCAGTTCCTGGACGTCTGCCGCGCCTGGACCGAGAACTCGGGCCGCGAGAAGACCACCGCGCTCATCTACAGCGTCGGCTGGACCCAGCACACCGTCGGCGCCCAGTACATCCGGGCCGGTTCCATCGTCCAGATGCTGCTCGGCAACCTCGGGCGGCCCGGCAGCGGCATCCTCGCCCTGCGCGGTCACGCCAGCATCCAGGGCTCCACGGACATCCCGACCCTGTACAACCTGCTGCCCGGCTACATGCCGATGCCCAACGTCACCCACCACACGCTGGACAGGTTCGTGGAGGACGTGCGGCACGTCTACCGCAAGGGCTACTGGTGGAACGCCGACGCCTACATGGTCTCCCTGCTGAAGGAGTACTGGGGCGACGCGGCCACCCCGGAGAACGACTTCTGCTACGACTACCTGCCCCGCATCGACGGCGACCACGGCACGTACCAGACGACCATGGACATGATCGCCGGCAAGGTCTACGGCTACTTCCTGATGGGGCAGAACCCCGCCGTCGGCTCGGCGAACGGGCAGCTCCAGCGCCTTGGCCTGGCCAATCTGGAGTGGCTGGTCGTCCGCGACCTCGCGATGATCGAGAGCGCGACCGTCTGGCGGGACGCCCCGGAGATCGAGCGCGGCGAGATCTCCACCGAGAAGTGCCCCACCGAGGTCTTCTTCTTCCCCGCCGCGTCGCACGTGGAGAAGTGCGGCACCTTCACCCAGACCCAGCGCATGGTCCAGTGGCGTGACGTGGCCGTCGAACCCGTCGACGACCGTCGCTCCGACCTGTGGTTCTTCTACCACCTCGGCCGGATCGTCCGGGAGAAGCTCCGGCACTCCGAGGACGAGCGCGACCGTCCGGTCCTGGACATGGCCTGGGACTACGAGATGGAGGAGGGCGACGAGCCCTCGGCCGCGGACGTCCTGCGCCACATCAACGGCATCGACCTGAAGACCGGTCGTACGCTGAGCAGTTACGAGTACCTCAAGAACGACGGCTCCACGGCCTGTGGCTGCTGGATCTACACCGGCGTCTACGCGGACGAGACCAACCTGGCACGCCGGCGCAACTCCCGCTTCGAGCACCCGATCTCGGAGGGCGAATGGGCCTTCGTCTGGCCGCTGAACCGGCGGATCCTCTACAACCGGGCGTCCGCCGACCCCGAGGGCCGTCCGTGGAGCGCCCGCAAGGCCCTGGTCTGGTGGGACGAGGACAAGCAGGAGTGGATCGGCGGCGACAAGCCCGACTTCCAGCGGCACAAGCCACCGGGCTTCCGGCCCGGGCCGGACGCGCACGGTCCGGAGGCACTCTCCGGCGACGACGCCTTCATCATGATGGGCGACGGCAAGGCGGCGCTGTACACGCCGACCGGCCTGGTGGACGGGCCGCTGCCCACCCACTACGAGCCGGAGGAGTCGCCCGTCCGCAACCCCCTGTACGGGCAGCAGTCCAACCCGACGCGGACGATCTACAAGAAGACCTTCAACCCCTACAACCCCTCGCCGCCCCAGCCGCACGAGGAGGTGTTCCCGTACGTGTTCACCGCCTCGCGGTACACCGAACACCACACGGCCGGCGCGATGAGCCGCACGCTGCCCTACCTCTCGGAGCTGCAACCCGGCCTCACCGTCGAGGTGTCGCCGGAGCTGGCCGCCGAGCGGGGACTGCACCACATGGGCTGGGCCCACGTGATCACCAGCCGCACCGCCGTGGAGGCCAGGGTGGTCGTCACCGACCGGCTGGCGCCGCTGAAGCTCGACGGCCGCACGGTGCACCAGATGTGGATGCCCATCCACTGGGGCAACCTCGGCATCACCACCGGTGACGTGACCAACGACCTGATCGGCGTCGTGCTCGACTCCAACGTGCTGATCCAGGAGAGCAAGGTCATGACCTGCGACATCCAGCCCGGCAGGCGCCCCCGCGGCCGCGAACTCCTCGCTTACGTCGAGGAGTACCGGCGCCGCGCCGGGGTCACCCTGGACACCGGCACCCACGAGCTGACGGTCGACTACCCCGAGTCCGGCATGTCGTCGCACGCACCGGACGGACAGCAGCCGGGCCAGGGCGGCACCGCCGCGCCGGGCTACGGACCGGAGGCACCCTCATGAGCACGGACATGGACCACACGGCCAAGGACCAGGCCGGAGGCACCGCCGGGCAGCCGGAGGAGGGCTGGGACAACAGCTTCTTCGGCCCGCTGGCCGACCCCGCCAAAGACGCCGGCTACCCCGACGACCACCCGCCGCGGATGGGGTTCTTCACCGACACCTCCATCTGCATCGGCTGCAAGGCCTGCGAGGTGGCCTGCAAGGAGTGGAACGCCGTCCCGGCCGACGGCTTCGAGCTGACCGGCATGTCCTACGACAACACCGGCTCGCTCGGCGCCAGCAGTTGGCGGCACGTCGCCTTCATCGAGCAGGACCTCCGACTCGGCGACCAGGACTCCGGTCTGGTCGGGCTGCCCACCGGCCCCTCCGGCACCGAGACGGCCGCCGAGACCGTCGCGGGCGCGCTGCGCAAGGGACACCGCGCGGGCGGCGAACTCGGCACCGAACCCGTCGACCTGGGCTTCCCCAGCTTCGACCTGCCCGGCGCCGGGAGCGGCGAGGAGACCCGGCAGGACTTCCGCTGGCTGATGTCCTCCGACGTGTGCAAACACTGCACCCACGCCGGCTGCCTCGACGTCTGCCCGACCGGCGCGCTCTTCCGCACCGAGTTCGGCACCGTCGTCGTCCAGCCCGACATCTGCAACGGCTGCGCGTACTGCGTCTCGGCCTGCCCCTACGGCGTCATCGACCGGCGCCCCGACGACGGCCGCGCCTGGAAGTGCACCCTGTGCTACGACCGGCTCAAGGGCGGCCTCGAACCCGCCTGCGCCAAGGCGTGCCCCACCGACTCCATCCAGTTCGGCGAGCTGGACGAGCTGCGCGAGCGCGCCGACCACCGCCTGGCCCAGCTCCAGGACGCGGGCGTGAAGTCCGCCCAGCTCTACGGCCGCGACCCCGAGGACGGAGTCGGCGGCGACGGCGCCTTCTTCCTGCTCCTCGACGAGCCCGAGGTCTACGGACTGCCGCCGGACCCGGTCGTCACCACGCGGGACGTGGGATCCATGTGGAAGCACGCCGGAGTGGCAGGCGCGCTCATGGTGGCCGCGACCGCCGCCGTGTTCTTCAAGGGAGGACGTCGATGACCGCGCACGTGTCCGGCGACGGCGGCAGGCACGCGGCCGGCAACGGCGGCCGGAAACGGAAGAAGAGGCACGGCGGCGAGGAGTCGATGGTCCCCGACGCCGACTTCAAGTCGTACTACGGCCGCCCCGTGCTCAAACCCCCGGTGTGGGAGTGGATGGTCCCCGCCTACCTCCTCACCGGCGGACTCTCGGCGGGCGCCACCCTGCTCTCCGTGGGCGCCGACCTGACCAACCGGCCCGCGCTGTGCCGCTCCTGCCGCATCGGCGGCTTCGGTGCCCTGCTCGCCTCCAGCTACCTCCTCATCGGCGACCTCGGCCGCCCCCTGCGCTTCCACCACATGATGCGCGTGGCCAAGCCGACCTCCCCGATGTCCATGGGCACCTGGATCCTCATGTCCTACGGCCCGGGCAGTTCCCTGGCCGGCATGGTCGAGTGCCTGCCGAGGTCCTGGCGCACCCACAGCCGCTACGGCCCCCTGCTGAAGTGGGCCGCCCGGCTGAGCGGCATGTCCGCCGCCGTGGTCGCGCCCGCGCTCGCGTCCTACACGGCCGTCCTCCTCGCCGACACCGCCGTACCCGCCTGGCACGAGGCGTACCGGGAGATGCCGTTCGTCTTCACCGGCTCCGCCGCCGCCAGCGCCGCGGGGCTCGCGCTCGCCACGACACCGCTCCAGGAGGCGGGACCCGCCCGCAAACTGGCCGTCCTCGGCGCGGCGATCGAGATCACCGCCGCCCGCCTCATCGACCGCAAGCCCGACTTCGAGACCTCCACGTTCACCCACGGCGAGGCGCACCACCTGCGCCAGACGTCGGAGCGCCTCACCCTCGCCGGCACGCTCCTCGCCGTCACCCTCGCCCGGCGCAGCCGCGTCGCCGCGGTGCTCGGCGGACTCGCCCTCGTCGCGGGCAGCGGCTTCCAGCGCTTCGGCACCTTCGAGGCGGGCGTGGAGTCCACCAAGGACCCGATCTACGTGGTGAAGCCGCAGCGCGAACGCCTCGACGCCCGCCGCGCGGAACAGGAGAGGCAGCGGCGGGAGGAAGAGGAGCGGGCCCGGACGCAGGAGCACCAGGGGGAGCAGCGGGGCGGGCAGTGATCGGCGCGTGTCACACCGGCCGGTGACCAGTACCGGCCGGTGTGGCGCGGGTGCTCCCGGACGCCGGCCGCCACGGTGTGGCGCGGGTGCCCGCGTACGCCGGCCGTCGTAGCCTGGCAGGTGCCTCAGCCGACCAGGCCGGAACGAGGATGCCCGATGGACCGCCGTCCCGCCTCCGCCACGGACGCCGCCCCGCCCGTCGACGAACGACGGCGGCTGCCCCGCACCGACGTGCTGCTGGCCGACCCCCGGCTGGAGGCGGCCGCAGCGCGCCTGGGACGCGACGTCGTCAAGGAGGTCGTCACCCGCGTCCAGGACCGGGCCCGCTCCGGCGAGGTGCCCGTCTCCGAGATCGCCGACCGCGCGGTGGCCGCCCTGCCCGCCACCGCCTCCGCGCTGCGCCCCGTCCTCAACGCCACCGGCGTCCTGCTCCACACCAACCTCGGCCGCGCCCCGCTCTCCGAAGCCGCCCGCGACGCCGTCCTGGCCGCCTCCGGCACCACCGACGTCGAACTCGACCTCGCCACCGGCTCCCGCTCCCGCCGCGGCCGCACCGCGCTCGACGCCCTGCGGCGCGCGGTACCGGACGCCGGGGACGCCCACGTCGTCAACAACGGCGCCGCCGCGCTCGTCCTGGCCGCGACCGCGCTGGCCCAGGGCCGCGAGATCGTCGTCAGCCGGGGCGAGATGGTCGAGATCGGGGACGGCTTCCGCCTGCCCGACCTGCTCGTCTCCACCGGCGCCCGGCTGCGCGAGGTCGGCACCACCAACCGCACCACCCGCGCCGACTACGCCGCCGCCGTCGGTCCCGACACCGGCTTCATCCTCAAGATCCACCCCTCCAACTTCCGCGTCACCGGCTTCACCAGCGAAGCCACCGTGACCGAACTCGCCCGACTCGGCGTCCCCGTGATCGCGGACATCGGCTCCGGGCTCCTCACCCCCGAACCCGCCCTGCCCGACGAACCCGACGCCACCACCTGGCTGCGCGCAGGCGCCTCCCTGGTCACCGCCAGCGGCGACAAACTCCTCGGCGGCCCCCAGTGCGGACTCCTCCTCGGCGACGCCGACCTCGTACGACGCCTCGCCCGGCACCCCCTCGCCCGCGCCCTGCGTGTCGACAAACTCACCCTCGCCGCCCTGGAAGCGACCGTACGCGGCCCCCTGACCCCGACCCTCGCCGCGCTGCGCGCCGACCCCGGGGAACTGCGCGAGCGCGCCCGGCGGCTCGCCGCGATGCTCCGTGCCGACGGCATCGACAGCCGGGGCGCCGACAGCGAGGCCGTGGTCGGCGGCGGCGGCGCCCCCGGCGTCTCCCTGCCCAGCGCCGCCGTCTCCCTGCCCGCCGAGTACGCCGCCCGGTTGCGCCAGGCCGACCCCGCCGTGATGACCCGCGTCGAGAACGGCCGCTGTCTGCTCGACCTGCGGGCCGTACCCGAGGACGCCGATGCCCGACTGGCCGAAGCGGTAAGGCAGTCCGGGCCGGCCGAGGACACCGTCACCACCGGAACGGGGAGTTGACCGTGCACGTCGTCGCCACCGCCGGACACGTCGACCACGGCAAGTCCGCCCTGCTGCGCGCCCTCACCGGCATGGAACCCGACCGCTGGGCCGAGGAACGCCGCCGGGGCATGACCCTCGACCTCGGCTTCGTCTGGACCCGGCTGCCCGGCGCGGGCGACCTCGCCTTCGTGGACGTACCCGGCCACGAACGCCTCGTCGGCAACATGCTCGCCGGAGTCGGCCCCGTCCCCGCCGTCCTCTTCGTCGTCGCCGCCGACCAGGGCTGGCAGCCCCAGTCCGAGGAACACCTCGCCGTCCTCGACGCGCTCGGCGTCCGGCACGGCCTGCTCGCCGTCTCCCGCAGCGACCTCGCCGACCCCGAGGCCACCCGCCAACAGGCACTCGCCCGCATCGCGGAATCCTCCCTCGGCAAGATCCCGAGCGTGGCCGTCAGCCCGGTCACCGGCCAGGGTCTCGACGACCTGCGCGCCGCCCTGGCCCGGCTGACCGGCGAACTGCCCGCCCCGGACCGGGGCGGCGACGTACGGCTGTGGGTGGACCGCGCCTTCACCGTGCGCGGCCACGGCACCGTCGTCACCGGCACCCTCGGCGCCGGCACCCTGCGCGTGGGCGACCGGCTCCAACTGGCCCGCGACGGCACGCTGTTGCGGGTGCGCGGCCTGGAGAGCCTGAAGGAGACCCACCAGGAGACCGGCGCGGTCGCCCGGGTCGCCGTCAACGTCACCGGACCAGGCGCGGGATCGCTGCGCCGGGGCGACGCGCTCCTCACCCCGGACCGCTGGCTCACCAGCGACACGATCGACGTACGGCTGCGCGGCGACGCCGCCCGCGACCTGCCCCGCGCACTCACCTTCCACGCGGGCTCGGCGGCCGTCCCCGTCACGGTCCGTCCCCTCGGCGAGGACACCGCACGGCTGCGCCTGGCCGCACCGCTCCCGCTGCGCGTCGGCGACTGCGCGCTGCTGCGCGATCCCGGCCGCCACCGCGTCCCGGCCGGGATCACCGTCCTCGACGTCCGCCCGCCCCGGCTCACCCGGCGCGGCGCGGCCGCCGCCCGCACCCTCGAACTGAGCACCGCACCCGGCCACGCCGACGGCGCCGCCGAACTGCGCCGTCGCGGCCTCGTCCGCCGCTCCGACCTGCTCGCCATGGGCGTACCGCCCCCCGCCGAGCCCGTCGCCGGCGAATGGCTCGCGGACCCGGACCACTGGGCGGCCCTGAAGACCCGCCTCGCCGAAGCGGTCGAGCAGCACGCCGCCCGCCACCCCCTGGAACCCGGGCTGCCCCCCGAGGAGGCCCGGCACGCGCTCGGGCTCCCGGACCGCGCCCTGATCGACGCCCTCCTCGCCCAGTCGCCCGGCCTGCGCCGCAGCGAGGGCCGGATCTACGGCGCCGAGGAACGCCCGAGTCTTCCGCCGGAGGCGGAGCGGGCCGTCGCACGCGTACGCGAGGACCTCACCCGCGAGCCGTTCCACGCCCCGGACGCCGACACGCTGCGCGAACTCGGCCTCACTCCGAAGCTGTTGGCGGCGGCCGAGGCGGCGGGCGCGCTGCTGCGGATCGACAAGCAACTCGTGCTGCTGCCGGGCGCCGACGCCCAGGCCGCCGCCGTGCTGGCCCGCCTGGAGCAGCCGTTCACCGCGAGCCAGGCGTGCCGGGCGCTCAACACCACCCGCCGTGTCGGCATCCCCCTGCTGGAGTACCTGGACCGGCACGGCCACACCGTGCGCGTGGAGGGCGCCCTGCGCCGCTGCCGGAGCGCGCGATGAGGGGGAGCGGGACGCAGAGTCCGCTCCGACCGCTCCGACCGCTCCGGCCGGGAGAGCGGCAATTGGCGGAGACGAACGGGAATCGAACCCGCCTGCCCGAGTTGCTCGGACACCTCGGTTTTGAAGACCGGGAGGGCCACCAGGCACCCTTGCGTCTCCCCGCGGGCCTGTCACAGGGCGGATGCCCCGGCCACCCGCACATCGAACCCCCGCCCCCGCCCCGAGTCAACACGCCACACGGCGTCCCCCGGGACGTGGCCCGAACGCACCCCGGGCGCCCCACCCGCAGATGTGAGCGAGGACTGAGACAGCCATGACGGACATCCGCACCACTTCCGAGCGCGACACCGTGCGCCTCACCCAGTACGCGCACGGCGGCGGCTGCGCCTGCAAGATCCCGCCGGGAGAACTGGAGGACATCGTCGGCGGCCTCACGCCCCCGGGCTCGGCCACCGACGACCTGCTCGTGGGCCTCGAACACGGCGACGACGCGGCGGTGGTCCGGCTTTCCGGCGGTCTCGCCGCCGTCGCCACCGCCGACTTCTTCACCCCCGTCGTGGACGACCCCTACGACTGGGGCCGCATCGCCGCCGCCAACGCCCTCTCCGACGTCTACGCCATGGGCGGCACCCCGCTCGTCGCCGTCAACCTGCTGGGCTGGCCCCGTGACGTGCTCCCCTTCGACCTGGCGCGCGAGGTGCTGCGCGGCGGTATGGACGTCGCCACGGAGGCGGGCTGCGCGGTCGGCGGCGGCCACAGCGTGGACGACCCGGAACCCAAGTACGGCATGGCGGTGACCGGCGTGGTCGACCCGGACCGCCTGCTGCGCAACGACGCCGGACGCGCCGGGGTGCCGCTGTCGCTGACCAAGCCGCTCGGCCTGGGCGTCCTCAACAACCGGCACAAGTCGACCGGCGAGGTCTTCCCGCAGGCCGTGGAGACGATGGTCGCGCTCAACCGCGACGCGGCACGGGCCGCCCTGGACGCGGGCGCCGTCTGCGCCACCGACGTGACCGGCTTCGGCCTTCTCGGCCACCTCTTCAAGATGGCCCGCGCCTCCGGGGTGAGCGCCGTCATCGACTCCGCCGCCGTCCCGTACCTCGCCGGCGCCGTGGACGCCGCCCGCGAGGGATACGTCAGCGGGGGCACCCGCCGCAACCTCGACTGGGTCACGCCGTACACCGACTTCGGCGACGCCGACGAGCTGACCCGGCTGCTCCTGGCCGACGCCCAGACCTCCGGCGGACTGCTCGTCGCGGGGGAGGTGCCGGGCGCGCCGGTGATCGGGGAACTGGTGCCGGAGGGGGCGTACCGGGTGGTGGTGCGCTGACGGGAGCGGCGGGTCCCGGCGGGACGGGCGGCGGGGCCAGGCAGCGGCACGGTCGGCGGGGCGGCGGTGGTCTTCTCGGCGGTCCCCTCCGTCAGGCGTTCGCCAGGGACACCCCGGGGGTCCGCCGTGCGGGCCATGAGGGAAGTCCGCCGAGGTCGCGCCGACCGGCTGTGACGCCCGGCCGCGCGTGACACCGGACCACCCGGGACACCGGCCGCGTGTGAGGGGTGCCCTTCCGCCCCACCCCGTGCCCCGCTGCACGGAAGCACCTACGCTGCACTGGTAGGCGGCAATGCCCTGGGGCACGGGCGGAAAGGGGACAACCACGTGGCCGGCAACGGACAGGACGCCCCCGCCGACGTGCCCGAACGGATACCGCCCGGCCAGCACCTCGTCCACGGCTGGCCCGTCTCGCACTACGGTTCCGTACCCCGCTTCCGCCCCCAGCGCTGGAACCTGCGCGTCTTCGGCGCCACCGCCTCCGGCGACGAGCGGCAGTGGCTGTTCGACGACCTGGCCGCGCTCCCGCACACCACCGTCGTGGCCGACCTGCACTGGGCCACGGGTTCCACCTCCACCGGCCACGAGTGGTACGGCATTCCCGCGCGCGCCCTCCTCGACCTGGTCCCGCCCGCTCCCGGGGTCAGCCATGTCATGGCCTGGGCGGAGTACGGCTACTCGGCCAACCTCCGACTCTCCGACTTCGACGCCCCCGCGACCGTCCTCGCCACCCACCACAACGGCGAACCCCTCACCGCCGAGCACGGCTTCCCCCTCCGCCTGGTCGTCCCCCACCTCTACGGCTACAAGAGCCCCAAGTGGCTCCGCGCCATCGAGTACCTCACCGAGGACCGCCGGGGCTTCTGGGAGGAACGCGGCTACCACAACATCGGCGACCCCTGGCGGGAGCAGCGGTACTCGTACCAGGAGACCCCGGGGGAGGGGCCGGGCCGCGGCTGACCGGCACGGGTGACCCCGGGCGACCCCCTTCCCGCGCGCGGGCGGCACTGACAAGATCGTCGGTGACCGCGCGTAAGCCGACCGGGAAGGAACCGACGAGAACATGCGAGGCACACCGGCCCGTGGCCTGACGGAGACGTGCGGATGAGCGCCGAGGACGAGTCCGTACTCGCGCGCACCGACGGACACGCCGCGCACATCGTGCTCAACCGGCCCCGGGCGCTCAACGCGCTCAACCACGCCATGGTCCGGCGCGTCGACGAAGCGCTCACCGCGTGGGCGGACGATCCGGCCGTCGGGACCGTCGTCGTCACCGGCGCCGGGGAGCGCGGGCTGTGCGCGGGCGGCGACATCCGGGCCGTGCACGACGACGCCCGCGACGGCGACGGCACCGCCTCGGCCGCGTTCTGGCGCGACGAGTACCGGCTCAACGCCCGGATCGCCCGCTACCCGAAGCCGTACGTCGCCGTCATGGACGGCATCGTGATGGGCGGGGGCGTCGGGATCTCCGCACACGGCAGCGTCCGGATCGTCACCGAGCGGTCCCGGGTCGCGATGCCCGAGACCGGCATCGGATTCGTCCCGGACGTCGGCGGCACCTGGCTGCTCGGGCGGGCGCCCGGGGAACTGGGGACGTACCTCGCGCTGACGGGCGTCGCCGTCGGCGCGGGGGACGCGCTGCTGTGCGGGCTGGCCGATCACTACGTGCCCTCCGGCGCGATCCCGGAGCTGCTTCAGGATCTCGCCCTCCTCCCGGCACGCGAGGCCGTGGCCCGGCACGTCCAGCCTTCGCCGGAAGGGGAGTTGGCGGGGCACCGCGAATGGATCGACGCGTGCTTCGCCGCCGACACGGTCGAGGAGATCCTGCGCCGCCTGCTCGCCCACGGCGACCCCGCGGCCAAGGAGGCGGCGCAGACTCTGCTCACCCGGTCCCCGTCCGCGCTCAAGACGACACTGGCCGCGGTGCGCCGCGCCCGGCGGCTCGACACCCTGGAGGCGGTTCTCGACCAGGAGTTCCGTGTCTCCTGCGCCTTCCTCGCCAATCCCGATCTGGTGGAGGGCGTCCGCGCCCAGATCATCGACAAGGACCGGGACCCGCACTGGTCCCCGGCGACCCTGGACGAGGTCACGGACGCGGACGTGGAGCGCTTCTTCGCGCCGCTGGGTGAGCGGGAACTGGGGCTGAACGTCCGTGCGCCCGGAGGGGGTTGAGCCGTCGCACGCACAAAGGCGGTTCGCGGCCACGACCGGGCGGACTCCTCCCGCGCCGTCCGGTCCGCGAGGCCCGGGTTCTCCGGGGAGGCGGGAAGACCCGCGGCCAAGCCCGTGCCCGGGACGCGCCCGGCCGACTGGCCAAGGATCGGAGGAGTGCCGTCAGCGCCTCGGCGGCGGGCAGGCGTACAGCCCGAGGATCTCCGGCAGAGGCGCGACACCCGGGCCTCCGGCGCGCACCCACTCGACGATGTCCTCGGTCGCGGCGGGGTCGTTCACCAGCCCCAGCCAGACCGGCCGTCCCCCGGCCGCCCGCCCGGCGCCGGACGGCTGGACGACGACGACATTGGCCCGCTCGCACGCGTCGAGGCACTCCGAGACCCGCACCGGCACCTCGGCACGCAGCCGCGCGGTCTGCGCCGCGTGATCCATCCCCGGCACCTTGGCGGTCCCGCAGCAGCAGTCCCGGCACACGACGACCCGGCACGGCACGGGCTGCCCCGGCGCGCTCCCCGCTTGGGCCGGTGCCTCGGACACGCTGGACCACCCCTCTCCCCGGTTGCTCCGACCATGATCGCAGAACCGAAGTCACCCGTATGCGCTACGAGCGGGTGTGGACGGATGGAACCGTACGGCCAACTCACCGCTCAAGCAGCCGAATTGCGTACAACCCGGGTGCGTGATCACCGGTCCGCGTGAGGCTGCGGTCGGCCGCAGAACTCCGAACACGGCGGGAACCGGACGGCATCCGCGTCCGACTCCTGTGGGGAAGGCGTCCCCACCAGTACGGAGATCCGCACCCCCATGTCCACCACACCCACGGCCCTGCGCCGCGCCGCCGCCGTCACCGCCCTGACCGCCGCCGGGCTGTTCGCCGCGGCGGGCGTCGCCTCGGCACACGTCACCGTCCACCCCGAGAGCTACGCCGAGGGAGCCACCGACGGCCTGCTCACCTTCCGCGTCCCGAACGAGGAGGACGGCGCCGCGACCACGAAGGTCCAGGTGTTCCTGCCCACCGACCACCCCGTGCTCGGGGTCCTCGTGTCCCCGAGGGACGGCTGGACCGCGAAGGTCACCACGACCAAGCTGAAGAAGCCGGTCAAGACGGACGACGGCGCCATCACCGACGCGGTCTCCCAGATCACTTGGACCGGCGGGAAGATAACAGCCGGTCACTTCCAGGACTTCGACGTCGCCTTCGGTCAACTCCCCGACGACACCGACAGGCTGACCTTCAAGACGCTCCAGACGTACTCCGACGGCAAGACGGTCCGCTGGATCGAGGAGCCCGCCCCGGGCGACGACGAACCGGAGAACCCGGCACCCACCCTCAAGCTGACGGCGAAGGCGGCGGCGGACGGCGGGGGAGCAGCGGGTGCCGGTGCCGGTCCCGCCGAGGGGGAGCCCGGCTCGAAGGGCACCGCCGGTGCGACGGTCAAGGCGTCGGGCAGCGACTCGACCGCCCGGGGGCTCGGCATCGCGGGGCTCGTCGTCGGCGTACTCGGGCTGGGCGCGGCCGCGTTCATCCTGCTGCGGGGCCGCAGCGCCAACTCGTCGGCTGTATAGGAGGCGTCTCGGGGGCGTCTCGGGGTCTCTCCGGTCTTCGCGGGCACGAAGACCGGGGAGACGCCCCCTGGTGCGCCGGCCGTAGATCGTGATCTTCATGGTTGTCGGGCGGCTTGTCGCCGGTAGGGGCTGGTGCGAGCGTGTCTGGTGGGGGCGGCGCCATACAGGCCGGCGCGGGCGGTGAGCGAGGAAGAGGCGGATCTCGGTCCGCACGATCAAGGGTGTCGGATCGGCGGTCCGCTGTCAGAGGGTGGCAGCGCACAGCACGATCAGGGCGACGGAGGCCATGGTGAGGATCCCCGCCGGAGCCGCGCCCTTGCGGTCGCCGACGCGCAGGTGGAAGGCGACCGCCCCGGCGAAGTAGAGCGTCAGGCCGATCGCGGCGGCGATCCCGACGGGTCCCCACCAGAGTCCGGCGATCGCACCGGCCGCGCCCGCGATCTGAGCACCCATCAGGAACGCCATCATGCCCTCCGGCACTCCGAGGGTGGACATCTGCTCGGTGATGTGCCGCGTCCGCAGCGACTTGGCCCCGGCCGATGCCAGGAGAACCGCCGACATGAACACGGTGAGGACGGCGAGGGAGACGAACATGGCTGAACCTCAATCATGGAGATGCGAGTGAGAGGCGTGCGCACCTCGACGACGATAGGCAGCTGTTAGGTACCTCCAGGTAACCTTCGGAGCATGAGCTTGCGACCTGGAATCGCCTTCCTCGCCGACTGTCCGGCTCTCCTGGCCATGGAGATCATCGCCAGCAAGTGGTCCATGGTCACGCTCTTCGCGCTGACCGATGGCCCTTTGCGCCACGGCGAGTTGGTCGAGCTGAGCGGTGGCATCTCGCGCAAGGTACTGACCCAGACGCTGCGCCGGCTCCAAGCCAACGGGCTCGTCGAGCGGCACGCCTACGCCGAGGCGCCGCCGCGCGTGGAGTACAGCCTGACCGATCTCGGGCGAACCCTGGAGGAGCCCATCAGGATGCTCACCGCATGGGCGCGGGAGAACGGTGAGGCGGTCGTCACCTTCCGGGAGGCGGCCGAGGCGACCCAGAACCATCCAGGCGGACCGGGCGCCCCCCCGGGTGAAGACCCCTCCTGTCGATGAGAACCTGACCCGTCTCTGATCGATGGAAGAGGCTGAAGTCGGGCCTTATACGCATGACTTCGGAGGGACCGCGGCGCTTGCGGACGGACACGACGAGGGTGAAGGACCCGCCCGCGTGAAGCGTGCGCCGGATTCACCCTGTCCGTCCACGCCTGGCGGCAGGTGCCGCGGGTGCTCAGAGTGCGAGCACCGGAGGCGGAGGCGGCCGCGCCGGGCCGACCAGCCGCATCCGGTCTTCAGGGAAGTTTGTGGGCGAGAACGTCGAGTCGCTCGATGGAAGGCGGCTGGGAGAACAGCTCCCCGGCTCGTTCCATCAGGGCGCTGCCCAGCCGGCCGTTGAGGTGGGTCTGGCGTGCGGAGTCGGTGGGGAAGACGTCGAAGATCGCGAAGGCGGTCGCGTTCAGGCGCACGGCGAACCAGGCGACGGTGTCGGGCTCCTCCCGCACGAGGTCAAGGCCGCTGCGGAGAAAGTCGGCGACCTCTTCCTCCTTGCCGGGCTTGGCCTCGACGTACACGTACAGCCCGACCTTGACGTCTGCCATGAGGGACTCCTTTCGGTGCTCGGCCGCCCGTGAGCGCCCTGGCACTGCCGTGATCGGTTGGCATGGAACGCCCCATTATGGTCGGACTGTTGCGCCTATGTGTACATTCGCCTCCCCGCTGGCAGGTCGCATCACCCTCACCGCGCCGCAGCACCCGCGACATGCGGTGCGGACGTACGGCTCAGGCGGCAGTCCTTGTCGTCGACGCGGGAGCTACGGCCCTCGCCACTGCCTCCACCGGTGCGACCACGGCGTTTCCGTATCCACGCACGGCCTCCCGGACCCCGATGCGAGGATGAGCCCCATGACCGCAGGGTGGTGCTTCCGTACGGTACGGGCCGCGGTGTTCGCGGCCGTGTGCGTGCTGTTCGCCGCCCTCGGGCACGTCCTCGTCTCCGGCACCGGTGTGGCGGCCCGGGCGCTCGTGCTCGGCGCGGTGGCGACCGGAGTCGTCGGGTGGTGTCTGGCCGGGCGTGAGCGGGGACTGCCGCTGATCGTGACGCTGGTGATGGCCGCGCAGACGGGGCTGCACACGGCGTTCTCCTACGCGCCGTCGGCGCCTGGAGGAGCGGCTTCCCTGGGCGGGCATCACATGGGGGCCAGCCACATGAGGTCCATGCACATGAGGTCCATGCATATGGGTGGGGCCATGGACATGGAGTCGGCGTCCATGGGGTCATGGCCGATGGGCTCCCCGCACATGAACCACATGGCCGCCGACCACATGGCCCTGGAGCACATGGGCCTGGGGCACACCATCGCCATCGGCGCCCTGTCCGCTCTCGCCATGTCCGCCGCCCACCTCCTCGCCGCGTTCCTCACCGGTCTCTGGCTGGCGTACGGCGAGAAGGCCGCATTCCGTCTCCTGCGTGCCGTCGCCGGGTGGCTGGCGAATCCGCTGCGGCTGCTGCTCTGCCTCGTGGTCACCTCGGACCACCACCCCGAGACCCGCCGACCGCACCGCTCACGCTCCGACCGGGCGCCGCGCCTCTTCCTCGTGCATGCGATCACCACTCGGGGACCGCCACCGGGGACCGCTGTCATCTGAGGACAGCCGGCATCCCGCGCCCGCCTTGGGCGGCCCGGGCCCCAGGCCGTACTCCCGCCCCCCGTCGCCACGCGTGACCACGCGACCGCGCCCGGGCGCCGTACGGCCGCTTCCCCTCACCGGACCGTCGCCCCCACGCGCATATGCACAGCCGAGGCGCCCCCGGACACGGATCTCCGACAAGGACACCAGGTGATCACTCCCACTCTGCCTGTCTCCCCCTCCCCGCGACTCCCGCACGATCCGCAGCCCATACAGCTCCCGCACCCACCGACCGATCCGGCGGCCTCGGACGACGACGCGACCATCGCCTGGGCCCTGGCCGCCCGGGGCGGTGACGCCTATGCCGTCGAGCAGTTCGCGCGCCGTCTCCACCGCGATGTGCGGCGGTACGTCGCCCACCTGTGCGGCGACCCGCAGGCGGTGGACGATCTGGCACAGGACACCTTCGTCCGGGCGTTCGGCAGCCTGCACCGGTTCGAGGGCCGTTCGTCGGCGCGTGTGTGGCTGCTGTCCATCGCGCGCCGCGCGGTCATCGACAGTCACCGGTACGCCGCCGCGCGGCCACGTCTGTCCGACGCCCCCGACTGGCAAGGGGCCGTCGAACGGGCGCAGCCGCGCGACCTGCCCGGTTTCGACGACGGCATCGCGCTGCACGACCTGCTGGCCACCCTGCCGGACGAGCGGCGCGAGGCGTTCGTGCTCACCCAGGTCGTCGGTCTGCCCTACGCCGAGGCGGCCCGGCTCGGCGGCTGCCCGGTGGGCACGGTCCGCTCCCGGGTGGCCCGCGCCCGGGCGGCCCTGATGGACCTGCTGGAGGACGCGGAACAGCGGGCCGCGGTGGCGGCGGCCTGACCCGACGCCGTACGAGGGTGCCGGACCCACCGCCGAACGACCCCGGCATCCTCGGCCCCCACATGTGCTCGCCGCACACATGTGGCCCCCACACCCCCGGGTCGCCGGGCGCGAACCACGGCCGCGCGTGACCATGGTCTGGACGGCGGCGGGGCGTGACGCCGCGCCGGGCAGTGGAGTACCCGAGGACTCGGAGGACGCCGTGGCCGCTCATCCCGACCAGAAGCCTCGCATCGTCGTGGGCGTGGACGGCTCGGAGTCGTCCAAGCGGGCGCTGCGCTGGGCCCTCCGGCAGGCGGAGACGACCGGCAGCACGCTGGAGGCGGTGACGGCCTGGGAGTTTCCGCAGATGTACGGCTCGCTCGGCTGGATGCCGCCCACGGGTGGGGAAGCAGACTTCGAGCGGGTGGCGGGGGAGATCGTCGCCGAGGCGGTGGAGGAGGTGGCCGGGCCCGAGCCCGAGGTGGAGATCGTGGCGAAGGTCGCCTACGGCACCCCGGCCGGGGTCCTGCTGGAAGCGGCCGACGGCGCCGCCCTCCTCGTCGTGGGCAACCGCGGCCACGGCGGATTCGCCGGCGCCCTCCTCGGCTCGGTCGGCCAGCACTGCACCCAGCACGCCACCTGCCCGGTGGTCATCGTCCGGCCCACCACACGGGTGCCCGGCGCGTCGGACGAGTCCGACGCTGCCGCGGGGCGGAGCTGACCGGGCGCCCCTCCTCAGCCCTCCTCCACCACCAGCACACACGTCTCGCCTGGGGCGATCGTCGCCTCCTGGTCGCCCAGTGCCACGCGGATCGGGGACTGCTCCGACCTCGGCACGGTGATCTCCACTCGGCCGGGGCGGCGCTGGAGGGTGATGCCCCAGTGGCCGCGGTAGTGGAGGGAGAAGCCGTAGGAGGAGAGGGCGGGGAGGGGCACGGGGTCGAGCCGGAGGGTGTCCTCGCGGGCTTCGAGTCCGGTGAGGCCGCGTTGGACCAGCGCGAGGGTACCGGCCATGGCGCCGAGGTGGATGCCTTCGCCGGTGGTGCCGCCCTGGATGTCGGCGATGTCGGCCTCCAGGGCGTCGCGGACGTACCGCCAGGCGTCGGCGCGGCGGGCGCGGGCCAGGACGAGGCCGTGGACGAGCTCGCTGAGGGTGGAGCCGTGGCTGGTGCGGGCCAGGTAGTAGTCGACGGTGCGCTGCCAGAGGTCGTCGTCGAGGTCGTGGCCCAGGCGCCGGAAGAGGGAGCGCAGTTCGGCAGGGGAGAAGAGGTGGCCGAGCATGAGGACGTCGGCCTGCTTGGACGCCTTGTAGCGGTTGACGGTGTCCCCCTCGGCCTCCAGGACGCGGTCGAGCCGGCGGATGCTGTCGTAGCGCTCGCGGTAGCCGTCCCAGTCGAGTTCGGCGAGGCCGCCGTAGCCCGCGAACTGGCTGATCACGCCCGCGTGGAACGGGATGTGCAGGCGCCGGGAGATCTCGTCCCACCCGGGCAGCTTGCCGGGGTCCAGGCGGACCCGTTCGAAGAGTTCGTCGCGGCGCCACGCCGGAAGGCGACCGAGCAGGTCGAGGGTGCGGGCGAGGACCCAGGCGGCGGTCACGTTGGTGTAGGTGTTGTCGTCGAGCCCGGGCCGGTCCGCGTCCGGGTAGGCGTCGTGGTACTCGTCCGGACCCATGACCCCGCGCAGGCGGTACGCGCCCACCTCCGCGTCGTACACCGCCCGGTCCGCCCAGAAGCGGGCGATCTGGAGGAGCATCTCGGCGCCCTTGGTGTGCAGGTACTCCGTGTCACCGGTGGCCTCGCAGTAGTTGACCACGTTGTACGCGATGGCCGAGCCCACGTGGTGCTGAAGGCGTGAGTGGTCCGGGAGCCAGCGTCCCGAGCGGGGGTTGAGATGCCGGCGCTGGGTCTCCTCGCGGCCGTCACTGCCGCTCTGCCAGGGATACATCGCCCCCGAGTGACCCTCGGCGGCGGCCTCCCGGCAGGCCCGGGGCAGGCGCCGGTGGCGGTAGTTGAGAAGGGCCCGGGAGACGTCGGGGAAGTGCAGGGTCAGATAGGGCAGGACGAAGAGTTCGTCCCAGAAGACGTGCCCGCGGTACGCCTCCCCGTGCAGGCCCCGGGCGGGCACGCCCACGTCCAGGTCCGCGGTGTGCGGGGACAGGGTCTGGAGCACGTGGAAGAGGTGCAGGCGGAGGATCCGGCCCGCCTCGCCGGGCACCTGGATGTCCGCGCGCCGCCACAGCCGCTCCCACGCGGTGGTGTGGGACTCCAGGAGGTCGGGGTACGGCGCGGCCGTGGTCGCCCGGTCCAGCGCCGCGCCGAGGGGATCGCTGATGGCGGCGTCCCGGGAGGTGTGGAGGGCGACCGTCTTGTCCACGGTGACGGGCCGCCCCGACGTGACCGGGACGACCAGGCGGTGGACGGTACGGCGGCGGCCCGGACGCAGCTCCGACGACACCGGGGCGCGCGCGGCGTCGACGCTGGTGCGGGCGGCCAGGGCGACGGCGATGTCGGACGTGTTCGTCCGGCAGTGCAGCCAAACCGTGTCCGGCTCACGCGCGCCCGTGCGGAGGTGGGCCACATGGTGGCGGTCGAGAGTGCCGTAGCGGTGTACGTTGCCGTTGACCACCTCGCCGTCCAGACAGCTCTCGATCTCGATCTCGCCGGACCAGCCCTTCGCCGTGAACACCGTGCGCAGCGCGGCTGTATGCGGGTCCTCCATATGGACCAGACGGGTCTGTTCGACGTCCACCACATGGGTTGCGTCCATGTGGTGGGAGAACGTCCGGATGAGCGTGGCCTGCCGCAGGTCCAGGACATGCCGGTGGTCCACCATGTGCGCGCCGGGAGCGAACCACGGCCCCCACGCCCCCTCCGCCCGGCGCAGCCGGAATCTCAGGAGCAGCCAGTTCGGCAGATTGACCATGTCCTCGTTGACCACATGGCGCCCGGCCACAGTCGATTCAAGACGGTTGTAGCAGCCGGCCACATAGGTCCCGGGGTAGTGCACACCGTCGGACCGGCACTCGGGCAGCGCTCCCCGCGTCGCGAAGTATCCGTTGCCCAGCGTGCACAGGGACTCGCGCAGTTGCTCGGCGGTGGGGTCGTATCCGGTCCACTCCCACGTCCAGTCCGACATCCGGCGGCACCTTCCCTGGCGCTCGGTCCCCGAGGTGTGGGTTCGCCTGATCGCCGCCCTCTCCGCAGAATGGTGCCTGTATCCAACCTGCCACGCGGGGCACACCGTCGCACGGGCGGAGGACCCGCCTCCGCGAGGTGAGCGCACCCGATCCGGGAGGCACCATGCACCACAGAACGGTCGAGGAGCTCATGAGCCGGGACGTCGTCAGGGCCGGCCGCGACACGCCGTTCAAGGAACTCGTGCGGCTCCTGACGGAGAACGACGTCACCGCCGTGCCCGTGGTCGACGAGCTGGACCGGCCCCTCGGGGTGGTGTCCGAGGCCGACCTGCTGCGCAAGAGCGCGGACCGGGCCGACCCGTCCGGCCGGACTCCCCTGCCGCACCTGGAGGCGTGGGAGCGGGCCAAGGCCGAGGGCGCCCTCGCCGAGGAGCTGATGTCGGCCCCCGCCGTCTGCGCGCGCCCCGAGTGGAACGTGGTCGAGGCCGCCCGTCTCATGGAGGCGCAGAACGTCAAACGGCTGCCCGTGGTGGACGAGGCCGAGCGGCTCGTGGGCATCGTCAGCCGCGCCGACCTGCTGCGGGTGTTCCTGCGCCGCGACGAGGCCATCCGCGAGGAGATCACCCGCGACGTACTCGGGCGCACCCTGGGCTTCGACCCCAGGGACGTGACGGCCGAGGTCCACGAGGGCCGCGTCGTCCTCCTCGGCACCGTGGCGGACGCGAGCCTGATCCCCGTGGTCGAACAGCTCTGCCGCGGGGTCGACGGCGTCGTGGCGGTCGACTCCCGGCTCACCGGCGACGCGGGCGGCGCCCGGCGCTCACCCGAGGCGTACTGAGACGTACCCACACCCGCACGACCCCGGCCGAACGTCCCAGCCGGCCGAGCCGAAGCGCCCTCGCGGCCCGGCGGACGCCCGTGCCACCGTGGAAATGGCGTCCGTACACCCCGCACGAAAGGCGGTGGCCACGATGACCCTCCCCCTCGTCGTGGGAGTCGACGGCTCGGACGCGTCCCTGCGCGCCGTCGACTGGGCCGTGGACGAGGCCGCGCGCCACGGTCTCCCGCTGAAACTGCTCTACGGCTCCCTCTGGGAGCGCTACGAGGGAGGAATGCCCTCGCCGAGCGGGGACCGCCACTCCGAACAGGTGCCGGCCGAGCACGTCGTCGGCTCGGCCGCCGAGCGCGCCGAACACCACGACCCCGACGTGAAGGTCACCACCGAGATCCTGCCGCAGGAGGGCGCGGACGCCCTGGTGCGGGCGGCCGGCTACGCCTTCGCGGTGGTGACGGGGGCGCGCGGCCGGAGCCCGTTCACGGCCATGCTCCTCGGTTCCGTCGGCCTCGCCGTCGCGGCCCGGGCGTCCTGCCCCGTGATCGTGGTCCGGGGCGACCGCGCGGGCCTCGCGGGCGAGCACGAGCGGATCCTGTTCGGCCTCGGCGAGGACGGCACCGCTACCCGGGCTCTGGAGTTCGCCTACCGGGAAGCCGACACACGCGGCTGCGGCCTGGACGTCGTACGGGCGTGGCGGCGGCCCGTCCACGACAGGTCGGGCGCCGGTTACGAGGAACGGGCCGCCGGGCTGCTCGCCGCCTCCGTCGAGGCGCCCTCCGCCGAGTTCCCGCGCGTCCGCACCTACCCCGCCGTCGTCGAGGGACCCGCCGCGAAGGTGCTGGTGTACCGCTCGGCCGCCGCCGACCTCGTGATCGTCGGGGCCCGGCACCGCACGGAACGCTTCGGACTCCAGCTCGGCCGGGTCGGCCACGCCCTGCTGCACCACGCCGAGTGCCCGGTGGCGGTCGTACCGGAGCGGTCGTAGGCACCGAGTCCGTGAGCCCGGGCCCACGGCCACCCCGCGTCCGCGCCCCCTCGCCCCGCCTCACACGATGTCGAGCACATCCGCCACCGGACGCCGCGGACTCGCCGCCCCCTGCGGCCCGTAGCCGATGCGCAGGACCATCTGGACCTGGGGCATGGCGGAGAGCGGGTCGCGGGTCGCCCAGCGCAGTTCCGGCCACTCCAGGGGCTGGGAGGTGACCGAGGCGACGAGGCCGTCGGCGGTGGCGCGCAGCAGGACCCGTTCCAGGGCCTGCCCTGCGCGCAGCCAGTCGGCGGGGTCGTCGTGGGCGGTCCCCAGCAACGCGATGTTCGGGCGCTCCTCGAACGACGCCCATGGGCGGTCCGGCATCGGGCGGCCCACGGCGAAGTCGCGGACGGAGGAGGTGGCGCGGCGCGGGCGCGGGCCGAACGCCTCGGCGGGGATGCCGTCCGGCGCGTCCCCCGGGTCCGTGTGCGCCCACCGTGCCATCTCCTCCCGCGCCCCCGCGTCCATCAACTCCCGTTCCTCCGCGTCCCGTACGAGATCCAGGACCGAGCGCACGTGCCAGGTGCCCGGGAACAGCAGCTGCGCCCCCTCCGCGCGGGCCGCCGCGTACAGGCCCTCCCGTACACCGGCCGGGATCTCCTGGTCGCGGTAGGGCAGGCGGCTGGAGTGCCGGCGGCGCACCGCGGGGTGCAGTTCGGCGAGCTGCGGGTCGGGTGTCCCGGTGCCGCGCAGGCGCACCTCGGCGAGGAGGTCGGCGTCGGACGGGTCCGGGAGCAGCCGCACGTCCGGCGCGAGCCCGGCAGCGGCGGCGGACACACGGAGGTTGAACAGGGCGGCGCCACAGCCCAGGTGCAGTCCCCGGTTCTGCGGATCGCCGTGCGGCAGGACGCGCTCGGGGTCGGCGTACAACCGCAGCACGCCGGGGCCGCGCAGATGACGGAACCGCCAGGGCTGCGCGTTGTGCAGCGACGGGGCAGCCGTGGCGTCCGCCACGAGGGCGGTGACGGTCCGCTCGTCGACGGTTTCCTCGGACACGGTGGACCTCCCTTCCCGGCCGTCGGCGCCGGTCCGGTGCTCGCGCCGGCGCCCGGTGCGTGTGTCATGCCGCCGCGGCCGGTACGGCGATCACCGGGCACTGCGCGCGGCGCAGCACACCCTGACTGACCGAGCCCAGCAGCGCGCCCGCGACGCTGCCGTGCCCCCGGGTGCCCACGACCAGGGCCAGCGCGTGTGCGGCGGCCTCGGTGAGCACCTTGACGGGTTCCCCGACGACCAGTTCGTGGCGCAGTACCACGTCGGGGTACCGGGCGCCGCGTCCGGCCACGATCTCGGAGAGCATACGGCGGCACTCCTGCCGCGAGCCGTGCTCGTCGAAGACGCGGAGCGGGGTGGGCTGCCAGACGAACAGGACGTGCAGCTCGGCGCCGCGCAGGGCCGCCTCCTCGAACGCCACGTCGACCGCGGCGGCGGAGTGTTCGCTGCCGTCGATCCCCACGACGAGGTACGCCGGGACCTGCGTGACGTGCTCCGGCTCGGGCACGACCACCACGGGGCAGTGCGCCTGCGCCATGAGCGGCACGGCGACCGACTCGTTGCCGAACACCTCCTGGGCCCGGCTCAGATGGTGCGAGCCCAGCACGACGGCCGTGGCGTCGCGGCTCTGCTCGCCGAGCACCCACACGGGCTCGCCCTCCGCGAGCAGCGCGTCCACCTCCAGCCGGGGGTGGTGGGCCGTCGCGAACCCGGCGGCGTCCTGGAGGACCCGTTCGCCCTCCTCGTGCAGCGGGTCGTTCCACCCCTCCCAGGACGGCGGGACCTTCCGCTCCCGGTCGCCCCGGGTCGGCACGCCCTCGGCGAGGACCGGCCGCAACGGCACATGGCGCCGGTCCGCCTCGTCCGCCGCCCAGGCCAGCGCCATGCGGTGATCGGGGGAGGGATCGACCCCGACCACGACCGGCCGCGGGTCACCTGGCCGCGCCACGACCGGCTCCGAAGGCTGCGGGTACCCCCCGCTTCCGGCCCGCGTCCTCGGGCATCGCGTGAACCGACATCGCCCTCGCCTCCTCCTGCGGGGTGGCGCGCAGGGCCACCGCGCGTGTCGACAGCCGCCGACGCCATCGTCCCTTTCTTCAGTCTGCCGGGCCACACGGAGAAGGAAAGGGCCCTGAGGGACCCCCGGCAGGGGCTGTTCGGCCCCAGCGACGCAAGACGGCGCACGATGGACTGAAGGGACGGCCGGAGACCCCGGCGGCCGGGCTACGAGACGAGGAGACTCGGCGATGAGCACAAGCGCCGGCATCCGAGCCGGCCACCGGCCGTCCGGTGCCCGAGACCTTCCGATCACCGTCGGCGTCGACGGCTCCGCACCGAGCCTGACCGCACTGGACTGGGCCGCCGACGAGGCCGCCCTGCGCGGTGTCGCCCTGCGGATCGTGCATGCCTGCTGGTGGGAGCCCCACGCTAACACCGCCGAGGAGGGTACGGCCGCCGTCGCCGCCGCCGCCGAGCGCCGCGCCCGCCGCAGGCAGCCGGGCGTGGAGGTCGGCATCGGCCTCGTCCTCGAAGCGCCGGAGTACGCGCTCGTACGCGAGAGCCGGCGCGCCCTCGCGCTGGTCCTGGGCTGCCGGGGCCGGGGCGCCGTAGCCGGAACACTGCTCGGCTCCGTCAGCGCCATGGTGGCGCGCCACACTCACTGCCCGGTGATCGTGGTGCGCGGACCACATGTGGAACCGCCCTCGGCCGGGTGTGTCGTCGTGGGTGTCGGCGAGCCGCCGGAGGACGCGGCCGCCATGCGGTTCGCCGTCGAGGAGGCCCTGCTGCGGGGCGTCCCCCTGGAAGCCGTACGGTCCTGGCGCTGCCCCCGGCACGCGCCCGCCGTACACCCCCTGCTCGCCGGCGCGCCCGCCCACGCACAGGAACAGCGGGCGGCGGAGACACTGGAGGCGGCCCTGCGCGACGCACCCGAACACCTGCGGATACGGCGCCGCACGGTCGAGGGCCCGGCCCGCGACGCCCTGCTCGCCGTCGCCCGGGACGCCGTACTGCTGGTGGTCGGCGCACAGGGAGACGACGAACACCTCGGGCGGGTCGCCCATGGGGTGCTGCACCATGCGCGGTGCCCGGTCGCCGTCGTACCGGACCCGGGCCGGGCCGCTCCGGACCCCCCGACTCACTCGGCGAGTGAGAAGTAGCTCTCCTCCTCCTGGGCGAAATGCAGCCGCAGCACGCCGTGCAGTCCGTACAGACAGGCGCGCAGGTCGTCCAGTTGCCCTTCCGAGAGGCCGCCCTCGGTGTGGGCCAGCCGCAGGTGCGCGGCGACGCGCTGGGTGAGGTGGTCGATCTCGGTGTGGGCGCGGCTCATGGTGGCTGTCGCCTCCGGGCCGCCGAGGCTCGGCGCGATCGCGGGGTAGAGCCGGTGTTCCTCGGCGTGCTCGTGGGGCAGCAGCCGCTCGCTGAGCAGCCGGTACGCCTCCTCGACGGCGGCCAGCGCCCGCGGGCCGGGGCCGTCCGCGAGGGCGTCGGCCGCGGCGCGCACCGCCGCGAGGACGCTCTGGAGGTCGTCGTGTTCCGCGGCGAAGCGGTGCACGAGCGCCTCGGCGCCGGCGGACAGCACCGGACGCGCGGCCGGCGGCACGCGCAGGGCACGCAGAGCGTTGAGGATGACGGCGACGTCGATGGCCTCCTGGAGCAGGGCTCCCGGGGCGGGCGGCAGCAGACCGGAGGCCGCCGCCGCCATCGCGGCCAGCGACAACAGCATCCCGCCCAGGGCGCTCTGCACCGCGATCCGGCGGGCCCGCACGGCAATGAGCACGGCGTCGGCCAGCCGGTCCAGACGGTCGGCGGTCAGCACGACGTCCGCCGCCTGGGACGAGGCGGTGGAGCCACGCGCTCCCATCGCGACGCCGACGTCGGCGGCGGCCAGCGCGGGGGCGTCGTTGACGCCGTCCCCCACCATGGCGGTCACCGCGCGCTCACGTTCGGCCCTTACGGCGGCGGCCTTCCCGACCGGGTCGAGTCCGGCCCGTACGTCGTCGAGACCGAGGACGGTGCCGACCTCGCGGGCCGGCTCCGGGCGGTCGCCCGTCAGCATCGTCAGCCGCTCGATGCCCGCCTCCCGCAGCCGGCGCAGGGTGCGCGGGGCGTCTTGACGCAGCGGATCACCGAGGACCACGGCGCCCTCCATGCGCCCGTCGACGGCAAGCCAGGCCACCGCGGCGCCGTCGAGCAGCACCCGGTTCTCCACCGTCCGCGCCCACCCGGGCAGGTCGGGGACGTCGGGACGACCGACGGAGACCGCCCGGCCGTCCACGACACCCGTGGCTCCCCGGCCGGGTTCCTCACTGACACCGGTCGGCACCGACAGCACCAGCCCCCGCTCACGCGCGGCGCCCACGATCGTCCCGGCCAGGACGTGCGGCGAGTACTGGTCCACGGACGCTGCCAGACGCAGCACCTCCGCGGGCCGCCCGCCCGGCGCGGCGACCACGTCCAGGACGCGTGGCCGCCCCCCGGTGAGGGTGCCGGTCTTGTCGAGCAGCAGGGTACGGGCCCGGCCCAGGTTCTCCAGCGCGCCGCCGTCCCGTACGACGACGCCCCGCCGCGAGGCACGGGAGATCCCGGAGACGACGGCCACCGGCGCGGCCAGCAGCAGCGGACAGGGCGTGGCGACCACCAGCACCGCCACCGCCCGCACGGCCGATCCGCTCAGCAGCCAGGCCAGCCCCGCCACCACCAGGGTGAGCGGCAGGAACCAGGCCGCGTACCGGTCCGCCAGCCGCACCACCGGCGCCCGCTCGGCGCCGGCGTCCCGGGCGAGCCGCACGATCCCCGCGTACGTGCTGTCCCGGGCGTTCGCCGTGGCCCGCAGTTCGAAGGCGGACCCCGCGTTGGCCGCGCCGCTGCGGACGTCCTCGCCCGCCGTCCGGCGTACGTGCAGGGACTCCCCGGTGAGAACCGACTCGTCGAGCTCTGCGACCGTCCCCTCCAGCCGCCCGTCCACCGGCACGACCTCACCCGGCCCCACCACCAGCAGGTCGCCCGGGACGACCTCCCCGACCGGGATCTCGCACACCCCGTCGGCCGTCCGCCGCCGCGCCACCGCCGGCGCGTGCTCCGACAGCGCACGCAGGTCCCGGGCGGCCCGCCGCCGCGCCGCGGTCTCCAGCGTCCGCCCGGTGGCCAGCATGAGCGCGATGAGAGCCCCGGCCAGGTACTCGCGCACGGCGAGGGTGCCGCCGAGGGCGAGCACCGCGATGAGGTCCACTCCCGCGTGGCCTCGGTGCAGGGCGGAGAGCACCCAGCCGACGGCGGGGACGATCGCGACCACGGTGCCCAGTGCCCACAGCAGGTCGGCGAGGCCCTGCTCGCCGACCAGCCGGGCCACGCCGCCCGCGGCCAGGGCGAAGGCCGTGAGCAGGAGGAGGACCGGCTCGGGGCGCACCCGGCCGAGGCTTGGGAGGGGGAAGAAGCGGTTCATGGCTGCTCCGCCGGTTCGCTGCCCGTGGGCCGTCCTCCGTCATCACACCCCGGCGAGCCCCTTTTGCGACAGGGGTCGCAAGGGTCTGTTCAGGGGGCCGTACGGACCCTTCCGGGTGAGGGGGGTCGCTCAGCCCGCCGCCCGCGCGACGTCGTCGCCCAGCGCGGACCGCAGCCACTCGTGCACGGCGCCGAGGGTCGGGTCCGGGGACGGGGTGAGGACGCCGGTCAGTTCCCAGTACCGGTCGATCACCGGGTCGGCGGCACGGGTCAGCAGGGTGTGCAGGCGGCGGCGGAAGGCGGGGGTGTCCGGCAGGTCACGGGCGGTGGCGTGGGCGGTGACGAAGCAGTCCAGGGCCTGCCCCCGGTCGGGGACACGGCCGGTGCGCAGGTCGGCGGCGGCCAGGCTGTACGCGTCGAAGAGGCCGTCGTAGAGCACGTCGGGGCGGCAGTCCGCGTCGGTGCGGTGGCGGGCGGGGCGGCGCGGGTCGGCCGCCGGACAGGGGGCGGTGGCGATGGCGTGCAGCCGGGCGAAGGCCAGCACCTGCGCGGGCGTCGGATCGGCCGGGGGCCGGGGGACCGCGTGGTCGAGGATCGCCGAGCGCAGCCGGGCCGACAGCCGGGCGGGCAGCGCCCCGCGCCAGAAGCGCGCGAGCGCAGCGGTACTGGGCGGCGCCGACACGGCCCCGACCAGCCGGAGCCGCTCGGCGCGCTCCTCGGCCGGACAGTCCCGGACGAGCTGGAGGGCGGCCTCCCGCCACCTCAACGCGGCCATTTCCGAGCCGAGTTCGCGCAGGCGGGTGTCAAGGGCGTTCTCCAGGGCACCGGTCAGCCCGTCGCCCTCGTCGAGCACCCGGCCCACCTCGGGAACCGGCAGGCCGAGCGCGCGCAGTGAACGGATCAGCCGCAGCCGGTCCAGCGCCTTCGGGCCGTAGCGCCGATGACCGCCGCCGCTGCGGGACGCCTCGGGCAGCAGGCCGAGATCGGAGTAGAAGCGGACCGTCTTCACGGTGACACCCGCGCGCCGCGCCAGCTCGCCGATGCTCAACAGGGCTTCAGAGGACATGCCTTGAATCTCCCTCAGGGGGAGTTCCTACGGTACCCGCGAGCGCGGCCGGCCGATGTGCCCCTCCGGTACGGCGGACCGCGCGGACCACCACCCCACAGGGAGACGATCATGACGGCGTTCGTACTGGTCTCCGGCCCCTTCACCGGTGCCTGGATCTGGCGGGAGACCGCCGCACGGTTGCGTGAGGCAGGGGCGCAGGCGCATCCGCTGTCCCTCACCGGTCTCGGGGAGAAGCGCGAACTCGCGGTTCCGGGAACCGACTTGGAGACACACATCGAGGACGTCGTACGGCTGATCGACGGCCTCGACGCGTCCGAGCTGGTCCTCGTCGGGCACGACTACGCCATCCATCCGGTGCTCGGCGCGGCCGACCGCCGTCCCGGACGGATCTCCCGCATCGTGCACCTCGACGCCGGGATGCCGCAGGACGGCGACGCGGCGCTGGCCCTCGTGCCCGACCAGGAGACGCGCGAGCGGCTGCTCGCCGAGCCCGACGGGAGTGTCCCGGTGCCGAAGCCGGGCGACTGGGACCGGTGGGGCAGCACGGCGGGGCTGTCGGCGAGCGCACTGGACCGACTGGACCGGTACGCCGCGCCGCAGCCGTCCGGCACACTCCTCCAGCCGCTGCGGCTCACCGGGGCGTCGGCCGAACTGCCCAGCACCGGGATCTTCTGCACCGCCTCCGGGATGACCATCGCCATGGCCGAGACCCTCGTACGCACCGGACCACCGCAGTTCCGCGCACTCGCCCACCCCCGGGTCACCTTCTTCGAACTCCCCACCGGACACTGGCCGATGCTCTCCACCCCCGACCAACTGGCCGACGCACTGCGGCGCGCGGCCGCCGGCGAGGGGCACCGGATCGCCGTGGACCCCGACGAACAGCCGCTCCACCTGCGGCCGTTCGTGCTCGACGTGCCCGAGCGGCCGCGCGAGCGGACCGGCCGGGTCGACCTCCATCTGCCCGACTCCCCGCCCGAAGCGGACGCGGACGCGTACCCGCCCCGGCCCGCCGTCGTCTTCGTCCACGGCGGCCCCGTCCCCGTCTCCCGGCGGCCCACCCCGCGCGACTGGCCGCTCTACACCGGCCACGCCCGGTACGCGGCGAGTCAGGGCGTGGTCGGTGTGACCGTCGACCATGGTCTGCACGCGCTGACCGACTACGCGCGGGCCGCCGCCGACCTCGAAGCCGCCGTCGACCTGGTCCGGGCGCATCCCCGGGTGGACGCCGACCGGATCGCCCTGTGGTTCTTCTCGGGCGGCGGGCTGCTCATGAGCGACTGGCTCGCCGCGCCGCCGCCCTGGCTGCGGTGCGTCGCCGCGAGCTACCCGGCGCTCGCGCCGCTGCCCGGCTGGAACGCGGTCGACGCCCGCTTCCGTCCCGTCACGGCCGTACGCTCGGCCGGGAAGCTGCCGGTCGTCCTCAGCCGGGTGGGCCTGGAGCACGCGTCGATCGCGGACACGGTGACGGAGTTCCTCACCGCCGCACGGGCCGCGGGCACCCGCGTCGTCACCGTCGACGTCCCCTCGGGCCACCACGGCTTCGACGTGGCCGACCCCACGGACGAGTCCCGGCGCGCGGTGGTGTCCGCCCACCGCCAGGTGCTGAGCCTTCTGACGGCCTGAGCCGCGACCCGCCCCCGCCACCGCGACCGCCCGAAAAGTGCCGAGCACCCGCGCGGCCCGTCGCGAAAAGCGCTCCCACCTCGTTGGTCGTACCGTGGGAGAGGCGGGGGCGCCGAGCCGGAGGAGCAGGATGGGCGGGTTCAGCGCCGGTGCCGAGAGGCATGTGTTCTCGTTCGCCGGAGTGGCGACGGCCGTGCTCGACGACCGGGGCACCGTGGTGCGCTGGTCGCCGGCGGCCGCCGAACTGCTGGGCCGGACCGCCGACGAGGTCTGCGGACGGTCGTTGCGCGATCTGCTGGCCCGCGAGTGTCCGGGCGTAGGCGACGACGGAGCCTTCCCCGCGGACGGCCGGGCCCTGCTGCGGCATCGCAGCGGTGACGCGGTGGCCGTCAGCTTCCGCGTCCTGCGGACCGAACCCGACTCCGAGGCGCTGGTGCTGCTCGCCCCCGCCCGGCAGGTCAGCCACTGGGAGGCGGACGCCAATGTGCTGCGCGCCCTGCTGTCCCAGGACCGTCTCGGCATCGGGATGCACGACACCGACCTCACCGTGGTGTGGACCAACATCACGTCCGGCATGTTCGGCGGCTCCGCCCTCCCGCGGGGCAGCCGGCTGACGGACGTGGCCGCCCTGAAGGACGCCAAGTCGGCCGAGACGGAGCTGCGGCAGGTGCTGGAGACCGGGGAGCCGGCGGTCGGGAAGACGCTGCACATGCGCGCGCCGGACGACCCGGACCGCTACGTCGTCCTGTCGATGTGCGCCTTCCGGGTGGAGGACGCCGACGGCGCGCCCATCGGCGTCGTCACGATGTTCGCCGACACCCCGGAACAGCAGCGGGTGCGCAGACGGCTGGACGTGCTGCACGCCGCCGCCGACCGCATCGGCGGCTCCCTCGACGTCACCCGCACCGTGCGGGACCTGCTGGACGTGCTGGTCCCGGCCCTCGGGGACGTGGGCTGGGCCGACCTCGCCGAGGCCGTTCTCAACACGGAGGAACCGGCCAAGCCCGCCGCCGGCGGGGGAGACCTGTATCTGCGCCGGGTCGTCGTGACCCCCCACGAGGGCACCGCCCACGTCTTCCAGCCCGGCGAGGCCATCCCCCGGCTGCCGCACACCCCCGAACTGGGCGACATCCAGCGCGGACGGCCCGTCGTCCTGGACCCCGAGACGGTGGCCGTCGTGCTCGGCGACCCCGACATGGTGCACCGTTTCCTCCCCGAGGACGGCCGTTCGGGCCTGTGGGCGCCGCTGTTCGCGCGCGGTCTGGTGCTCGGTTCCGTCACCATCTGGCGCACCGGGGAGCGCGACCCCTTCGAGCCGGAGGACGCCGAACTGCTCGGCGAGATCGCCTCCCGCGCCGCCCTCAGCGTCGACAACGCCCGCCGCTACACCCGCGAGCGCCGCACGGCCCTCACCCTCCAGCGCCGCCTGCTGCCCCCGGCCACCACCGAGGGCCCGGCCGCCGAGACCGCGGGCATCTATCTGCCCGCCGGCGGCGGCGCCGACATCAGCGGCGACTGGTACGACGTCATCCCGCTGCCCTCCTTCCGGGTCGCCCTGGTCGCCGGGGACGTGGTCGGACACGGCCTGGACGCCAGCGCCGCGATGAGCGGTCTGCGCACCGCCGTCCGCACCCTCGCCGACCTCGAACTCGACCCCTCCGAACTCCTCACCCACCTCGACGACCTCGTACGGCGGCTCGGCCAGGACACCGAATGGGGCAAGCCCGCCGGAGCGACGTGTCTGTACGCCGTCTACGACCCCGTCGCCTGCCGCTGCGTCATGGCCGGGGCCGGGCACCCCCCACCGGTCGAGGTACGACCCGACGGCACCACCCGGATGCTCCGCTTCGCGCCGGGACCGCCGCTCGGCGTGGGCGGGATGCCCTTCGAGACCATCACCGCCGACCTGGAGCCCGGCAGCGTCCTCGCCCTCTACACCGACGGACTCCTCGACCGGTACGACGGCGACCTCGACGCCGGTCTGCGCTGGCTCACACACCGGCTCGCCACCTCGTGCCGCCCCGGCCAGAGCCTGGTGGAGGCGAGCCGGCTGCTCCAGGCCGACCTCGGCCAGACCCCGCCGCGCGACGACATCGCCCTGCTCCTCGCCCGCGCCCGCGCCATCCCCGAAGACGCCGTCGCGGACTGGGAGTTCGGCGCGGACGAGTCCGTGGTGTCGGATGCCCGCCAGGCCGCCAAGCGGCAGCTCACCGAGTGGGGCCTGGACGACCTCGTCTTCACCACCGAGCTGATCGTCAGCGAGCTGGTCACCAACGCCGTCCGCTACGCCGGAGCCCCGGTCGGCCTCCGCCTCATCCGCGACGACGTCCTGGTCTGCGAGGTCACCGACCCCAGCAACACCCAGCCCCGGCTGCGCCGGGCGAGTCTCAGCGACGAGGGCGGCCGCGGCCTCTTCCTCGTCGCCCAGCTCTCCACCCGCTGGGGCAGCCGCTACGGACGCAACGGCAAGACGATCTGGTCGGAGCAGCGGATGGTGCCCCAGGAGGTGGACTTCGAGGCCCTCATGTGAGGGGACCACATAGGTGCGCCCCACATGTGAGCACCCCACATGGGGGGCGCTCGGTGCGTGTACGGCTTCGAGACCAGTGCCCCCTGCGGCACAGCCGTCGGGTCTCGGCATCCTCTTCGAACAGCCCCTGATCGCCCGCAATTGTCGCCTTCAGGCCGATGAACGCCTTTTGAGGCTATATCTCCGCCGCGCGAGAGGCGCGGGCAACCGCGGGCCGACGCGAAGGGGACTGCGTAGCATGAACGTCCGTACCCCTAGGGAAAGTGAGTGGCATGAACATCCTCGGTAGGCTCGGTGGCGCGCTGCTCGGCGGATCCTTCGCGGTGTTCGGCTCCGGCGCCGTGCGCGACCCCGCGGCATTGGCGAAGCTCGCCGGTCCCGCGCTGGAAGAGATCCGCAAGGTCGTCCCGCTGCCGAAGGACGACGAACTCCTCGTACGCGTCAACGGCGCGGTCCAGACCGGCGCCGGAGCGACCCTGGCCATCGGCCTGTTCCCCCGCACCTCCGCCCTCGCCCTGGCCGGCTCACTGATCCCGACCACCTACGCCGGTCACCCCTTCTGGACCGTCGAGGACCCCGCCCAGCGCAGGGCCCAGCGCACCCAGTTCCTCAAGAACGCCGCGATGCTCGGCGGCCTGCTGGTGATCGCGGGGGCACGGCGCAAGCCGGGCGCGCTGCCGGGCACGGGGATCTCGGCCGGATAGGCACCGCTGGGGGGGGGCAGAGCAGCCCGCCCCCCATCCGGCCCACCTCGACGCGCCCCCCGCCACCCCGCCCGCTCCAATGGACCCGTGGCCGCGCCCCCCGACGACTGTCTCGCGCGTAACGAGTGGATCTGTGGTGCCTATCTGAGCAGCCGGCGCCAGATTCTGGTCGACGCGGTGGTGCAGCATCTCGAGTTGACGGTGTCGTCCGTCGTCATCGGGCTGGTCATCGCCGTGCCGTTGGCGGTGATGGCGCGCAGGTGGGGGTGGGCGGCCGGGCCGGTGCTCGCCGTGACGACCGTGCTGTACACCATCCCCTCGCTGGCGATGTTCTCGTTGCTGCTGCCGGTGTACGGACTCTCGGCGACGCTCGTCGTCGCCGGGCTGGTGCTGTACTCGCTGACTCTGCTCGTGCGGAACATCCTGGCCGGGCTGCGGGCGGTGCCGGAGGAGACGCGGCAGGCGGCGCGGGGGCTGGGATACGGGCCCGTGCGGCTGTTGCTGACCGTGGAGCTGCCGCTCGCGCTGCCCGCCGCGATGGCCGGGCTGCGGATCGCGACCGTTTCGGCGGTCTCGCTGGTCACGGTGGGCGCGATCGTCGGGTTCGGCGGGCTCGGGAATCTCATCTACTCCGGGATGAACACCTTCTTCAAGGCGCAGGTGCTCACCGCGTCCGTGCTGTGCGTGCTCATCGCCGTCGCGGCCGACCTGCTGCTGCTCGGCGTGCAGTGGCTGATCACACCGTGGGTGCGCAAGGGGCGGGCGTGAGCACCCTCGCCGCCGCCTGGGACTGGCTCGCCGACCCCGCGCACTGGAGCGGGGAGGACGGGGTGTGGCACCGGCTGCTCCAGCACCTCGTCCTCACCGTCGTCTGCCTCGTCGTCAGCTGTCTGATCGCGCTGCCTGTCGCGCTCGTCCTCGGGCACATCGGCAAGGGCGGCGCGCTCGCGGTCAACATCTCCAACGTCGGCCGGGCCGTTCCCACCTTCGCCGTGCTGGTGCTGCTCCTGCTGACCCCGGTCGGCAAGTGGGGCGAGGGTCCCACCGTGGTCGCGCTGGTGCTGTTCGCCGTGCCGCCGCTGCTCACCAACGCCTATGTCGGGATGCGCGAGGTCGACCGGGGCGTGGTCCAGGCGGCCAAGGGCATGGGGATGACCGGACGACAGGTCCTCGTGCGGGCGGAGGTGCCCCTCGCGCTGCCGATGATCCTCAACGGGGTGCGGATCGCCGCCGTCCAGCTCGTCGCCACCGCCACCGTCGCCGCGCTCGCGGGCGGCGGCGGGCTCGGCCGGATCATCACCGCGGGCTTCAACCTGGCCAGCACCCCGCAGGTGGTCGCGGGCGCGCTCCTCGTGGCGGTGTTCGCGCTGCTCGTGGAGGCCGTCTTCGAGGTCGTGGAGCGGCTGTCACCCACCTGGGCCCGGGCCGGCCGATGAGATGCCGTACGGCGGCCGCCACCGTCACCGCCCTGCTCTGCGCGCTCGCGGGCTGCGCCTCCGGGCCCTCCCTGGAGAACCGCAGCCAGGTCACCGCATCGCCGGGCGACAGCCGTCATCTCACCATCGGCTCGGCCGGCTTCACCGAGAGCGATCTGCTCGCCCAGATGTACGCCCAACTGCTCGACCACGCCGGGTACAGGACCTCGATGATCACCGTCGCCAACCGCGAGCTGTACGAACCCGCACTGGAATCGGGGCAGATCGACGTCGTACCGGAGTACGCCGCCACCCTCGCGGACTGGCTCAACGCCAAAAAGCACGGTGCCGACGCGCCCCCGGCCGGATCGCCCGACCTCGACACCACGATGAAGTCCCTGCGCGCCCTCGCCGCCCCGCGCGGACTCACCGTGCTTCCGCCCGGCCGCGCAGTGGACCAGAACGCCTTCGCCGTGCGCGCCTCCTACGCCCGCGAGCACCACCTCAAGACCCTAAGCGACCTCGGCGCCTCGGGACTGAAGGTGCGCCTGGCCGCCGGGGACGAATGTGTGCGGCGCCCCTACTGCGCGCCCGGGCTGAAGAAGGTGTATGGCATCCACATAACCGGCGTCGATCCCAAGGGTGTCGGCACCACACAGGCCAAGCGTGCCGTGCAGTCGGGCCGCGACCAGATGGTGCTGACCACCACCACGGACGCCACCCTCGACTCCTTCGGCCTGGTCCTGCTCGCCGACGACAAGCACCTCCAGAACGCCGACTACATCGTCCCCGTCGTCAACCGCGCCCGCGCGGGCAGCCCCCGCGTCGCCCGGGCCCTCGACAGACTCAACGACGTCCTCACCACCCAGGAGCTCGCCGACATGAACCGCCAGGTCGACAGTTGGCGACGGCTCCCCGCCGACGTGGCCCGCACCTATCTGAAGGACAAGGGCCTGATCGTGACCACACACGAGTGACCGCACGCCCCGCCGGAAGACCCCTCACGCATCCGCCACCGAGTCGAACCGCACCTGACCCCGCGCCACCCCCAGCGCGTCGGCGTCCACCGACCGCCGCAGCGCCTCGTGCAGCTTCGCCGGGGTCAGCACGCCCAGGAAGCGCGCCCCGTCGAGGACCGCGACCCACCCCGCGTCGTACTGGAGCATCACCCCGAACGCCTGCTTCAGCGGCGCGCCCACCGGCACCCACGCCGTCATCCGGTGGGCCAGGTCCCCGACCGTGCCCCCGGCCACCAGCTCGTCGATCCCCACCCAGCCGTGCAGATTCCCGTCCGCGTCCAGGACCACCGCCCAGCGCGCCCCCTCGGCCCGCAGCCGGTCCAGGGCGCGTGCGGCGGGCTCGTCGGGGCGGGCCACCGGGGGCTGTTCGAGGTCGTCCGGCTCGATCTCGGTGACGGAGAGCCGCTTCAGGCCCCGGTCGGCGCCGACGAAACCGGCGACGTACGAGGTCGCGGGCGCGCCCAGGACCGCGCCGGGCGTGTCGAACTGCTCGATCCGGCCCTCCCCGTACACCGCGATCCGGTCCCCGAGCCGAACCGCCTCCTCGATGTCGTGCGTGACCAGGAGCACCGTCTTGCGGACCGCCTCCTGCATTCGCAGGAACTCGTCCTGCAACTGTTCGCGCACCACCGGGTCCACCGCGCCGAACGGCTCGTCCATCAGCAGCACCGGCGGATCGGCCGCGAGCGCCCGCGCGACCCCGACCCGCTGCCGCTGGCCGCCGGAGAGCTGGTCGGGGTAGCGGGAGCCGTACGTCTTCGGGTCGAGCCCGACCAGGTCGAGGAGTTCGGCGGCGCGCGCCCGGGCCCTGGCCCGCTTCCAGCCGAGCAGGGTGGGCACGGTCGCGGTGTTGTCGAGAACGGTGCGGTGGGGGAAGAGGCCCACCTGCTGGATGACGTAGCCGATACGGCGGCGCAGCCGCACCGGGTCCACGCGGGCGACGTCCTCGCCGCCCACGGTGATCCGGCCCGAGGTGGGCTCGATGAGCCGGTTCACCATCATCATGGTGGTCGTCTTGCCGCAGCCGGAAGGGCCGACGAGAGTGACCAGTTCGCCCTCGGCCACCTCGAACGACAGCCCGTCCACGGCGGTCGTGCCGTCCGGGTAGCGCTTGGTGACCTGCTCGAACCGGATCATTCCCCCACGCTAGCCGCGCTCCCCTCCGCCCGCCCGGCCCCGCCGACCGAAGGGATGACCCCGGCGAGGACGACCTCAAGGGTGCGCGGTCCGTGCACACCCTCCACCCGGTCCAGCTCGATGTCGCTGGTCGCCGAGGGACCGGAGATCCAGGTCGACGGGCGGGTGGGGGAGAGGCGTTCGAGGGCCTGCGGCACGGACGCCACGACCTGCGCGGGGGCGCGGACGACACAGATGTGGTGGTCGGGGACCAGGGTGATCCGGCGGCGGCCCTGCCCCGGCCCGCCGTCCAGCACGATCGTGCCGGTCTCCGCGACGGCGACCGCGCAGCCGGTCACCACGCTGTCCACCGCGTCCAGCTCGTACGGCGTGCTCGCGGTCCGGTCCGCGACACGACTCGCGTCTGCGGCGGACAGCCACGCCGTCGGCAGCCCGTCCGGGACGAGCACGGAACGCGAACCGCGTTCGGCCAGCAACCGGCCGATCAGCGAGGGCAGTTCGTCCTCCGTGCAGCGGTGCACCACCGCCCGGTAGTCCGCCAGGTTCTCCGCCAGCAGCGCCACCGTCTCCCCGGCGGTGCGCTCGCCGTGCTCGCGCAGATAGCGGCGCGGGACCGCCCGGTCGTAGGGGGTGTCGTCCGGCGGCACGTCCGCGAGCGCGCGGCGCACCCGGCCGAGGACCCGTTCCCTGGCGCTCATCGCGCGTCGTCCTTTCCGCCGCGCGTGCGCAGCCACCAGTCACGGAAGGGTTCGGCCGGTACGGCCGGAAGGTCGCGGGTCGCCGTCCAGGCCCGGCCGGGTCCGGGCAGCGTGCGCGGGCGGAAGCCGCGGGTGCGGGAGGCCAGCCGCTGCCCGGTCCGCAGGACGCCGGGCCGGGCCAGCGCCCAGCCCGCCGCGCGCATGGCGGCCCGCTCGGCCGCGTGCCCCTTGGCGGGCTTGAGCACCACCCGGTTGCCGTTCCGCACCGCCGGGCCGCCCTCGACGACCCGTTCGCGCAGATGGACCAGTACCTCGGGGATGTCGATGGCGACCGGGCAGACCTCGTAGCAGGCTCCGCACAGCGAGGACGCGTACGGCAGGGAGGCGTCGATCGCGCTTGCCGTGCCCCGGAGCTGGGGACTGAGGACGGCGCCGATGGGACCGGGGTAGACCGAGCCGTAGGCGTGGCCGCCCGCGCGCTCGTACACCGGGCACACGTTGAGGCAGGCCGAGCAGCGGATGCAGCGCAGCGCCTGGCGGCCCACCTCGTCGGCGAGGGTGTCGGTGCGGCCGTTGTCCAGCAGGACCAGATGGAAGGCGCGGGGTCCGTCGCCGTCGGTCGTGCCGGTCCACATGCTGGTGTACGGGTTCATGCGCTCGGCGGTGGAGGAGCGGGGGAGGAGTTGCAGGAACACCTCCAGGTCGCGCCAGGCCGGGACGACCTTCTCGATGCCCACCACCGAGATCAGCGTCTCCGGCAGGGTCAGACACATCCGGCCGTTGCCCTCGGACTCCACGACCACCAGCGTGCCGGTCTCCGCGACCATGAAGTTGGCGCCGGACACGCCGACTTTGGCCCGCAGGAACTTCTCCCGCAGATGCAGCCGGGCCGCCTCCGCCAGCTCGGCCGGATCGTCGGACAGGCCCTCGGGCGCCGGGCGCCCCCAACTCGCCATCTTCGTCAGGAAGATGTCGCGGATCTCGCCCCGGTTGCGGTGGATGGCCGGGACCAGGATGTGCGAGGGGCGGTCCTCGCCCAACTGCACGATCAGCTCGGCGAGATCGGTCTCGTAGGCGCGGAGGCCCGCAGCCTCCAGCGCCTCGTTCAGCTCGATCTCCTGCGTGGCCATGGACTTGACCTTCACGACCTCCGACTCGCCCGTGGCACGCACGAGTTCGGTGACGATCCGGTTGGCCTCGGCCGCGTCCGCCGCCCAGTGGACGGTGCCGCCGGCCGCCGTGACCGACTCCTCCAACCGCTCCAGATACCGGTCGAGATGGCGCAGCGTGTGGTCCTTGATCCGCTTGCCCGCCTCGCGCAGCTCGGCCCAGTCGGACACCTCCGCGACGGCCCTGGCACGCTTGGCGCGGATGGTGTGCGTGGCGTGCCGCAGATTCCCGCGCAGGGTGCGGTCGCCGAGCGCCTCCCGCGCGGCCTCGGGGAAGGCGGGCATACCCGCGAACGTCGCGCTCATAGGGCCGGGTCCTCCTCCGTGCTCGCCAGGATCTCCGCGAGGTGCACCGGGCGCAGCTTCGAACCCGACCGGCTGAGCGTGCCGCCGAGGTGCATCAGACAGGAGTTGTCGGCCGCGCACAGCACCTCGGCGCCGGTCGACTCGGCGTTGCGCACCTTGTCCGCGCCCATCGCCGCCGACACGTCCGCGTTCTTCACCGAGAAGGTGCCGCCGAACCCGCAGCACTCGTCGGCGCCCGGCAGCTCGGTCAACTCCAGCCCCTCGACGGCCTGGAGAAGCCTGCGCGGCCGGTCGCCCAGACCGAGCGAGCGCAGGCCGTGACAGGTGGGGTGATAGGTCACGGTGTGCGGATACCAGGCGCCCACGTCGGTCACGCCCAGCACGTCCACCAGGAACTCGGTCAGCTCGTACGTCTTCGGGATCACCGGGGCCAGCGTGGCCGTGAGCCCGCCGCCGCGCCCCTCGGCGCTCGCCCGCTCGCCCAGGCGCGGATACAGCTCGCGGACCATCGCCGCGCACGAGCCGGAGGGGGTGACGATCGCGTCGTACTCCCCGAAGACCTCCGCGTAGTGCCGGGCCAGCGGTTCCGTCTCGTGCCGGTAGCCGGTGTTGTAATGCGCCTGGCCGCAGCAGGTCTGCGCCATCGGGAAGTCCACCTCGACACCGAGACGGGTCAGCAGTCTCACCACGGCGCGCCCGGTGTCCGGATAGAGCGTGTCGTTGACACAGGTCAGGAACAGGGCGACACGCATCGCGGCTCCTCGGGGCTCGGCTCCCTCTCGGCGGGCGGACCCTCGCAGCCTAGCCAGGCGGGCCCCTCGAAAAACGAAAAGCCGCGCAGGTCAGCAGGTCGGTAGGCTGCCCGCCATGCCGGAACACGAACGTATGACCGACCGCTCCGTCCTGCGCGCCGACTGCGCGCGCTGCTTCGCGCTGTGCTGTGTCGCGCTGCCGTTCGCCGCCTCCTCCGGCTTCGCCCTGGACAAGCCCGCGGGGAAGCCCTGCCCCAACCTTCGCGGCGACCACCGCTGCGGCATCCACACCGGACTGCGCGAGAGGGGCTTCGCCGGCTGCACGGTCTACGACTGCTTCGGCGCGGGGCAGCGCGTCTCCCAGGTCACCTTCGGCGGCCGGGACTGGCGCGGTGGCGAACGGGCCGGGGCCCGGCTGATGTTCGACGTGTTCCCCGTGGTCCGCCGACTGCACGAACTGCTCTGGTACCTCGCCGAGGCACTGGCACTGGACGCCGCCCGGCCGTTCCACCCCGAGCTGCGGCAAGCACGGGAGCGGACCGAGGAGTTGGCCGGGAGGGAGGCCGAGGCGCTGGCCGCGCTGGACCTCGACGCCCACTGGCACGAGGTGGCCCAACTCCTGCTTCAGGTAAGTGAGTCGGCCCGGCGGGGGATCGGCCGGAAGCAGGGCAGGGACCGCCGGAGCGCCGATCTGACCGGCGCCCGCCTCAAGGACGCCGACCTGCGCGGGGTCAGTCTGCGCGGCGCCTGTCTGATAGCGGCCGACCTCACCGGCGCCGATCTGCGGGGCGCGGATCTGATAGGCGCCGACCTGCGTGACGCCGATCTTGCCGACGCCGACCTCACCGGCGCCCTCTTCGTCACCCAGCCGCAGCTCAACGCGGCCAAGGGCGGTCCGGGTACCCGGCTGCCGGGGTCACTGGTCCGCCCGGTGCACTGGACAACCGGCTGAACCGGAGCCCGACGCGGTGGACTCGGAGTCGTAGTCCGCCCCCGACGCGGCGGACTCGGAACCCGCCCCCGCCACACGTCCCGCCGAGACGCCCGCCGCCACCGGCCCCCGCCGCTCCAGCCCCAGCCGCAGCCCCTCCGGCATCAGCGTCAGCCGCTCGGTGACCTCCAGCCGGTAGCCGGGATCGGCCCGCAGCTCGTAGCGGCGCAGCAGCAGGCCGAGCACGAGGGTGGCCTCGTGCAGCGCGAACTGGCGGCCGATGCAGGCCCGCGCGCCGGTGCCGAACGGCTTGAAGGTGTGCGGCGCCCGGCCGCGTACCGCCTTGGCGTCGAAACGGTCCGGGTCGAAGCGCTCGGCGTCCTCGCCCCACACCTCGGGATCGCGGTGCAGCAGCGGCAGCAGCACCAGCGCCCACGCGCCCCGGCGCATCGGGTGCTCCCCGGCCAGCACGGTGTCCCGCGTGGCCTCACGGGCGTAGGCGGGCGCGGTCGGCCACAGCCGCAGCGACTCGTCCAGGACCCGGCGCACGTAGCGCAGCTTGGCGACCTGGTCGTAGCCCGGCTCGGGCGTGTCGCCCCAGACGCGGTCCACCTCGGCGCGGGCGCGGGCGGCGATCTCCGGGTGCCGCGCGAGGTAGTAGAGGGCGAAGGAGAGCGCGCCCGAGGTCGTCTCGTGGCCCGCGACCAGGAAGGTGATGACCTGCTTGCGGACGTTCTCCGCCGAGAGCCGCTCCCCGGTGACGGGGTGGGAGGTCTCCAGCATCCGGTCCAGGAGGTCCCCGCTGCCGCCGCCGGAGCCGCCGCTGCCGCCGCCCGAGCCGCGCCGCGCGGCCACCAGCGTGTCGACCGTGCGGTTGAGATGGGCGATGTCGGCCGCGTTGCGCCGGGCGGCGGTGCGCAGCAGCAACGGGGCCAGCGGGCCGGGCACGCTGTTCAGGCGCTGGGCGTAGGTGAGGGTGCCGACCATCGCCCGGACGAAGGGATGCGGGCGGTCCCGCTCGAAGGAGCCGAAGTCGTGCCCGAAGCCGGTGCGCGCGATGGTCTCCAGGGTCAGTTTGGTCATGTCCCCTGGCACGTCCACGGTGCGTCCGGCCGCCAGCTCACCGTCCCAGTGGGCGGTCAGCCGCCCGGCGACCGACAGCATCATGCCGTGGTAGGTCTCCATGGCCTCGCGGCTGAAGCCGGGCGCCAGGACGTCGTGCGCGAGCTGCCAGTTGGGCTCGTGGTTGTACGCCGTGAACAGGCCGTCCCCGACGACCGGCCGCAGATTGGCGACCCCGAGGCCGACGTGCTTGGCGAAGCGCGACTCGTCGGCGAGATCGGCGGCGAGCCGCGCGCCCCACACGAACACGAACTCCTTGCCGAACGCCCGCCGCCGGAAGACCGGTCCCAGTTCCCGTCCGAAGCGCATCGAGTCCTGGAGCGGGCGGCGGCGGTCCACGCCCACCACGTCACCGACCAGCGGCAGCCGGCGCGCCGGGTGCGGGATGCGGTCCAGCTCCGGCCAGCCGTGCTCGGCGCTGCGGAACCCCTTCGGCAGCCCGCGCTCCGTCGTCTCCGCCATGGCGCGATCTCCCTTGATCCAGCGGACGGTTGTGCCTGCGATCCCCGCGTGTTGTACGCGAGTTCAATAGCCGGTTCAGTCTGGTCCGCTTGTTGAATCCGCGTCAAGTAAGGTGGCCGCATGGCCGCGAACGAGGGGGAACGCGCCCGGCGCAGACTCAGCACCCAGGAGCGCCGCGAGCAACTGCTCTCGGTCGGCGCCCGGCTGTTCTCCGAGAGCCCGTACGACGACGTGTGGATCGAGCGGGTTGCCGAGATCGCCGGGGTCTCGCGGGGGCTGCTCTACCACTACTTCCCGAACAAGCGGGACTTCTTCGCGGCGGTCGTCGAGCGCGAGAGCGAGCGGATGCTGCGCATGACCGCGCCGGTACCCGGTGTGCCGGTGCGCGAGCAGCTCGCCGCAGGGCTGGACACCTATCTGACCTACGTCGAGACCCATGCCCACGGCTTCCGCGCCTTCCACCGTGCCGACGCGGCCGGTGACCAGGCCGTGCGCCGGGTCTACCGGCGGGCGCTCGCCGCCCAGGAGCGGCAGATCCTCGCCGCGCTCGCCGCCGACCCCGAGTTCGGGCCGCGTTTCGAGGACGCCGCGCCCGCCCGGCTCGCGGTGCGCGGCTGGCTGGCCTTCACCACCGCCGTCTGCCTGGAGTGGCTGCGCGAGGGCACCCCGGACCGCGAAGAGGTCCGCGAGCTGTGCGCGCGGGCGCTGCTCGGCGTCATCGCCTAGCAGGCGCCTCCCGGCCCTCGCCGTTCGCCTCGTGGCTTCCGCACGGCATTTCGCGACTCCCCGGCGGCTGCCGAAGTCCTGCGAGGCGGTGGCCGGTTGGCGCTCCCCCGGGAGTCCTCGGGTCACCCGTGCGGCGCGGCGTGGTTGGCCTGCGCCCCGATCTTCGATAAGTTAGGCAAGGCTTACCTAAGGAGGGCTCGGGATGGGTGACACGCAGGACTGGGCGGCCAGCCCCGGAGCGGCGGAGCGGGCGAGGTCGGTCCTCGCGGCCGCGTGGTCGTGCGCGGTGACCGCCGAGAGTGTCCGGGAGGAGTACGTCGGCGCGCACTCCGTGACCGAGGACGGCGGGGTGCTGCTCGACGTCCCCGAGGACAGCGCGCTGCACACGGCGGCCCTGTGCGCGCCGCGCGGTGAACCCGGTGCCGTGCTGGAGTTCGCCGACGTGGCCCCGGTGCCGGTGCGCCGGCGCATCCGGGCCCGGCTCTGGATCGCCGGCCGGCTCTCGCGGGACGCCGGTGCGCTGCGGTTCCGGCCCGCCAGGGTGGTCCTCCGGCTGCCCTCGGGCACCCAGGTCGTCGGCCTCGACGAGTTCGCCGCCGCCCGGCCCGACCCGCTGGCCCTCGCCGAGGCGCAGTTGCTCACCCATCTGGCGGACGCCCACCCGGACGCGGTGGAGCGGCTGACCCGCCTGGTGCGGCCCGAGAGCCTGTACGCCGCGACCCGGGTCGTCCCCGTCGCCGTGGACCGGCACGGACTCACTTTGCGCATCGAGCGCACCCGCGCCCACGGCGACGTGCGCCTGGCCTTCCACGCGCCCGCAGACGACGTCTCGCAGCTCACCGAGCGGATGCACGCCCTGCTCTCCCAGGCCGCCGCCTGTCCGCGTGCCCTACAGCGGCACCGCGCAGACGGCGACCGGTGACGCGAACGGCTCGCCCGTAAGGCGTAGTTTCCCGCCGTCCACACGGAACACGCTGACCGTGCCGGAGCGCTGGTTCGCCGAGAACAGCAGCCGGCCGTCGGGGGACAGCGCGATCTGCCGGGGGAAGTCCCCCTCCACCGGCACCGTGCCCAGCAGCCGCAGTCGTGCGCCGTCGGCCTCGACGGCGTACCGGGCGACGGTGTTGTCACCCCGGTTGGCGAGGAACGCGTATGCGCCGTCGGCGCTCACCACGAACTCCGCCGGATAGTTGGTCACCCCGTCGCGCGAGCCGCTGGGCCGCGGTTCACCGATCGTCAGACGGCCGCTGGAGGCGTCGTACGCGCAGACGGCGACCGTGTCGTCCACCTCGTTGGCCAGATAGGCGTACCGGCCGCCCGGGTGGAAGGTCAGATGGCGCGGCCCCGCGCCCGGCCGCGTGGCCGCCCGGGACACCTCGGTGAGCGTGCCGTGCGTGGTGTCGAGGCGGTACGTGTAGACCGTGTCGGTGCCGAGGTCGACCGCGAGGACGTGCTCCCCGTCCGGCGCCGTGAGGAACTGGTGCGCGTGCGGGCCCTGTTGGCCCGGGCCCGGGGACGGCGCCGTATGGGTGACCAGCGCCGTGCGCTCACCGGGAGCGCCCGAGGCGTCCAGGGGGTGCACGGCGACGCTGCCCGAGCCGTAGTTCGCGCTCAGCAGCCAGCGCCCGCCCGGATGCACCGACACATGGCAGGGTGCGGAGCCGCCCGTGCTCCGGCTGCCGAGGACCGCCCCGTCCGCGAGCCGTACGGCGGTCACCGCGCCCTCGTCGCGCTCGTCCACCGCGTACAGCGTGCGGCCATCGGGGTGCACCGCCAGGAACGACGGGTCCGGGACCTCCGCCAGGACGCCCGGGCCGGTGACGTGGCCGGTCTCCGGGTCGTACGACGCCTTGCCGATGCCCTTGCCGCCGTTCTCGCCGGAGGTGTAGGTGCCGAGGTAGAGGGGGTGGGGTCCGGTGCCGGCGCGGGGTGCCGGGCGGCTCTCGGGAGCGTGCTTCCCGCCGCCCGCCTCCGACGCGGTTCCGTCCGCCGCGGCGCCGTCCGTGGCGGGCTCCTCCGGGGGCGCCGGGGAGGGCACCGTCACCACGGCCGCCGCGCCCGCCAGGGCGCCGACGAACCGGCGCCTGTTCCAGCTTCCGCGCACCCGTGCGCCCGCGTTCCCGTCCCCGGCGCCGTCCGTGCCGTACATCCCGTGCCTCAGCCGCCCCTCGGTGCTCTCACGTCCCGTACGTCATGGCCACCTTGGCGCGGCGCGCCCCGGGAAGGCAAGGCGGGCGGGTGGCGCGACCCGGCCGGGCGGCCCGGTTCAGCGGGAGCGGCGCCCGGCTCCCGTGCGGGTGCGCCACAGATCCTCCTGGACGCCGAGCCGTTCGCGCAGCCGGTTCATCCGGGGCAGGCGCGCCCGCTGCTGCCGGGCCACGCGGTCCAGCTCCTCCAGCAGACGACGGCTGCGGTGCTCGGTGTCCATCTCGTCGATGATGCGGCTCACCTCGGTCAGCACCGCGCCCATGAGCTGCCAGTTGGCCCAGTCCGAGCGGACCTCCTCCTTGATCAGCTCCGCGAGCCGGTCGCGGGTGGCCGCCGCCGTGTGCAGTTCGGCGGTGAGCCGGGCCTCCGCCGACTCGGCGTTCGCGCTGAGGTCGGTGGTGACCAGCACCGCGAAGCTGACCACCGCGTCCGCCACCTCGGACAGCACTTGCTGAACGGTCGCCCCCACCGGCGGCGGGAACAGCTCCCGGCCGCCCCGCGCCTTCGCCAGGTCGGTGAAGGAACGGGCCAGCACACGCAGGACGACCGTGCAGATCTCCAGCGTGTCCAGGCCGGTGCGCAGCACCACCCGGTGCAGCAGCCCCTCCTTGACGCGCGGGTTGAGCCGCAGGCTGTCCTCCGCCTGCCGCAGCGAGGCGTCGACCTCGACGATGTCGTGGTCCATGCGGCGGGCCTCGTGCAGCCGCTCGGCCGCCTGCTCCCAGGGAACGGCGCCTGCGGCCTCCTCACCCATCCGGAGCATCAACTGCCGCAGCTGGCGGGCCAGCCCGTCGATCGAGCGGCCCGCCTCGTCCACCCACACCGGCGGCGGCAGCAGCAGATTGCAGGCCATGCCCGTGATCGCGCCGATCAGGGTCTCCACGATCCGCGCCCACGCCGTGAAGCCGACGGTGGTGACCCCGAGCACCAGCATGGCGCTGATCGCCACCTCGACCACGTACTCGTGCACGCGCACGAGATGGCCCACCGTCAGCGCGGACACGATCAGCAGGGCCAGGCTCCACCAGGTCAGCCCGACCAGCAGGCTGAAGATGATGGCGACCACGACCCCCGCGACCACCGCGTTCACCCGGCGGATGCCGTTGGTGAGCGTGGCGTAGAACGTGACCTGGACGACCAGCAGCGCGGTCAGGGGCGAGGTCAGCGGGGCGGGTTCCGGGCTGAGCCGGAGCGCGACGACATAGGCGATCGTCGCCGCGAAGGCCGACCGCAATGTCTGCACGACCACCGGTTCGCGACGGCGCGCGATCAGGCGCCGCAGTCCGGCTGTCCATTTCCGTACGTCTGGCATCCCATGCCCTGTTCCCGTTCCGGGCGGCCGGTGAACGGGGCCGAAAGAGGACCGTTCGTGTGACGTGTGTGACTCATGTGTGCAGCTTGTCCACGAACGCCGCCAGGTTGGCGTTCGCGCGGTCGATCTGTTCCCGCACGGTGAGGCTCTCCTCGAACCGCGTGCCGGAGTCGGGCACCTTCAAGCCGCGCACGTACAAGGAGCACGCCAGGTCGGCACACATGTACACGCCGACCGAGTTGCCCTCGCGCCCGGCCGGGCCGGCCTTGCGGGCCGTCATCAGGGACACCCCGCCGCCGCGATGGGTCGTCAGGCACACCGAGCACATGCTGCGGTGCAGGAACCCGTGGCGCGCGGGCGGGAAGCGCAGGGCCACCCCCGCGAGACCGCCCGCCCGCTCCACGACCAGATAGCTGCGGTCGGGCGCCCCCGGATCGCGCCAGCCGAGGAAATCGAGGTCCTCCCAGGGTCGTTCGGCCAGGTCACGCGGGACTGTCAGCCGTTTGGCCTCGCCCTTGGAGCAGTTGACGAACGAGGCGCGGATGTCCTGCTCGGTGAGCGGTCGCATGGGGTCCTCCGGATACGACTGGGGAACCTAGGGGGTCTAGGTGCAGGGTGAGCATATGTAGGCGGCAGGGGGGTGGCGAATGGTTTTAGCGGCCGAGCCCGTCGACGCCGGTCACCGGTCCTGCTCCGGCCCGCTTCCTCGCGCCTCCGGCGGCCACACCCCTGGCACGAGCACGCCCAGCGCGTAGGCGCGGGCGATCAGCTCCGTGCGGTTGGTCGCGCTCCAGCGGGCCGACAGGCGGCGCAGATGATAGGCGACCCCGTCCCGGCTCAGGCCCAGCTCGCGGGCGGCACGGTCCGTCGTGGCGCCCCCGGCCAGCAGCGCCAGGACCCGGCCCTCGGTCTCCGTGACCCGCGCGGGCTCCGGCCCCCGCCGCGCCCCCCGCTCACCGCGCACCCGCAGCATCACCAGGAGCGCCGGGGTCGCGTCCACGCTGTCGCTCACCGGGTCCGCCGTCAGCTCCCCGAACCGCTCCGCGCCGCCGGGCGCGCTCCAGCTCACCGAGACCTCGTAGCGCGAGCGGTGGCGCAGTCGCAGCGCCTCGGCGATCCGCTCCACCTGGCCGGTCTCCCGGGGCCGGAACACGCTCAGCACGTCCCGGCCGCGAAGCCGTCCCGGGGTCGTGCCGCACTCGGCCGCCATCGCCGGGTTCGCCAGCAGCACCACGCCGTACACGTCACAGACGGCGACCGGCATCGGCACCCGGTCGAAGAGGGTGAGGGCACGGTTGCGCCACACCACGCCATCCGTCCGCCCCAGGTCCATCCGGTGCCTCCCGCTGTGCAAAGCCTGCCCCATCCAAGACGAAAGCACAGGTCAGCGGCAACTTACGGGCTCCACGAGAACCCCTCGCGCAAGTGCCCGCGACGACTTTCGGCTACACGAACGTGTAGTGCCGTGGCACGGCCCGTCCCCGCCGGAGCGCCAGTCTGGAACACAGGACTCCCGCCCCGCGAAAGGCAGTTGCCGCGCCATGCCCCCCACAGCACCGCTCCCCGAGCCCGTCGACCCCGGCGTCCCCATCGTGGACATCAGTGCCACCGGTCCCGGCCGCACCCCGATCCAGCAGGTCATGGGCCTGATGCGCACCCACGGCCCGGCGCTGGTGCGCCGACTGCACGGGCGGGACGCGCTGTTCGTCGCCGACGCCGACCTCGTCGCCGAGCTGGCCGACGAGGACCGGTTCACCAAGCACATCGGGCCCGCCCTGGAGAACGTGCGCGCCTTCGCCGCGGACGGCCTGTTCACGGCCTACAACGACGAGCCGAACTGGGCCAAGGCCCACGACATCCTCATGCCCGCCTTCGCGCTCGGCTCCATGCGCGCCTACCACCCGGTCATGCTCAAGGTCGCCCGCCGCCTGATCGAGTCCTGGGACCGCGCCGCCGGTGCCGGCCGCCCGGTGAACGTCCCCGACGACATGACCCGGATGACCCTCGACACCATCGGCCTGGCCGGATTCGACTACGACTTCGGCTCCTTCGACCGCGACGAGCCGCACCCCTTCGTCGAGGCGATGGTGCGCTGCCTGGAGTGGAGCATGACCCGCCTCGCCCGCGTCCCGGGCGGCGACTACACGGCGGCCGACGCGGCCTTCAAGGCCGACGCCGACTACCTCGCCGGCGTCGTCGACGAGGTGATCGCCGCCCGCACCGGCACCGACCAGAGCGAGGCCCAGGACCTCCTCGGCCTGATGCTGACCGCGCGGCACCCCGCCGACGGCACCACCCTGGACACGGCCAACATCCGCAACCAGGTCATCACCTTCCTGATCGCCGGGCACGAGACCACCTCGGGGGCGATGTCCTTCGCCCTCTACTACCTGGCCAAGCACCCGGCCGCGCTGCGGCTCGTCCAGCGCGAGGCCGACGCGCTGTGGGGCTCCGCCGCCGACCCCGAGCCGACGTACGACGAGGTCGGCCGGCTCACCTACACCCGCCAGGTGCTCAACGAGGCGCTGCGGCTGTGGCCCACCGCCGCCGCCTTCAGCCGCGAGGCCCGCGAGGACACCCTGCTCGGCGGCCGCATCCCGCTGCGCGCCGGGCAGGCCGTCAGCGTGCTCGTCCCGATGCTGCACCGCCAGGACGTGTGGGGCGACAACCCCGAGCTGTTCGACCCCGAGCGGTTCACCGCCGAGGCCGAGGCGGCCCGCCCGGTGCACGCCTTCAAGCCCTTCGGCACGGGCGAACGCGCCTGCATCGGACGGCAGTTCGCGCTGCACGAGGCCACCATGCTGCTCGCCATGCTGGTCCACCGCTACCGGCTGCACGACCACGCCGACTACGTGCTCGACATCAAGGAGACGCTGACCCTCAAGCCCGAGGGCTTCACGCTCGCCCTGACCCCCCGCACCCCCGCCGACCGCGCCCACGCCACGCTCCCCGGCGCCGTCCCGGCCACCGCCGCCCAGGACAGCGCCGCCGCCACCCTCCCGGCCCGGGTGCGCCCCGGCACCGCAGCCCTCTTCCTGCACGGCAGCAACTACGGCACCTGCCGCGAGTTCGCCGCCCAGCTCGCGGACGAGGCCGCCGCCCTCGGCTGCGCCACCGAGGTCGCCCCGCTCGACGCCTACGCCGACAGCCTGCCCACCGACCGCCCGGTGGTGATCACCGCCGCCTCCTACAACGGCCGCCCCACCGACGACGCCACCGCCTTCCACGCCTGGCTCGACGGCGACCACGACCTCACCGGCGTCACCCACGCCGTCCTCGGCGTCGGCGACCGCAACTGGGCCGCGACCTACCAGCACGTCCCCACCAGGATCGACACCCGTCTGGCCGAACTCGGCGCCACCCGGCTCACCGGGCGCGCCGCCGCCGACGCCTCCGGCGACCTCACCGGCACCGTCCGCGACTTCACCGCGGAACTGCGCACCGCGCTGCTCCGGGAGTACGGCGACCCGGACGCCATCGGCTCGGCCGCCGCGGCCGACGAGCCCGAGGCCGCCTACGAGGTCCGCGTCCTGCCCGGCGGCCCCCTCGACGCCGCCGTCGAACGGCACGGCCTGGTCCCGATGACCGTCACCGAGGCCCACGACCTCACCGCGCCCGGTCACCCGCGCGTCAAGCGGTTCCTGCGCGTCGCCCTCCCCGAGGGCGTCACCTACCGCACCGCCGACCACCTGACCGTGCTCCCCGCGAACGACCCGGACCTCGTGGACCGCGCCGTCGCCGCCCTCGGCGTCGACCCCGACGCGGTCCTGGACATCCGCGCCACCCGCCCGCGCCGCGACGGCCTCGCCGTCGACCGCCCGCTGACGGTGCGCGAACTCCTCACCCACCACGTGGAGTTGCAGGAGCGCCCGAACCGCCGCCAGCTCGACCTGCTCGCCGGGGCCAACCCCTGCCCGCCCGAGCGCGCCGCGCTGGCCGCCCTGCCCGGCGACGACCCGCGCACCCTGCTGGAGATCGTCGAGGACCACCCCGCCCTGCGCGGTGCCCTCGGCTGGCCCCTGCTGCTCGACCTGCTCACCCCGATGCGCCCCCGCCACTACTCCGTCTCCTCCTCCCCGGCGGGCGACCCGCACCACGCCGACCTCATGGTCTCCGTGCTCGACGCCCCCGCCCGCTCCGGCAAGGGCCGCTACCGGGGCACCGGTTCGAACCACCTGGCCGCCCTCAAGCCCGGCGACACGGTGTACGCCCGCGTCCAGCCCTGCCGCGAGGTGTTCCGCGTCGACGGCTCGGCCCCGGTCGTGATGATCGGCGCCGGAACCGGCCTCGCCCCCTTCCGCGGAGCGGTGGCGGACCGCGCGGCCGCCTGCGCCCAGGGTGCCGAACTGCCCACCGCGCTGCTGTACTTCGGCTGCGACGCCCCCGACGCGGACTACCTCCACGCCGAGGAACTGCGCGCCGCCGAGGCCGCCGGAGCCGTCTCGCTGCGCCCCGCCTTCAGCGCCGCCCCCGAGAACGGCGCCCTCTTCGTCCAGCACCGCATCGCCGCCGAGGCTGACGAGGTCTGGGACCTCCTCACCGCCGGAGCGCGGGTGTACGTCTGCGGCGACGGCTCCCGGATGGCCCCCGGCGTTCGGGAGGCGTTCCGTACCCTGTACCGGGAGCGCGTCCCCGGCGCCGCCGAGACCGACGCCGTCCGCTGGCTCGACTCGCTGGTGGCGGACGGGCGTTACGTCGAGGACGTGTACGCGGCCGGGTGATCCCGAGCCCGCCGAGCGCCGTGGCTCACCACTCCACGCCTTAGCTCACAGCATGAGATAAGGGCGCCCCGGCATCGTGCCCGGCCTGCCAGGAGAGGTATGTTGCAGGTCGGGCACGGTTCGGAAGGGGCCACATGGCGGGGCGGAACGGGCGCACGGTACGCGATCTGAGGCGGGGCAACCGCACGGCCGTGCTCCAACGGCTTTACTTCGACGGCCCCTTGAGCCGCTTCGAACTCGGCCCGGCCACCGGACTCAGCTCCGGCTCGGTGAGCAACGTGGTCGCGGACCTCGTCGCGGACGGCCTGGTCGAGGAGGCGGGCAGTGTCGACTCCGACGGCGGCCGCCCGCGCACCCTGCTCCGCGTCGCCCCGCACAGCGGCCAGATGATCGGCGTCGACGTGGGCGAGACCCGCGTCCGCGTCGAGCTGTTCGACCTCGCTCTCACCGAACTGGCCCGCGTGGAACACCCGTTGGCCCCGCAGAGTTACGACGTCGACGTGATCGTCGGCCACATCCGCGACGGCATCGCCGAGGTTCTCGCCTCCGAGGCGGCCGTCCCCGCCCGCCTGCTCGGCGTCGGGGTCGGCGTCCCCGGCATCATCGAGCACACCGCCGACGAGGGCGCCGTGGTGCACGGGCAGACCATCGGCTGGGACGGTGTCCCGCTGGAGCGGCTGCTCCGGGCGACGTCTCAACTCCCCGACGACGTTCCGTACTTCATCGACAACGGCGCCAAGACGCTGGGCCAGGCCGAGATGTGGTTCGGCGCGGGACGCGGCGCCCGCAACGCCCTGGTCGTCCTCTTCGGCTCCGGTGTCGGTGCCTGTCTGGTCGCCCCCGACGTGGAGCAGGGGCGGGCCGTGGAGTGGGGGCATCTGACCGTACGGGTGCGCGGGCGCCGGTGCCGTTGCGGGGCGCCGGGGTGCCTGGAGGCGTACGCGGGTGCCGAGTCGCTGCTGGCCCGCTGGCGCGAGGAGGGCGGACGTCCGCCGGAGGGCACCGACGAGGAGACCGCGCTCACCGCGATGCTCGCCGCCGCCTACCCGGCCGACGGCACCGAGCCCGACCCGGTGGCCCTCGCGGTCCTCGAGGAGACCGCCGAGTACCTGGGCGCCGGGCTCTCCGACCTGATCAACCTCTTCCAGCCCGAGCGCATCCTGATCGGCGGCTGGGCCGGACTCCAGCTCGGCACCCGCTTCCTGCCCGCCGTGCGCCGCCACGCGGCCACCTACGCGCTGCGCCACCCGGCCGACCGGGTGACCATCGAGCTGGGCCGCCTCGGCCCGGACGCGGTGACCGTGGGCGCGGCGATCCTGCCGCTGGCCGACTTCTTCGCCCGCGGCGGCCGCCGCGCCGAACCCGCACCCGGGGACCGGCTGCCCGCCTGGCAGACGGCCCTGGAGGAGCGGACGCCGCGCTGAGCGCACGGTAGAAGACCGCGAACCGAGGGAAAACGCCGAAAAGCCTGAAAAAGAGGCTGTAAAAGCCTGAAAAGCCGTAAAAGACTGAAAAAGAAGAGCCCCGGCCGTGACGGGGGGACGCACGGCCGGGGCGGGTGGGCGCTGCGGCCGGTCGGTCGACCGCGTCCCACACCGTCTACAACGGTCCGTGCCGCTCGGTCGTTCCTGCCGGGGCGGTGACCCCCGTCACGTCCGACGCCGCTGGTCAGCGCGCCGCCGCCCGCTCGGGAACCCGGCCCTCGCGCGTCCAGCCGAGCAGTTCGTCGGCCGTCCAGGTGGTCACCACCCGCTCCGGCGGCACCGCGCACTCCTCGGCGCGGGCGCAGCCGAGGATCTGCCAGTCGAGCTGGCCGGGCGCATGGGCGTCGGTGTCGATGGAGAACAGGGTGCCCGCGGCCACCGCCTCCCGCAGCAGCCGCCTGGGAGGGTCGAGGCGTTCGGGGCGGCTGTTGATCTCCACGGCGGTGCCCGACTCGGCGCAGGCCGCGAACACCTCGGCGGCGTCGAACGCGGACTCGGGGCGCTTCTTCCCGGCGAGCAGCCGGCCGGTGCAGTGGCCGAGGACGTCCGCGTGCGGGCTCCGTACGGCCCGCACCATGCGCCGGGTCATCGCGCGGGCGTCCATCCGCAGCTTGGAGTGCACCGAGACCACCACCACGTCCAGGCGGTCGAGCAGCTCGGGCTCCTGGTCCAGCGAGCCGTCGTCCAGGATGTCGCACTCGATGCCGGTGAGCAGCCGGAACGGCGCCCAGCGGGCGTTCAGCTCCTCGATCACGTCCAACTGCTCGCGCAGCCGCCCGGGGGACAGGCCGCGGGCCACGGTGAGCCGGGGGGAGTGGTCGGTCAGCGCGGTCCACTCGTGACCGAGCGCGGCCGCCGCCCGGCCCATCTCCTCGATCGTGCTGCCGCCGTCCGACCAGTCGGAGTGGGTGTGGCAGTCACCGCGCAGCAGCTCCCGCAGCCCCTGGCCCGCGCCGTCGGTGAGCGGTGCCCCGGCCTCCTCCTCCAGCGCGCTCAGATAGCCGGGCACCTCACCGGCCAGCGCCTCGCGCACCACCTGGGCGGTCTTCGGGCCGATCCCCTTGAGCGACTCCAGCGATCCGGCGGCCGCCCGCCCTGCGATCTCCTCCTCGGGCAGCTCCGCGAGGACCCGGGCGGCGGTCCGGAAGGCCCGTACCCGGTAGGTGGGCGCCAGCGAGCGCTCTAGGAGGAAGGCGATCCGGTCCAGGGCCGCGACGGGATCCATGCGTCACCTCCGGCTCGGGGCACCCCGCCCGCACGGGGACCTCCAGCGTTCCCCACCCCTGCCCACGGCGCACGGCGGGCGCCGCCGGTCCGGCGCACCTGGACGAGTCGTCCCGGTCCGTGGCGTTCTAGGCTTCAGAACATGACCGAACAATCAGCTCCGTACATGTCGAAGCCGCGGGTCCTGGTGCTCGGGGTGTGCCCCGGCAAGCCGGGGCAGCCGCCCTTCCGGATCATGGAGATCGACGGTGAGGTGATCGGCGAGGTCACGTCCATCACCGAGGTGCTGGAGGTCGCCGCCGCCCGGGGGATCGTCATCCACGACCTGGACGATCCGGATGTGATCCGCTGGGTCGGCGGCGACAAGTTCACCTGGAAGCCGCGCTGAGTCCCGGTCGGCTCAGCCGACCGTCCACTTCTGGTTGGCGCCTCCGCCGCAGGTCCAGATCTGGAGCCGGGTGCCGTTGGCCGAGTTGTTGTCGGTCACGTCCAGACACTTGTTGGCCTGTGGATTGACGATGTCGTTGGCCGACGACACCACCCACTTCTGGTTCGGGCCGCCCGTGCAGTCCCAGAGCTGGACCTTGGCGCCGTCCGCCGTGCTGTTGTCCACGACGTCCAGGCACTTGCCGAGCGCCCGGACCGTCCCGTCCGAGCCGACCGTCCACTGCTGCGCGGCGGTGCCGTTGCAGTCGTAGAGCTGGACCGGGGTGCCGTTCGCGGAGTTTGCCGCGGCCACGTCCACGCACTTGCCCGCCAGGCCCCGGATGGCCTTGCCCGCGGCTCCGTCGGCGGTCGTCACCGACACCGAGTCCACCACGAGCTGCGCGGGGAACTGGGTCGAGCCGTCCGGGTCGCCCGGCCAGTAGCCGCCGACCGCGAGGTTCAGGATCAGGAAGAACGGCTTGTTGAACACCCAGGTCCTGCCGCCCAGGTCGGCCGGGGTGCGCCGCTGGTAGACGTTGCCGTCCACGGACCAGGTGATCGAGTCGGGCGCCCAGTCGACCGCGAAGGTGTGGAAGGCGTCCGCGAACGCCTGGCCGTTCGGCAGCGAGTAACCGGCGCCGATGCCGCCCGAGCCGGAGTAGCCGGGGCCGTGGATCGTGCCGTGCACCGTGGAGGGCTCGAATCCGACGTTCTCCATCACGTCGATCTCACCGGAGTCCGGCCAGTTCACCGGGGTGCCGAGCATCCAGAACGCGGGCCACATGCCCTGCCCGCGCGGGATCTTCATCCGCGCCTCGACATGGCCGTACTGCGCGTTGAACCTGCCCGAGGTGTTCAGCCGGGCCGAGGTGTACTGGCAGGTGCCGTACCAGCACTGGTAGCCCGCCGGGTTCTCCTTCTTGGCGGTGATCACCAGATGGCCCTGGCCGTCCAGGGCCGCGTTGTTGGTGCCCGAGGTGTAGTACTGCCGCTCGTGGTTGTTGACGTTGTCACCCGTCTCCTGCGTCCACTTCGAGGAGTTGACCGCGGAGCCCGCGGGTCCGTCGAAGGTGTCGGAGAACGTGGTGACGGCCGCCGCGGTGGGCGCCGCCGTACCGGCGTGCGCGGGCGCGACGGCCGCCGTGCCGATCAACGCGGCAGAGAGGGCCGCGAACAGGCATCTGCGGAGCAGGCGTGGGGTGGCCATGGCTCTCCGTTTCACGTGGGGGGTCTCCTGCACCTCGATTCAAGGAGTGAACTGATGGCACGTCAATACCTTGGTACGGACCAGAAGTCGGAGACCCTCCGCGCCTCAGGCGCCGGCGGGCTCGCGCACCCGCCGCGCGTGCACCGCCCGGCCCAGGCGACGGCCCAGCAGCGCCCAGCCCAGCAGTGATCCGGCCGTGTTGAGGATGACGTCGTCGATGTCGAAGGCGCGCCCGGTGATGAGCGCGCCCTGCGTCAGCTCGACCATCAGCATCACCAGCGCCGTGAGCGCGAGGACCTGGACCACACCCCGGGCGCGCGGGGCGAGCACCGGCACCAGCACGCCGAACGGCACCCCGAGCAGGATGTTCCCGCCGAGCTGGCGGATCACGTCGTGTACGGAGGCGTAGTCGAGGTACGCCCGCAGCGAGCGGCCGGGGTGCAGATTGCTGTGGGTCAGCGCCACCGAGGCCGGGGAGGGCTCCAGGGTGACCCGGGCGAGGAGGATGGCGAAGGCCACCATGAAGACGAAGGCCAGCAGCATGATCGGCAGCCGCAGGGGGAGCGGGAGCGGCCGGGGGCCCGACGGCGGCGCCGCCTTCTGCGGGGCGCTGGTCCGGCGGACCCTCGCCAGGAGGCCCGGCCGGTGGGTTCGGGCGGCGGAAGTGCCGGCCTTCGCGGGAGCGCTCGCCCGGCCGGCCTTCGCCTTCCGTTCCGGCCGCTCACCTCGCCTCGGCAGGCGCAGCGCGGCGGGCAGGCGGGGGGCGGTACGGGCCATGCGGTCCTCCAGGCGGGGATGCGGATGTTGCGTTCAGGGGCTGTACGGGTGCGGGTGCGTGGGTGCCCGCATGCGGGGGGTGTGTTCAGGAGCCGTAGGTGACGCGCACCTTCTCGAAGCCGAGGGAGCGCAGCAGGCCCTGGAGCATGTCGGTGGTGTTGGTCTCGGCGCGGGTGGTCAGTTCGCTGTCCTTCGCGGCCTCGCCGATGTGCTTGACGGCGAGTTTCTGCACCGCCTGCTCGCCGTTGGGGTTGTCCGAGAAGAAGTCACCGAGGCGGTCGAGCAGTCCACGCTGCTTGGAGACGGCGTAGGAGCGGTCCGGGTCCAGTGCGGGCTTGCCGAGCCGGGCGTGCGGCAGGTGGAGGGTGGCCGAGGTGCGGTCCTTGTTCACGCTCACGTCGTTCTTGCCGAGCCGCCCGAGGTCCACATAGGCGTCCACGGTGCCCGCGCCGACGTACAGCGTGCGGGTGCCCCGGAGCGCGTCGGGGAGGAACCTGGCGTCCTTCTCCAGGTCCACCACCACCTGGAAGTTGCCGGATGCGGCGTCGTAACGGCTCATGTCCTGGATGGACTTCAGGAGCGCGGGGCCCGAACGGTCGTGCGTGTCGGTGCCGAACAGGTCCTTGATGCCCGGGAGTACGGCCAGCCGTATCCCCGCCACCAGCAGCACCAGCACGACGACGATCGCGGTCACCACTTTGGCCCACAGCGGCATACGCCGGGGCAGGTCTCTGACGGAACTGGTCTTGTCCACGGGTCCTCCTTCCCCCGAACAGATGCCCGCCAAATCCCTTCACAGACAGCTCAGTTGACCGGACGGCCGGGATGGCTTAGGTCCTCGCCGGCGCGACGAGGGTGCGTGCATGGCGTCGCGCGGCAGACGAGAGTTGTCAGACAGGCCCTAGCATGTGCGGCGCAGCCCGTACGGATCATGCGAGGAGCGGATCGTGCGAGACATCGCCGTCTTCAGTGGCAGTGCCCATCCCCGGCTGGCCGAGGAGGTCTGCGCGCATCTCGGAGTGCCGCTCAGCCCGACCCGCGTGAGCCGTTTCGCCAACGACTGTCTGGAGGTGCAGCTCCAGGCCAACTGCCGGGAACGGGACGTGTTCCTGATCCAGCCGCTGGTCAAGCCGGTGCAGGAGCATCTGGTCGAACTGCTGCTGATGTGCGACGCGGCGCGGGGTGCCTCGGCGGCCCGGATCACCGTCGTGATGCCTCACTACTCCTACGCCCGCTCAGACAAGAAGGACGCGCCCCGCATCTCGCTCGGCGGCCGTCTCGTCGCCGACCTGCTGGTGGCGGCGGGGGCGAGCCGGGTGCTCGCGATGACCCTGCATGCCCCGCAGGTGCACGGCTTCTTCTCCGTCCCGGTGGACCATCTGCACGCGCTGCGCGAACTGGCCGCGCACTTCTCGCGGTACGACCTCTCCCGCACCACCGTGGTCTCCCCGGACCTCGGCAACGCCAAGGAGGCGGCGGCCTTCGCGCGGATGATCGGGGCGCAGGTGGCGGCGGGCGCGAAGCAGCGGTTCGCGGACGACCGGGTGAGCATCAGCTCCGTGATCGGCGAGGTCGCCGGGCGCGACGTCATCGTGCTGGACGACGAGATCGCCAAGGGCAGCACGGTGCTCGAACTCCTCGGAAAACTGCGGGAGTCGGGGGCGCGCTCGATCCGGGTCGCCTGTACGCACGGGCTGTTCGCGGCCGGTGCGCTGAAGCGGCTCAGCGAGCAGCCGGACGTTCTGGAGATCGTCTGCACCAACACCGTCCCGGTCCCCCTCGACGACCACCCGGAAAAACTCCGCGTCCTCTCCATCGCCCCCGCCCTCGCCGAGGCCGTCCGCCGCATCCACAACGGCGAATCGGTGAGCGCGCTGTTCGAGGAACCCAAGGATGCGTGAGCGGGGCGCGCCGCGCGCGCTGGGCGTACTGGTGCTGCTCTTGGGGTTGACGGGATGTGCGCGGGGGGAGGCGTGCGCCGGCTGGGGCACCGTGGCAGGCGTCGGTGTCATGTTCCGACAGGCGGGGCACGGGCATCTCGCCGGGGCCGTGGCCGAGTTGTGCGCGCGCGGCGTGTGCGCGCGGTCGCGACTGCGGGACGAGGAGATCACCCAGGTGAGCCTCCGCCTGCCGGAGGACGTGGACCCGGACTCCGGGCCCGTCCGGCTGCGGGTCACTCCGGCGGGGGCCGCCCGGCCTGTCATCGACACCTCCGCCGAGGTGCCGCTCACCCTCCAGAGCGACGGTTGCGGCGGCGGGTCGTACAACCGGGGGCTCGCGCTCACCGGCGACGGGGTCCTCACCACGAAGATCCCGGAGTCCCTGGGGGAGGACTGGGCCGCCCAGGTCCGCGCGCGGGCGACCGCGCCGTCGCGGTGACTGCCCGTTCAGCGGGGCTGCGCGTCGCCGTTCGACTCGTTGATCACCGACTCCAGGGTCGGGTGCGGGGGCAGGAGGCGGGTCAGGCCGGTGACGCGGAAGACGCGGAGGGTCAGGGGGTGGGTGCAGACCAAGTGGAGACGGCCGCCGCGTTCCAGCAGGCGGCCGCGGGCGCGGTGGACCAGGCGGAGCCCGGAGCAGTCGAAGAACTCCACGGGGCGCAGATCGAGGACGAGCCGGACGCCGGGGCGGCCGGTGAGACGGTCGAGCAGCGGGGCGATCTCGGCGGCGGTGGCGATGTCGATCTCGCCGCGTAACTCCAGAACCGTGTGACCCCGGTCCTCGTGCACACGCAGATGCCGGGTGGGCGGGGTGGGGTCCTGTCGCACGACGACATCACCTCCCACCCGCGCCCGTGACGCACTCCGCGCCGGTCCACTCGCCTTCGACAGAAGGAATTTGAGCATGTTCGATTGACATATGTCTTCGACTTTGACGCATGTCGTTCGAACCTGATCGAGCTGTGTGTACGTAAGCGATTGCGTGGCTTGATCGCGGTGCTCAGTGGTGCGTCGGCGGACGCCGCTCAGTGCTGCTTCGCCGGGCGCGGCTGCGGCCAGCTCCCCGTCGAGCGGGCGACCGCCTTCGCCCGGGTGCGGTCCACCACGCTGCGCGCCACCGCGAAGATCGCGCCCTGTACCGCCGCCGCGAGCAGGATCTCGCCCCACCCGCGCTCCGGGTCGAGCGGGTCGGGCGCGTGCTCCTCGTGCCGGACGACCGTCCAGACCTTACGGAACGCCAGCCCCGCCAGCGCGCCGCCCGCCCAGCTCAGCAGAAAGCCGACCGGCTGGTAGTGGAGGGGAAGCTTGGTCCTGTTCTTCGCCATGGGAGACTCCTTCCTCGCGTCGCGGCCCTCTTGTCGGCCGAGCGGGCCGCGCCACCCGTTCGCCCCTCCCGCCGATCCCTCACCGCCTTTCCCCGTTCCGGCACCCCGCCCGTTCGGCGCCGTGTGAACCGGCCGGTGCGGGGCATTGGGTGACGGATGAGTGGGACATCCTCCAAGCGCGACAAGCAGACCAAGGCCGACCGGCACACCCGGTTCACCGTGCTGGTGGCACTCGCCGCCAACCTGGTGATCGCGGTGGCGAAGGCGGTCGGCGGAGTACTAGCCGGCTCGCCCGCACTCCTCTCGGAGGCGGCCCACTCGGTCGCCGACAGTCTCAACGAAGTCTTCCTGCTGGCCGCGCTGAGCCGCAGCCGCCGTCCGGCCGATCGGCGTCACCCCTTCGGGTACGGCAAGGAGCGGTATTTCTGGTCCCTCCTCGCGGCCGTAGGGATCTTCGTGATGGGCGGCTGCTTCTCCTTCTTCCAGGGCTTCGAGGCGCTGCGCTCGGGCGCGGAGGAGAAGTTCAGCGGATACGTGGCGGGACTCGTCGTGCTCGGCGTCGCGTTCGTCGCTGAGGGGCTCTCCCTGCTCCGCGCGGTGTACCAGGCCCGCCGCAAGGGCGGCGGCTCCGCCGATCTGAGCGACCCCGCCCTGCGCACGGTGATCGCCGAGGACGGCACGGCGGTGCTCGGTGTCACCCTCGCCGCCGTCGGCATGGCGCTGCACATGGTGACCGGGCAGGTCGTCTGGGAGGCCGCCGCCTCCATGGTGATCGGCGCACTGCTCGTCTACATCGCCTACCGCCTCGGGCGCGAGGCCCGCGACCAGCTCATCGGCGAGGCCGCCGACCCCGAACTGACCGCCCGCATCCGCGCGCTGCTGTGCGCGCAGCCGGAGATCGACAGCGTGGAGGCGCTGTTCACGATGAAGACCGGCATCGACTCCACGCTGGTGGCCGCGCGGGTGGACCTGGTGCCGGGGCTGGACAGCGAGCGGGTCGAGGAGGTCGCCGTACGGATCAAGCGGTCGGTCGCGCAGACGTTCCCCGACGCCGACCGGATCTTCCTCGACGTCACCGACCGCGACGGAGCCACCGGAACACAGGAGAGCCCCGCCGCGACGGGGGAACGCGGCGGGGCCTGACCGGCGAGTGCCCGGCCCGGGGGCGGTTCATGCGCACCTCCCGCGAAAACCGGTGCCGCTCCCGCACGGGGTCGACGAGTTCGGCCACCCCGGCTCGCGGGCCCCGGCCCGCAGGGTCGTTCCGGGGTCCGATCACCACCGGCTCCCTGGTCCGCGCCCACACCAGCCTCCCGGCCCGGGGGCCCGTAAGAACCTCCGGGCCGACCCGCACCACCCGCACGACCCGCACGACCCGCACGACCCGCACGACCCGCACGACCCGCGCGGACCGCGCCGCCGCAGTCCCGCGGCCCGGTCCGCGCCCGTACCCCCGAAAAAATGAGCGCGCCCGCTCAGCGGGGGTCCACCGGCTCCAGCACGAACAAGGGGATCTCCCGGTCCGTCTTCTCCTGGTACTCGGCGTACGGCGGGAAGGCGGCCACCGCCCGCTCCCACCACTCGGCCTTTTCCGCGCCGGTCACCTCGCGGGCGCGCATGTCCTGCTTGACGGGGCCGTCCTGGAGTTCGACCGCCGGGTCGGCCTGGACGTTGAAGTACCAGACGGGGTGTTTGGGCGCGCCGCCGACGGAGGCGACCGCCGCGTACTTCCCGTCGTGCTCCACCCGCATCAGCGGCGTCTTGCGGATCTTGCCGCTGCGCGCGCCCCGGGTGGTCAGGATGATCACCGGGAGTCCGGTGTCCTGCAGCGTCGTCCCCTTGGTCCCGCCGGACCCCTCGTACAGCTCGACCTGCTCGCGCACCCACTGGGCCGGGCTGGGCTCGTACTCGCCCTCAAGCGGCATTGCCTCGTCCTCTTTCTCGGTCAGACGGCGTAGTGCTCGGACGGTTTGCTCCTGCGACCTGCCGTAACACCGGCGGGCGCCGCAATCATCCATACCGCGCAGCGGTGGCCGGAACACCCCCCGAGCCGCGAGACTGAAAGTGGCTGAAAGCAACCGAGTAACCTGGCCGAGAAGAAGCGAAGTGCGATCCGGAACGGCCGGAACCGGAGCTCGCCCACCCATGACGGCCACGCTCTTCGGCCAGATCCGCGGGATCACCGATCTGGCCGAACTTGCCGTCGCCCCATGGGTGCCCCAGGCATCTAATGAAGATCGGCACGACGCACCTCTTCGTCTGCGAGGTCTTTCCATGACGGAACTGACGGACATCACCGAGCCGGCCACCCCGGCGGACCCCGTCGCCTTCCCGCAGGACCGTTCCTGTCCCTACCACCCGCCCACCGGGTACGGCCCGTTGCGCGAGGCGCGGCCGCTGTCCCGGGTCACGCTCTTCGACGGCAGCGAGGTCTGGGCCGTCACCGGGCACACCGCGGCCCGCGCCCTGCTGGCCGACCCCCGGCTGTCCAGCGACCGCACCAGGCCCGGCTTCCCCGTTCCCTCGGCCCGTTTCGCCGCGGTGCGGGACCGGCGGATCGCGCTGCTCGGCCTGGACGATCCCGAGCACAAGGTCCAGCGGCGGATGATGATCCCGTCGTTCACCGTCAAACGTGCCGCCGCGCTGCGGCCGAGCATCCAGCGCATCGTGGACGACCTCCTCGACGCGATGATCGAGCAGGGGCCGCCCGCCGAGCTGGTCTCCGCCTTCGCGCTGCCCGTGCCCTCCATGGTGATCTGCGGTCTGCTCGGGGTGCCGTACGACGACCACGAGTTCTTCGAGGCGCAGTCCCGCAGGCTGCTGCGCGGTCCGACGGCCGAGGACACCCAGGCCGCCCGCGTGGAGCTGGAGAAGTACCTCGGCGCTCTCGTCGACCGCAAGGCCGCGCAGTCGGAACCCGGCGACGGCGTGCTCGACGACCTCGTCCACCAGCAGTTGCGCGAGGGCGCCCTGGACCGCGCGGAAACCGTCTCGCTCGGGCTCATCCTGCTCGTCGCCGGGCACGAGACGACCGCCAACATGATCTCGCTGGGCACCTTCACCCTGCTCCGGCACCCCGAGCGGCTGGCCGAGCTGCGCGCCGACCCCTCGCTGCTGCCCGGCGCGGTCGAGGAGCTGATGCGGATGCTGTCCATCGCGGACGGTCTGGTGCGGATCGCCCTTGAGGACATCGAGGTCGAGGGGCAGACCATCCGGGCCGGGGAGGGTGTGCTCTTCTCCACCTCGGTGATCAACCGCGACGCCGCCGTGTACGAGGACCCCGACAGCCTGGACTGGCACCGCTCCGCCCGCCACCACGTGGCCTTCGGCTTCGGCATCCACCAGTGCCTCGGACAGAACCTCGCCCGCGCCGAACTGGAGATCGCCCTCGGCTCTCTGCTCACCCGGCTGCCCGGGCTGCGCCTTGCCGTCCCGGCCGAGGAGGTCCCCTTCAAACCCGGCGACACGATCCAGGGGATGCTGGAACTCCCCGTGAACTGGTAAGAGGCTCAGCCCATGCACATCGACATCGACACGGATCTCTGTATCGGCGCGGGACAGTGCGCGCTGGCCGCCCCGGCGGTCTTCACCCAGGACGACGACGGCTACAGCGCGCTGATCCCGGGCCGCGAGGACGCCACCGACAACCCGATGGTGCGGGAGGCGGCGCGGGCCTGCCCCGTCGGCGCGATCACCGTCACGGACGACGCGCCCCGGGCGGCGGCCCTCACGGACGACTGAGCACGGCCGCCGGTGCGGGTCCGGCTGTCCGGCGCCCCGGTAGGGTGCCCGGATGACCGACCGCACCGGCAAGCCGTTCCTCTACGTCGTCGTCTGCGCGGCCGGGATCGCCGACAGGGTCGGCACCCTGATCACGGCCGCGCGGACCCGGGGCTGGGAGGTCGGCGTCATCGCCACCCCGGCGGCGACCAACGGCTTCTTCGACCTGGCCGCCGCCGAGCGGCTGACCGGCCGCACCGTGCGGTCCGCCTGGCGCACCCCGCGCGATCCGCGCCCCTTCCCGCCGCCGGACGCGGTGGTGGTGGCGCCCGCGACCTTCAACACCGTCAACAAGTGGGCCGCCGGGATCGCCGACACCCTCGCGGTCGGCACGCTGTGCGAGGCGCTCGGTCTCGGCGTGCCGATCGCGGTGCTGCCCCGCGTCGGCGAGGCGCTGGCCGCCCACCCCGTCTACGCCGAGAGCGTGGACCGGCTGACCGGGCTCGGTGTGCGGTTCGGTGAGGGCGCCGGGGACGACGGCTTCCCCTGGGAGTCGGCCCTGGACCTGCTGGAGCCGCCCCACTGAGTCGGCGGGTGCCGCAACACCCCGAGTCAGCGGGTGCGGCGGACGTATCCCGGATCGCCGGGCGCGGAGACCTCCAGGTCCCGGCGGACGATGCTCAGCCGGGAGCCCCAGCGGGCCAGCGCCTTGCGCAGCCCCGCGTCGGTGTACTCGACGTCCAGCACGCGGTCGTCGTACGCCTTCGCGTACACCCCGCACTCGTCGTACTGCCCGCACTCCTCCGCCACCGCGAAGTCCAGCCCGGCGGCACCGCGGCGCCCGGTCAGTTCCGCCGTGTTCTTCTGGCCGACGGCCAGACGGCGGGTGTGCGCGTGCCGGGTCAGCAGGCGCATGTACGCGACCGCGTCGGCGGCGGTGAGCAGATGGCGGGAGCGGGTGTAGCTGTCGTAGTTGTCGGGTTCGACGGCGTCGTATCCCTTGCGGGCGCAGCCGTCGATCCAGGCGTTCACCCGGCGCGCGACCCGTTCGCGCTTGGCCGGGGTGCGCAGGTCGAGGAGGGGCTCGTCCCAGTCCTCGTCGATCACCGTGCGGCCGTGAGCGTCGCGCAGCAGCAGGTCGGCGGGCCAGTCGGCGCGCTCGTCGGGCTGGGCCTGGAAGGCGTTGACGTAACAGACGTTGTAGCGGTCCGGGGCGGGGGAGGCGGAGCGGTCGCGGGTGACGATCCGGACCCCGGCGGGCGGCGGGTAGGCGCCGCCGATCTGGTAGTCGAACCCGGCGTGGCGCGGCGGCAGTTCCACTCCGTTCCCGTCGTGCCCCGACCCGCAGCCGGTGAGGGCGACGGCGAGGGCGAGCAGCGCGGCGGCGGCACGCGGGACAGCCTGGCGGGCCACGAGCGCTCCTCGGTTCTCGGCTGGGGCGGCGGGACCGCCGTACGGCACTGTCGTGATCCAACCGGCCGCGCGTCGTGTGCGTCAACTCGCCCTCGGCGGGCCGACGTACCCTCGCGGTGACAGCACCTCCCGACGGCAGGAGCGGCAACGATGCGGTATGTGAAGCTGGGTTCCACGGGCCTGGACGTCTCGCGGATCTGTCTGGGCTGCATGACCTACGGCGAGCCCGACCGGGGCGTCCACGAGTGGACCCTCGGCGAGGAGGCGGCCCGGCCGCTGATCCGGCAGGCGCTGGAGGCGGGGATCAACTTCTTCGACACCGCCAACGTCTACTCCGACGGCACCAGCGAGGAGATCGTCGGCCAGGCCCTGCGGGACTACGGGCACCGCGACGAGATCGTGCTCGCCACCAAGGTGCACGGCCGGATGCGCCCCGGGCCCAACGGCGGCGGGTTGTCCCGCAAGGCGATCATGTCGGAGATCGACCACAGCCTGAGCAGGCTCGGCACCGACTACGTCGACCTCTACCAGATCCACCGCTACGACCACGAGACTCCCGTCGAGGAGACGATGGAGGCCCTGCACGACCTGGTGAAGGCGGGCAAGGTCCGCTACCTCGGGGCGAGTTCGATGTACGCGTGGGAGTTCGCCAAGGCGCAGTACACCGCCGAGCTGAACGGCTGGACCCGGTTCGTGTCCATGCAGAACCACTACAACCTGCTCTACCGCGAGGAGGAGCGGGAGATGCTGCCGCTCTGCGCGGACCAGGGCGTCGGGGTGCTGCCGTGGAGCCCGCTGGCGCGCGGGCGGCTCACCCGCGACTGGGGCACGGTCACCGGGCGCAGCGCGAACGACGACTTCGGCGGCCGGCTGTATCTGGAGAGCGACCGCGAGATCGTCGAGGCGGTGACCCGCGTCGCCGAGGCGCGGGGCGTGCCGCGCGCCCAGGTGGCGCTGGCCTGGCTGCTGCACCAGGACACGGTGGCGGCGCCGATCGTCGGAGCGTCCCGGCCGGGGCACCTGGAGGACGCGGTGGCCGCCGTACGGCTGGAGCTGACCGAGGCGGAGATCGAGGAACTGGAGCGGCCGTACACCCCGCGCGCCGTCAGCGGGCACTGATTTCCGCCGCCTATTTTCATTGAGTGATCAATAGGATTCGGCTGTGAATCCCGCTCGATGATCAACTTCGTTCTCGCCCGTTCCGTTTTCCGGGCCCTCGAACGGGAGATCTCTTGTTCCGCGCCGCCGGCCTGTGCGAAAGTGTGCGCTGCCGGCGCGCGGACAATTGTTTTTCCGCCGCGAGCGCCGGTCCGCTCCGGTGCGTCCCCCCTGTCTCAAATGAGCTTCTCCAGGCGGGCGTTGGGGCTGTCGCGTCCGGGGTCCTGCCGTCGGCATGGGCCGATTCCGTGTCGGGTCTGGAGGAATGCGGTAGTGAAAGGCGAAGGACCGGAGAATTTCCCTGATTTCCCCCAGTCCCGGGATTTTGCCGATTACGGCGAACACGGCGGGCGAGCTCCGGTATCGGACCGGGAGCTGAGTGCCGAGCTGAAGAACTGGACCGGAGCGGCGCCCGCGCTGCACCCCGTCGGCGAACTCCTCGACCGGCACTGGGCGGCGGGCTACGCCTACGCCCGGCTGTGCACCGCCGGGCCGCGCGCGGCCGGGATGCTCACCACCGCCGCCTTCACCCGGCTCTTCGGCGAGACCCTGCGCCAGGCCGGCCCCTCCGCCGCCTGGCGCCCCCATCTGCTGGTCACCGTGCGCCGCATCGCCGCCGAGTGGGACGGCGACGGCCGCCAGGACCTGCTCCACCCCGCGCTGCTCCCGGGCCCCGGCAGCACCGAACGCGCCGCCGCCCGGCTGCTCCCCTCCTCCGGCAGGCGGCTGCTGTCCCGGGCCTTCCAGCGGCTGCCCCAGTCCTACCGCGCGGTGCTCTGGCACGCCGAGGTCGAGGGTGAACCCCTCTCCGTGCCCGCCGAACTCCTCGGCCTGGACGAGGAGAACACCCTCATCGAACTGCGCCGCGCCCGCGAGCGGCTGCGCGAGGAGTGCCTCCAGACCCACCGCGAGCTGGCCGCCGACCCCGAGTGCGGGCGCTATCTGCGGATGCTGGACGTGACCTTCCGGCGCGGCGCCATGGACATGGACCCCGATCTGCGGGCCCATCTGGAGGGCTGCCGCCACTGCATGGAGACCGCCGAGCAGCTCGCCCGCTTCAAGCAGGGGCTCGGGCTCGCGCTCGCGGAGTCCGTCCTCGGCTGGGGCGCCGCCGAGTACCGCGAGGCCCGCGCGCACCGCGCCGAGGAGACGCCCGCCGCCCCCGCGCTCACGGGCGGCGAGGACTTCGAGCGGCCGCTCGCCGCCGTCCCCGACCTCCCGCCCGCGCACCGGACCACCGCCGCCTCCGGACCGGCCGTCCGCTCCGCGCACCGGGCCGCGCGCCGCGCCCGCCGCCGCAACCTCGGCATGGCGGTCGCCACCGTCGGCGGCCTGGTCGTCCTCCCGCTGGTGCTGTGGTCGGCGCTCGGCTCCGGCGACGACTCCGCCCGCGCCCACGGGGCCACCCCCTCCGAGGCGCCGGACACCCAGCCGCCCACGCCGGGCCCTTCGTGGGCCGGGGCGAGCACCCGGGAGGGCGCCCTGCACGGCCGGCTGCACAACGTGGCCTCCGGCGACTGCGTCGCGGTCGTCGGCAAGGCGGTCAAGGGCGCCGAGACCGAACTGGCCTCGTGCTCCTCGACGCCGTCCCAGCGCTGGACGTACGAGACCAACGGCCTGCTGCGCAGCGACGCCGCCCCCGACCTCTGCCTCGACTCCCACCTCGGCTACTCGGTCCGGCTCGCCCCCTGCTCGGCCACCGGACACACCGCTAGGAACCTCCGCTACGACTTCACCCTCCAGGGTGTCCTCGTCCCGCGCTGGGACCAGGACCTCGCCCTCACCCCGGCCGCGACCGACGGCTCGGGCGCACTGGTCGTCAAGAACCGCGAGGACACCGGGGCGCAGCACTGGGTCATGGACACGAGCCATCCCGATCCCCAGATGCAGAGCGTCGGCTGGGACGGCACCACGCCGCCCGCCAAGGGCACGAGCGGTGCCGCTCCCGGCCGGACCGCCGCACCGGTCCCGACGCGGAGCGCGCGGCCCACGTCCGGCGCGACCCCCACCGAGCAGCCCGGGCCCACCCGGGAGGGCTTCCCCGTCTCCTACCGCTGCGCCGACCACCAGGACGCCTGCTTCCGGGACGGCCACTACGGCGACCGGGACCACGGCGGGTCCTACGGCTCCTACGGTTCCTACGGGGACTCGTACGGAGGGTCCTACGGCGGCTCCTACGGGGGGCGCCGCCGCTGACGGGCGTCAGTGAGGAGGCGGGGGCGGCAGGGTCCGCAGGGACGGCGCCCGGTCCGGCCACACCAGCAGGACCGGGCAGGGCGCGTGGTCCACGGTGAAGCGGGAGGCCGGGCCCAGGCTGTGCGGGCCGAGCCGGGTGCGGTCGCCGTCGCGGGCGAGGACCAGCAGGTCGGCGCCCTCGGCGGCCGCGACGACCTCGCGCTCGACCCGCCCCGAGCGCTCCTCACGGACACAGGGGCGGCCGAGCCGTTCGGCGGCCGCCGCGAGCAGCTCCGCCGCCGAACCGTCGTTCAGCGCCTCCATCAGATCGCCCGGATCGCCCCGGCGCCCCCGACCCAGCAGCCCCGCGAACGCCCCGTGCGCCACCCCCGGCACCTCGGGTCCGCTCACGTGCAGCAGCACCACCTCGGCACCGGCCGGGGTGTGGTCGCGTACGGCGTCCACACAGGCGGGCCAGGTCCCCTCGACGAGCCAGGCGATCACACGCATCCGGTCGGGCCCCTCTCGACGTACGACGGTCGCTCTTTGACGGACCGCCGCGGCTTCAGAACAGGCTCAGCGCACCCCACAGTGCCACCACCGACACGGCCAGCGCCGAGGGCACGGCGATCAGACCGAGCCGGGTGAACTCGCCGAGGTTCACGCCGTGGTCGTGCTGGTGCACGATCCGCCGCCACAGCAGGGTCGCGAGCGAACCGGCGTAGGTGAGGTTCGGGCCGATGTTCACCCCGAGCAGCACCGCGAGCACGGCGCCCGCGCCCGCCGGAGCCGCCAGCGGCAGCAGGACCAGGACGGCGGGCAGGTTGTTGATCAGGTTCGCCAGGACGGCGGCCAGCGCGGCGGTGCCCAGCAGCGCGAGCAGGCCGGTGCCGCCGGGCAGTACGTGCTTCAGCGCGTCCGCGAGCCCGTTGTCCACGACCGCGCGCACCACCACGCCGAGCGCCAGGACGAACGCCAGGAACGAGGGCGCCGCCGCCCGTACGACCGTCAGCGGGGTCGCCTGCCGCCGGATCAGTGCCCGCCCGGCCAGCACCAGCGCACCCGCCGCCGCGACCCACGCCGGGTCCACGCCGAACCCCGACGCCACCACGAACCCGGCCAGCGTGCAGCCCACCGTCACCAGCGCGAACAGCGGCAGCGGCGGCTCCTCGCCGGTGATCCCCGCACCCGGCGCCGAGACCGCCAGATCCCCGGCGAAGAACCGCCGGAACACCACGTACTCCACCCCGATCGCCGCCAGCCAGGGCAGGGCCATCAGCGCCGCGAACCGGGTGAAGCTCAGCCCGCTCGCCGCGAAGGCCAGCAGGTTCGTCAGATTGGACACCGGCAGCAGCAGCGAGGCCGTGTTGGACAGATGCGTACAGGCGTACACCTGCGGTTTCGGCCGTACGCCCGTGCGTGCGGCCGTCGCGAACACCACCGGGGTCAGCAGCACGATCGTCGCGTCCAGGCTGAGCACGGCCGTGATCACCGAGGCCAGCGCGAACACCGCCGTCAGCAGCCGCACCGGACGCCCCCGCGACCAGCGCGCCATCCACGCCCCGCACGCCCGGAACAGCCCCTCAACGTCGCAGAAGTGGGCCAGCACCAGCACCGCCGCGAGGAACCCCACGACCGGGCCGAGCCGGGCCACCTCCTCGCGGGCGTGCTCCGGCGGGATGACACCGAGGGCGATGGCCAGTCCGGCGGCGGGCACCGCGAGGACGGCCTCCGAGCGGCCGAAGGGCCGTACAACCGCCCAGGCGAGCACCGCCACGAGCAGGACGGCGGACAGGGCCTCGGCGAGCGGGGTGTTCAGGGCGTTCCTCCGGGTCGGACGGGATCGGTGCCTGCCCATGAAAACAGATCACGGGCGGGACACCGGGCGCCGGCCGGGCGCGGAGCACCGGGCGCCGCAGAACGTGTCTCGTGCCGGTCAGGGCTGGCTGCCCGGCCGGAACACGCTCAGGAAGACGGACGAGGAGTTGCCGCCGACCGGCACCGTCCCGGCCGACCACGCCACCTTCAGCGAGTCCCGCTCGTCCGGCGGGGTGACCACGAGCGCGGCGGGCCGCGCGGTGTCGGCGCCGCTGATCTCCGGGTTGGAGAAGGTGAGCCCCGCCCAGGCGCTCGCCCCCGGCCGCAGCGTGACCGTCACCGCGGAGCCCGAGGAGCGCTTCGGGTCGGGACCGAGCTGCTTGCCCGAGGCGTCGACGAAGGCCGCGCCCGGATAGCCGTGCACCGTGCAGGTGCGGGACGACTTGTTGGTGAGCACGACGGGGAAGTTCTCCTGCCCGGCCCCCGGGTCGTTGCCGCCGACCGAGGCGCGCAGCTCGGAGGTGTGGCACCGGGAGCTCGCGGCGGGCTTGCCGCCCGGCGTCACGTCGCCCTTGGTGCCGTCGTCCTTCGTGCCGTCGCCGCGCCGCGACTCCCGCGGCTCGGCGGTCGAGGACGCGTGCCTGCCCGACGGGGTGGCCGTCGCGGCCGACGCGGGCGGGGAGGCGCCCGGGGACCGCTCGGTCGCGGGCGCGGCCGTGCCCGACTCCGTCTTCACCGGTTCGGCGCGCACGCCCTGGCCGCCGCCGCAGGCGGTCAGCAGACCCAGTACGGCGACCGACCCCGCGATGAGGGCCCCGCGCCGTGCGGAGGGAGATGAGTTCGCCATGTCGCTCGACACTCCTGGTACTCGCGGCACGCGCGGTACGCGTGCCTCCGGCGCCGGGTGCGCCGTCACCACACTCCGATGCGCGGACCGGGGGAAAAGTTCGGAGCGCGCGAAGAATATTTTCCCGCCCCCGGTCCTTTCGTGCCCCGTCGGACCGTCGGATCCGCTCAGCCGACCCGCAGCGAGCGCAGGACGGCGTCGGTGGCGTCCCCGCCGCCCTTGCGGCGCACCTGGACGTACACCTGCGGCTCGTCCGCGCCGTCCGCCGGGCGCAGCGCCGACTCGGTGACCGAGCCGCCGTCCGGGCAGTCCCCCCAGGTGCGCACCGTGCCGCGCCAGGCGCCCCCGGTGAAGGCCCGCCCGCCCGCGTCCCGGCATCCCGCGTGGGTGAGCGCGCCCACCCGAGCCGCCACGTCCCCGCCCCCGGCCACGCCGACGAACACGCCGTCCACCGCCGCGCCCAGGTCCGGCCAGCGCTCCAGGTCGCCCGCCACCACCAGCCCCGGCTCCTGTCCCGGGGGCAGCCCGATCGCCGCCGGGTTCCAGCCCGAGTCACGGACCTCACGCGCCCACCCGGCGGGCACCTGGACGCTGATCCGCCCCGAGGCGTCCCGCACCCGCACCGGCCCGGCATCCCCGGCGGCGGGCCGGTGCAGCACCAGGGCCACCGCCCCGGCGGCCACCCCCAGCGCCACCGTCCCGGCCACGACGGCGTACCCGGCGCGCACCCGGCGCGGCCACCGCCGGTGCCCGCGCCCGCCGCCGTCCGCCAGCCGCTCCAGCTCGTCCGCGAACGCCGCCGCGTCCGGCCAGCGCCGTTCCCGGTCCGGCTCCAGGGCCCGCAGCAGCGCCCGCTCCACGTCCGCGCCCAGTCCGGGGCGCAGCCGCCCCGGCGGCACCACGCGCCCCGGCGGAGCCGGCACGGTGCCGGTGACCAGCTCGTAGCCCACCGCGCCCAGGCTGTAGACGTCGGCGCGCGCGTCGATGCCCGCCCCCGGCTCGGCCTGCTCCGGCGGCTGATAGCCCGCCGAGCCCGCCGCCAGGGTGAGCACGGACGCCTGCGCGAGGCTCTTGGCCAGGCCCAGGTCCGCGAGCAGCAGCCGCCGCTCGCCGTCGGGCGCGGTGTGCAGCAGCACGTTGGTCGGCTTGATGTCGCGGTGCACGATCCCCGCCTCGTGCAGCGCTGCCGCCCCGCGCGCGGCCTGCGCGGTCAGCCGCAGCGCCTCCGAGACCGGGCGCGGACCCTCCGTCAGCAGGTCGGCGAGCGTGCCCCCGTCGGCGTACTCCATGACGAAGTACGGCCTGCCGTCCGGGAGTTCACCGATGTCGTAGACCTGCACCAGACGGCTGGAGGAGGCGCGGCGCAGCAGCTTCGCCTCGGACAGGAACCGCTCGCGCACGTCGAGCCGGTGCGCCCAGTTGTCGGCGAGCACCTTGACCGCCACCGGGGCGTCCAGCTCGTCGTCGTGAGCGAGCCACACCGTGGCGAAGGCTCCGGTGCCCAGGACCCGTTCCATGCGGTGACGGCCGATCCGCTCCGGGGGATGCATACGACTATCATGCCTGGCCTGAGATCGACTTCGAGGGGGCAGCGGTGGGGGACGAGCCGACGGCCGAGGACCTCGCCCGACTGGCCGCGGCCGGTGACACGGCCGCGCTCGACCGGCTCCTGGCCGAACTGCGCCCGGAGGTGATGCGCCGCTGCGGCCGCTTCCTGCCGTGCCGGGAGGACGCCGAGGAGGCCGCGCAGGACGTGCTGCTCCAGGTGGCCCGGCACATCACCGGCTTCGAGGGCCGCAGCCGCTTCAGCACCTGGCTCTACACGGTCGTCGCCAACTGCTGCCGCCAGAAGTACCGCGAGCTGCGCCGCCGCGCCGCCGAACGGCCCGTCCCGCCCGCGCGCCCCGAACCCGTCGACCCCCGCACCACCAGCGTCATCGCGGGCTCCCGGGTCGACCTCCTGGAGGCGCTCGACCGGCTGGAGCGCGAGTATCCGCATCTGGTCGCGCCGCTCGTGTACCGGGACATCTGCCATCTGGACTACGCCGAGGCCGCCGAACGGGCCGGCATCCCGCTCGGCACCCTCAAGTCCCGTCTGCACGAGGCCCGCAAGCGGGTACGGCCCTGGCTCAGCGGCTACTGAGCGGCTACCGGCCGTCCTGCTCCGACCGCCGCCCGTCCTCCGGCAGGGTCAGCTCCGCCCAGATGGTCTTGCCCTCGGCGGTGTGCCTGCTGCCCCACCGCTGGGTCAGCTGCGCGACCAGCAGCAGACCCCGGCCGCCCTCGTCGAAGGTCTTGGCGCGCCTGAGGTGCGGGGCGGTGTGGCTGGCGTCCGACACCTCGCAGATCAGCCGGTCCGCGTCGTGGATGAGCCGCAGCCGCACCGGCTGTGAGCCGTAGCGGATCGCGTTGGTGACCAACTCGCTCACCACCAGCTCCGCCGTGAACGCCGCCTCGCTCAGCGACCAGCGCTCCAGCTGCTCCCCGACCTCCCTGCGCACCGACGCCACCAGCGCCGGGTCGTCCGGCACGTCCCAGGTGGCCACCTGATCGGCGGGCAGGGCGTGGGTGCGGGCCAGCAGCAGAGCCACGTCGTCCGCCGCCTCGCCGCGCGGCAGCAGGGCGTCCAGGACCCGGTCGCAGGTGGCCTCCAGCGCCTCGCCGCGGCGCTCACCGAGGCGCCGGGCCTCGTCGCCGAGCACCTCGAACAGCAGCTGCCTGCCCCGGTCCCCGGCGCGGTCCCGCGAGGCGACCAGACCGTCGGTGTACAGGGCGATCACCGTGCCCTCGGGCAGTTCCACCTCGGCCGCCTCGAAGGGGAGCCCACCGAGGCCCAGCGGGGTGCCTGAGGGCAGGTCGAGTTCGCGGGGCGGTTCGCCCGGCTCCAGGACCACGGGCGGGGGATGGCCCGCGCGGGCCAGCGAACAGTGCCGGGACACCGGGTCGTAGACGGCGTAGAGGCAGGTCGCCCCCACCTCGCCGCCGCCGTCGCCGCCCGACTCCTCGTAGAGCCGGACCACCAGGTCGTCCAGGTGGGTGAGCAGCTCGTCCGGGGCCAGGTCGAGGTCGGCCAGCGTGCGCACGGCGGTGCGCAGCCGGCCCATCGCCGCCGACGCCTGCACCCCGTGGCCCACCACGTCCCCGACGACCATCGCGACCCGCGTCCCGGACAACGGGATCACGTCGAACCAGTCGCCGCCGACCCCGGCCCGGGCAGCGGGGAGGTAGCGGGAGGTGGCTTCCACGGCGGCGGTGGGCGGCAGCCGCCGGGGCAGCAGGCTCCGCTGGAGGGCCAGGGCGGTCTCGCGCTCGCGGGAGTAGCGGCGGGCGTTGTCGAGGCAGACGGCGGCGCGCGTGGTGATCTCCTCGGCCAGCAGCACGTCGTCCGACGTGAACGGCTCGCGGCGCCGGTGCCGGCCGAGCACCGCCACCCCGAGTGTCGTGCCCCGGGCGTGGATCGGCACCGCCATCGTGGCGTGGATGCCGAACTGGCGCACCCGCTCGCCCCGCTCGGTGCTCCAGGTCAGCCACTTGTCCAGATCGCCCGCGGCCACCGTGGCGGTGACGGTACGGCCGATCAGCAGCGCGGCCGCCTGCGGGGCGAACTCCGGGTACGCCTCGGAGCCGCCCGGCTCCGCCACCGCCTCCGGCTCGCCCTCCAGCACCGACCGCTGGGCGACCCGGCGCAGCGGCACGGGTGCCACCACCCGGCGCGGTGGCTCGCCGCCGTGCTCGGTCGGGTCCAGCAGGTCGATGGTGACGAAGTCCGCGAGCACGGGCACGCACACGTCCGCCAGCTCCCGCGCCGTGCGGGTCACGTCCAGGGAGGTGCCGATGGCGAGGCTCGCCTCGTTCACCAGGCGCAGCCGCTGCCGGGCCCGGTGGCCCTCGGTGACGTCGTGCGCGGCGACGACGACGCCCCGCACCCGGCCCGCCGGACCGGTGACCGGCGCCATCCGGGCGAGCCAGACCCGTCCCGGTCCGTCGCCCGCGCCACCGGCGAAGACCCGCAGGTTCAGGGGCTGACCGGTGGTGAGCACCTGGAGCATGTCGCGCTCCAGCTCCTCGGACTGCGGCAGCCCGCCCATCTCGGTGATCCGCAGCCCGCGCACCCGTTCCTCGGGCAGGGCGGTGACCTGGGCCATCGCGTCGTTCATCCGGCACAGCCGCAGCTGGTCGTCGTACACGGCGACGGCGCAGGGGGACTGGACCAGGCCCGCCTCGGCGAGCGGGTCGCCGGCCGGCGGCGGGGCGGCGCCGGTGGGCGGGGCGAGCACGAGCCAGTCGCCGGCGCCGTGGCCGTCGGCCGGGCGGCGCCGGGCGAGCAGCCAGACGGGGACCGTGCGCCCGTCGCTGTGGCGCAGGTCGAGCGTGCCGTCCCAGCGGACGCCGGAGGGGAGCGGCCCGGTGCCGTCGTCGTTCGCGAGCAGGCCGGCGGCCGGGCGGCCCAGGACCGCGTCGGCCGGGTAGCCGAGCAGACGCCGGGCGCCCTCGTTCCACTCCAGCAGTGTTCCGTCGTCGGCGATCACGGCCCGGGCCGTCGCCGCCTCGTCGAACGGATAGCCCCGGCTCATCGTCGCCACTCCCAAGCGCGTGCGCGCAGAGTCGACAGGCGCACCTCCGCCACCCAGCCTAGGCCCTGTCGGCGAACCCCCGCCTGCTGTGCGGGACCGAGCGGGGCACGGGTCGCCCGGCGCCGCCGCCGGGGCGAGCGGCCCCGCCGCGGCGCCGCCTCGCAGGAAGTCGGTTCCACCGGCACTTTCGCGCCCCGCTCAGGTGCGGTAGCCGAGGATCGTCATCATGCCGCTCTCCGAGTGGTACTGGTTGTGGCAGTGCAGCATCCACAGGCCCGGGTTGTCGGCGTCGAAGTCGAAGACCAGCTTGCGGTGCGGCAGGACCACCGCGGTGTCCTTGCGCGCGCCCACCGCGTCGAGGCCGGTCATCGCGAAGGTGTGGCCGTGCAGATGCATGGGGTGCCACATGTCGGTGGCGTTGATCAGGGTGACCCGCACCCGCTCCCCGGCCCGCACGGGGTGGCGCTGGCGCACGTCGTACGGCTTGTGGTCGAAGCTCCAGTCGAACCTGCCCATGTTGCCCGTGGCCTTGATCCGCAACCGCCGGTCGGGCTCGCGGTCGTCCAGGGCGACCGCGTCGGCGGGGCGCAGCCGGCGGGCGGGGATGATGTTCCCGTCCAGCTCGTCGGGGTGCACGTCGGGGAGAGGAACGGTTCTGCTCTTGTCGGTGCGCAGGACCGCGATGGCCTGGCCGTTCTTGCCCTCGGCCTTCGCCACGAGCGGGAAGACGCCGTCCTTCGCGGTGACCAGCACGTCGTAGCGCTCGGCCATGCCCACGAGCAGCGCGTCGGTGTCGCAGTGCTGCACCGGGTAGCCGTCGGTGTGCGTGACCGTCATGGTGTGACCGCCGAGCGCGACCCGGAAGGCGGTCTCGGAGCCCGCGTTGATGATGCGCACCCGGATGCGCTCGCCGGGGCGGCAGCGGAAGCTGGTGGGCTCGCCCGGGCGGCGGCCGTTGACGAGGTAGACGGGGAAGTCCACGCTGCCGCCCATGCTGTGCAGCAGGCGGCTGTGGGAGTGGTGCAGCCTGCGGTCGGGGCCGTTGTCCACCTGAGTGGGGCCGGGATGCGCGGAGGCACGGGCGGACGGGTGCGCGGACGGGTGCTGGGGGCCCATCCCCATCCCCATGTCCATGCTCATGCTGTCGCGCGTCGCCGAGTTCGGGATCAACTGGCGGAGCACCTTGTCGGGGGTGGAGCCGTTCACCCCGTCGAGCCAGTCGTCCAGGATGACGACCCACTCCTGGTCGTAGGAGAGCGGCTCGCGCGGGTCGTCGATGATGAGCGGCGCGTACAGCGCGCGGTCCGGCTGCATCCCGACGTGCGAATGGATGAAGTACGTCCCCGGTTCGGCGGCGGTGAACCGGTAGGTGAAATCGGTCCCGGCGGCGACGGCCCGCTGGGTCAGCCCCGGCACGCCGTCCATGTCGCAGCGCAGCCGGATGCCGTGGAAATGCAGGGTGGAGAACTCCGGCAGCCGGTTGGCGAAGCGGATGCTCAGCACGTCCCCCGCGGTGGCGCGCACCAGCGGCCCCGGGAGCTGGTCGTGGTAGGCCCACGAGCGCACGCTGCGGCCACCGAGGTCCAGCGTGGTCTCCTTGGCGGTCAGCGCGACCATGCGCACCCGGCCCGAGCCGCGTCTGCGCTCGGCGGCCCGGACCTCCGGACCCGACGGGTCGACATATCCCTCGGGCCCCGGGGGGACGAAGGCCTTCTCGGCCGCCGCCGCGCCGCTCGGTCCCGGTCCCGGTCCCGGCCGCGGGTCGGTGCCTGAGTCCGTGCAGGCAGCCAGGAGACCCGCGCCGGCGGCAGCGAACGGGGCTCGGAGCAGGGTACGCCGCGAAGGTGTGTGCATGAAGGAAATAAGACACTTTTTGTGCTCATATGTGATGGATCTGCGGCGGCGCGTCCGCTGGTGTCGGGCCCGCGCCGCTCTCGGTACCGGCGGAAAAGGTCCTCCAACTGGCGGAATTTACGGGTAAGTACCCGCGCTGTACCGTGAGGCCATGCCAGCTCTGAATGTGGAGTTCAGCGAGCGCGAACTGGCCGACCTGCGCCAGATCGCCAAGGAGCGCGGTACGTCGATGAAGGCCCTCGTCCGCGAGGCCGCCGCCGCGGGTATCGCCCGGCACCGGGCACTCCAGGAGGGCGCGGAGACGTTCCGCACCTTCTTCGCCGCCCACGCGGGGGAGTTCGCTGCCGCCTTCCCGGACGACGAACCGCCGCCCGTGCGCAGCGCCCCCGCACCGGCGCCCGCGCCCACGTCCGCCTCCGCTCCCGCCTCCTCCGCCGACGGCGAGGCCGCCTGAGCGATGCCGTCGCCCGTCATCCACATCGACGTCCCCTGGCTGCTGCGGCGGTACGAGGAGGTGCTGCCCGGGGCGGCGGCGGTCGGGGACCTGTCCGTACTGGTCGCCGCCGTGGCCCGGCACCGGGTGGAGCCCCCGGGGCCCGGGGTGGAGGCCGACGCCGCGTGGCGGGCGGCCGCCCTGCTGCACACCCTCGCCGTGCTCCGGCCCCTGCCCTCCGCCAACGCGCGCTTCGCGTGCGCCACCGCCGTCGCCTATCTGGCCGTGAGCGGCGCGCGCATCGACCCGCCGCCGGGCGCCCTCGCCGGACTCGTACGCGATCTGCGCTCCGGCGCGGCCGATGTGTACGGTGCGGCCGGCCGGCTCCGTTCCTGGCAGATCTGACACCGCCCGGCGGACGGGGGAAGCCGTCGTGACCGCCGGCCGGGGCGGTGGGAACGGACCGGCCGGCCTGCCCCGTGCGCGGAACCGCCGTTCCGCCGGGGGCCTTCCGGGAAGGACCGGGACCAAGTCCACACCGCCCCGCCGCCCGGCGGCAGCGTGCGCGGCGGGGCGGTGGGTGCGCGTGTTTCACACGGGGCACGAGACAACACACCCGCTCAGGGTTTCGAAGACTTCCTTTCAAAACCGGTGATGTGGGACGGGCGCCTTGTTGCTTGTGCAGAAGTTGTGCGAGGGTTGACACACCCGCGCGGGGGGTAAGGTCCGGGGCCGCTTCGGCAGTTGAGGAACCGGGGTGGGGACGACGCCGGTGACTTCCCGCTCCCGTGCGCACCCCGGAGGCTCGCTCCCGGCTCCCACGCACCGCACGCGCCAAAGGAAACCGCTCAAGTGACCACCCCCCGACCTTCCCGGCCCCCGTACCCGCACGGCGGCGACCCGGGCGAGTCCGACGAGTCGCTCGCCGCGCCCCTGCGCGCCGGTTCCGACGCGGAGGCGTCCCGCTCCGCCGCCCTGCTGATGGCCCGTCACTGGCAGCCCGCCACCGACTACGCCGTCATCTGTCTGGCGACGTCGGGGCCCCTGGCCCACATGGTCACGGCGGCCGCCTTCCACCAGGTCCTCGACCGGCTCCGGTTCGGCGAACCCGCCGTGGCCCTGCGCCCCCGGCTGCTCCTCACCGTCCGCGACACCATCGTGGACTGGGCCGCCGCCGACCGGATCACCGACGCCCTGCCCGGGCTCGGAAAGCCCGCGGGCGGACGCGGGATGCGCGCGGCCAAGTCGCTGACGCCGGAGAACCGCGCCCTGGCCGAGCGCTCCTTCCACGCGCTGGCCCCGCTGGAACAGGCCCTGCTGTGGCACACCGCCGTCGAGGCGGAGCCGGTCGCCGTCCCGGCCGTACTGCTCGGGCTCGACGAGGCGAGCGCCCTCGCCGCGCTGGAGCAGGCCCGGGAGCGCTTCCGCGAGGGCTGTGTGCGCGCCCACCGCGAACTCGCCCCCAGCGCCGAGTGCCGCCACTACAACCGCCTCTTCGACGTGCCGATCCGCCGGGGCGGCGACCTGCTGCCCGACGTACGCAGGCACCTCGCCTCCTGCGCCTACTGCCGGCACGCCGCCGAACAGCTCGGCCAGGTCGACACCGCGCTCGGCGCCCTGCTCACCGAGGCCGTCCTCGGCTGGGGCGCCCGCCGCTACCTCGACTCCCGCCCCGGCCGCTCCGGGTCCGCCACGGCGTCCGGCACCGCCCGCCGCCCGGGCGGGCGCAGGCGCGGCGGCAAGCGCGGGGCACCGGTCGGGGGCGGCGAGGCAACGGGCCGCCGCCGGGGCGGCGAGGGTCCGCTCGCCCGCGTCGCCGGGGTCCTCTCGCCCAAGGTGGTGCTCACCGGCGTCGGGGTCGCCTCCGCCGGGCTCCTCGTGACCGTGCTCGCCGTCGGCGCGTGGCCGGGCGGCGGGGACGGCACCTCGCAGGTCGCCTCCACCGGCGCCAAGCCCGCCGCCGACCCCCGCTCGGCGCAGCCGTCCGACGGCACGTCACCGTCCGCGCCCGTCGGCACGCCCACCGCCGTGGCGGTCCCCACGGCCGGGCACCCCTTCCGGCTGCGCAACGTCGGCGCCGACCTCTGCCTGAGCGTCAAGGGCGAGCCCCGCGCCGGCGCCGCGACCACGCTGGCGCTCTGCTCCGGCGACGCCGTCCAGCGCTGGACCTACGACGCCGACGGACTGCTGCACAGCGCCGCCGACCCCCAGCTCTGCCTGGACTCGCACGCCGACCCCGGCGTGGTCATCCTCGGCACCTGCGTCGACGCCGGCACGGACCGCGCGGACGACGTGCGCTACGACCTCACGGTGCGCGGCGAGCTGCTGCCCCGCTGGGACCGCACCCTGGCCCTCGCGGCGGCGGACACCCGGCCCGGCTCCGACATCGTCGCCGCCTTCCGCGACCGCTCCTCCGGCCAGCGCTGGCTGACGGACACACCGTCGGCGAGCCCCGACTCGCTGTCCATATCGGGGGCTTCGGAGCCGCCGCGCCAAGGGGCGTAGTACCTGCGGCGCTTCGGCCGGGGAACAAGGTGTTCCTCACCTCCGTCGGGTGCCGGTTCGGTGCGGCTGGTCGCGCTCACGGGGTCGTGGCCGCACATCGGCACGGGTCCGCGCCCCTTGGGGTTGCCGTGCCCTCGGTCGACCGAGAAGCCGTACTCCGCCCTCGGCTCAGCCCAGCGCGTCCGGGCCGAGCGTGGACACGGAGGCATGGCCGGAGAGGGCCATCGTCAGGTCCAGTTCCGCGAGCAGACAGCGGATCACGTGGTCCACGCCCGCCTGTCCGTCGAGACCGAGCCCGTACACGTAGGGGCGGCCGAGGAGCACCGCACCCGCGCCCAGGGCGAGCGCCTTGAACACGTCGTCACCGGTGCGTATGCCGCTGTCGAACAGCACGGTGAGCCGGTCGCCGACGGCCTCGGCGATCCGGGGCAGCGCGTCGGCCGCCGCGACGGAACCGGCGACCTGGCGGCCGCCGTGGTTGGAGACCACCACCCCGTCCATCCCCGCGTCGGCGGCGAGGCGGGCGTCGTCCGGGTGCAGAACGCCCTTCAGCACGATCGGCCCGTCCCAGTGCTCCCGCAGGAACGCCAGGTCCGGCCAGGTGTGCCCGGCGTCCCCGAACAGCCCGAGGAAGTGCAGCACGGCCGCGTTCGGGTCCTCGTGGACCGGCCTTGCGAGCCCCGCGCGGAACGCCGGGTCGGTGAAGTAGTTGGCGGTGCCGACCCCGTGCAGGAACGGCAGGTACGCCCGGTCCAGATCGCGCGGGCGCCAGGACAGCAGCGGGGTGTCCAGCGTGACCACCAGCACCGAGTACCCGGACGCCTTCGCGCGGGCGAGGAAACTGGCCGTCACCTCACGGTCGCCGCCCCAGTACAACTGGAACCAGCGTTCGGCGTCCCCCATCGCCTCCGCGACCTCCTCCATCGGCGTGCTCGACGCCGACGACAGGATGTACGGCACGCCCCGCGCTGCGGCGGCACGGGCGGCCCCGGACTCCGCCTCCGGGTGCATGATCGACAGCACTCCCACGGGAGCGAGCGCCAGCGGCGCGGGCAACGTGCGCCCCAACACCTCGACGGACAGGTCCCGTTCGCGTACGTCCCGCAGCATCCGGGGCACGATCCTCCGCCGCTCCAGCGCGTCCCGGTTGGCCCGCGCCGTGCTGCCGTCCCCGGCGCTCCCCGCGACGTACCCCACCGGACCCGGGCCGAGCCGGTGCTCGGCCAGCTCCTCCAGCCGGGACAGATCGGTGGGGAGCCGGGGGACCGCACCGGTCATCCCGTTCAGATAGATCTCGTACTGGAAATCCGCCCACTGCCCGACCATGATCCGGCTCCCTCCACTCGACACGGACATCCGGCCCTGCCAGGACCGGCGTTGATCCTAGGCGGAGGGGAGCCACTGGTCAGGAGCCGGGACGCGACCCCGGGAACGCGGGGGAGCCGGGGGCGGCGCCGGCCCGCGGACGCCCGCTCCCGCCCGTGGCAAAATCGGCGGGTGCAGATCGGGATACTGGGGCCCTTGACGGTGCGCGCGGACGACGCCGGCCCGGTCGAGGTGCCGGGGGCACGGCTGCGGGGACTGCTGGCCGCGCTGGCGCTCAGGGCGGGACAGGTGGTCCCGAAGGCGTCGCTCGTGGACTGGATCTGGGGCGAACACCCGCCCGCGGACGCCGCGAACGCGTTGCAGCGGCTGGTGTCCCGGCTGCGGAAACTGCTGCCGGACGCGGCGATCGAGGGGCGTATGGAGGGGTACCGGCTGCGGGTCGAGCCGGACGCCGTGGACGCCCTGCGGTTCGAGCGGCTGGTCGGCGAGGCGCAGGGGCGGGACGCGCTTGGGCGGGTGCGGCTGCTGCGGGAGGCACTCGGGCTGTGGCGGGGCGCCGCCCTTCAGGACGTGGGGCTCGGCGGGGGTGAGGCGTTCGACGCCGTCGTGGTGAGGCTGGAGGGGCTGCGGCTGACCGCCACCGAGGAGCGGGCCGAGGCGGATCTCGCGCTCGGGCGCGGGGCGGAGACGGTCACGGAGCTGACCGGTCTGGTGGCCGCGCATCCGCTGCGCGAACGGCTCGTCGCCGCGCTGATGCGCGCCCTCGTCGCGGCCGGGCGGGACAGTGAGGCGCTGCTGGTGTACCAGCGCGCGCGGGAAGCCCTGTCCGAGGAGCTGGGGGTCGATCCCTCGCCCGACTTGGCCGCGCTCCATGTCTCCCTGCTGCGCGGTGAGCTGACGCGTCCCGAGAGCCGGAAGACCAATCTGCGCGCCGAGCTGACCACGTTCGTGGGGCGCGGCGAGGACGTCGAGGCGGTCCGCGGGCTCGTCACCGAGCACCGGCTCACCACCGTGATCGGCCCCGGAGGCGCGGGCAAGACCCGGCTCGCCACCGAGACCGCGCGCACGCTGCTGCGTGAACTCCCCGACGGAGCCTGGCTGGTGGAGCTGGCCGGGCTCGGCGCCGACGGCGACGTGGCACAGGCGACCCTCTCCGGGCTCGGCCTGCGCGACACCCTGCTCGGCGGCGCCCCGCACGCGGAGCCCGTGGACCGGCTCGTCGCCGCGATCCGCGAGCGCGAGGCGCTGCTGATCCTGGACAACTGCGAGCACGTCGTCGAGGCCGCGGCTCAGTTCGCCCACCGGGTCCTCGGGGAGTGCCGGCGCCTGCGCGTCCTGGCGACCAGCCGGGAACCGCTCGGCATCACCGGCGAGGCCCTGTGGCCGGTCGAGCCGCTGGCCCTGCCGTCGGCGGACGCCGCCCCGGCCGAGATCGCGTCCGCACCGGCCGTACGGCTGCTGCGGGACCGGGCGCTCGCGGTGCGCCGGGACCTCGCGGGCGACACCGGCACGCTGGCGACCATGGCGCGGGTCTGCCGGGCGCTCGACGGACTGCCGCTGGCCATCGAGCTGGCCGCCGCCCGGCTGCGCACCATGTCCGTCGACCAGCTCGCGGGCGGTCTCGACGACCGCTTCCGCCTGCTGACCGGCGGCAGCCGCACCGCCCTGCCCCGGCACAAGACCCTGCGCGCTGCCGTCGACTGGAGCTGGGAGCTGCTCTCCGACGCCGAACGGGCCGTGCTGCGCAGGCTCGCGGTGTTCTCCGGCGGGGCGAGCCTGGAGGCGGCCGAACGGGTCTGCGCGGGTCCCGGCGAGGAGGTCGCGCGCGAGGAGGTCTTCGAGCTGCTCACCGCGCTGACCGAGAAGTCGCTGCTGCGCGCCGAGGGGGACGGTGCCCCGCGTTACCGCATGACCGGCACCATCAAGGAGTACGCCGGTCACCGCCTGGCGGAGGCCGGGGAGGCGGACCTCGCCCGCCGGGCACACCTCGCCCACCTCACCGAACTCACCGAGACCGCCGAGCCGCACCTGCGCCGCGCCGGCCAACTCCACTGGCTGGCCAGGCTGGAGGCCGAGCACGACGACATCGCGGCGGCCATGCGCGGCGCGCTCGCGGCCGGGGACGCGCAGGCGGCGATGCGGCTGGCGGCGGGCGCGGGCTGGTACTGGTGGCTCGGTGGACACCGCGCCGAGGGCATGGAGCTGATCACCGCCGCCACCGAGGTGCCCGGCGAGGTCGCCGACGAGGTCCGGGCCACGGTGTACGCCCTGTACTCGATGTTCGCGACCTCCGGGCGGGGCGACGCGCAGCAGGCCGCGGAGTGGATCCACGAGGCATACCGGATCAGCCGGGCGCTCAAGGGCGGTGGCCACCCGGCACTCGGCCTGGTCGGGGCGATGGAGCGGCTGCTGCGGGACCCCGGGGAGGCGCTGACCGCCTTCGAGCCGCTGCTCGCGGACGAGGACCCCTGGGTGCGCGCCCTGGCCCGGCTGCACATGGGCAAGATGCGGATCGTGCTCGGGTGGAGCGGACGGGACGCGGACGCCCATCTGGAGGCGGCGCTCGCGGAGTTCAGGGCGCTCGGGGAGCGGTTCGGGATCGCGTTCGCGCAGACCGAGCTGGCCGACCGCATCGCCATGCGCGGCGAGTTCGCCGCCGCCTGCGCACACTACGAGCAGGCCGTCGCGGTCGTCACCGAGGTCGGCGCGGCCGAGGACGTCATCCGGATGCGGTCGCGGCAGGCCCAGTTGTGCCGGCTGCTCGGGGACCGGGAGGCGAGCGCCGCCGCCTTGGCCGAGGCGCAGCGGTGGGCCGAGCGGGTCACCTGGCCGGATGCGCTGGCCGAACTGGCCTTCGCCAAGGCGGGACTCGCCCGCTGGGACGGCGACGCCGAGGAGGCGCGCGCCCAACTCGACTCGGCGACCGCCCTGTTGCGCGACGAATCCGGACTGCCGCACATCCGGGCGATCAGACACGACCTGCTCGGCCACCTCGCCGTCGACCTGGACGAGGCCCGCGCCCACCGCACGGCGGCCTGCGCGGCGGCGGCCGAGTCGGGATACGCACTGGCCGTCGCCCAGGTGCTCGTCGGTGTCGCGGACCTCGCGCTGCGCCAGGGGAAGCCCGAACAGGCCGCCCGGCTGCTCGCGGCGAGCGCGGAGGTGGGCGGCCTGCGGGACCGCTCGAACCCGGACACGGACCGGATCGAGCGGGAGGCCCGCGACCGCCTCGGTGACGCGCGGTACGCCGAGGCGGCCCGGGAGGGGACCCGGACCGACTGGCGCCGACTGGCCGAGGCCGTGCTCGCCCCGCCCGGGGTCACGCACGCTTCTTGAACGTGGAGACCGCCCACGCGTAGCCGACCACCGCGAACCCGGCACACCAGGCGAGAGCCGCCCAGGTGTCGCCACCGGAGGGGTGGCCCGTCAGCAGCCCGCGCAGCGTCTCGACGATCGGCGTGAAGGGCTGGTACTCCGCGAACTGCCGTACGCCCGCGCCCATCGTGTCGGCGGGCACGAACGCGCTGCTGAGGAACGGCAGCATGATCAGCGGCACGGTGGCCAGGCCCGCCGACTCCACCGTCTTCGCGGCCAGCCCCAGGGCGACCGTCAGCCAGCTCACGGCGAACCCGAGCAGCAGCATCACGCCGATCGCGCCGAGCCACTGGAGAAGGCTCGCGTGCGGACGGAAGCCCATGGCGAAGCCGACGCCGATGATGACCGCGTCCGCGATCAGACCGCGCACGGTCGTGGAGACGACATGCCCGACGAGCACGGCGCCGTGGGAGACGTCCATGACCTTGAACCGGTTGATGATGCCCTTGGTCATGTCGCCGTTGACGGCGGCGGCCGTCGGACCCAGGCCGTAGGTGAGGGCCATGACGATCAGGCCCGGCACCGCGTAGTCGATGTACTCGCCCCGGACCTTGAAGGCGCCGCCGAAGACGTAGACGAACATCGCCATCATCACGAGCGGGAACAGGACCGCCTGGAACAGGGTGACCGGATTGCGGAGCGTGTGCTTGAAGTTGCGGCGCAGCATGACCGCCGCGTCGGCCAGCGGCATCGTGGAGGTGCTCACTTGGCGGTCACCTCCGTGTGCGCGCGGCCGGTGAGGGCGAGGAAGACGTCGTCGAGGTCGGGGGTGTGCACGGAGAGCTCCTTCGCGTCCAGCAGGTGTTCGTCGAGGCGGTCCAGCAGGGCGCGCAGCGACCGGGAGTCGCCGTCGCCGGGGACCCGCAGGGTCAGTTCCTGGTCGTCGCGTACGGCGCCGGGCAGCACCCGGGCCGCCGTGTCGAGGTCGGCCGGGGCGGCGAAGCGCAGCCGGACGTGGGTGCCGGGGATCTGGCGTTTCAGCTCCTCGGGGGAGCCCTGGGCGACCAGGCGGCCGTGGTCGAGCACCGCGATCCGGTCGGCCAACTGGTCGGCCTCCTCCAGATATTGAGTGGTGAGGAGGATGGTGGTGCCCTCGGCCACCAGCTCGCGGACGATGTCCCACATCGTGCGGCGGCTGCGCGGGTCGAGGCCCGTGGTCGGCTCGTCCAGGAAGATGATCCGCGGGTTGCCGACCAGCGTCATCGCCAGGTCCAGCTTGCGGCGCATACCGCCGGAGTAGGCGGAGGCCAACTCGTCGGCCGATTCCGTCAGATCGAACCGTTCCAGCAGCCGGGCGACCACCTCGTCGGCCGGGCGCACCCGCTTGAGGTCGGCCATCAGACGCAGGTTCTCCCGGCCGGTCAGCAGCTCGTCCACGGCCGCGAACTGGCCGGTCACGCCGATGGCCGCGCGCACCTGACGGGTCGCGGTCGTCACGTCGTGCCCGGCGACGTACACCGTCCCGGCGTCGGGCTTCAGGAGGGTGGTGAGGATGTTGACGGTCGTCGTCTTGCCCGCGCCGTTCGGGCCGAGCAGGGACAGGACGGAGCCCGCCGGGACGTCGAAGTCGATGCCGTCGAGGACGGCTTTGCCGCCGTACGCCTTGCGCAGTCCGGAGACCGCGATCGCTGAGTTTCGCATGACGCCAAGGTGGCGGTCGCCCCTGACACGGCGCCGCCACGCCCCTGACACGGGTGCGGGGCCCGTGTCACCACGGACCCCGCACCGTCACGCCCGTACCGTCGTCGCCCGCGCCGTCACTCCCCGCCGAGCCGCGCCACCGCGCGCACCGGCGCCCCGTCCGAGCCCGGCAGACGCAGCGGGAAGAGGAACACCTCGGCGTCGTCCGCGCCCACCAGCCGGTCGAGGTTCCCGAGGTTCTCCGCGATCACTCCGCCCGCCCCGCACAGCACCCGGTGGGCCGGGAGGGACGGGTCGGCGTCCGGGCCGCTCGGGTCCACGCTGAGGGCGTCCACCGCCACCGTGCGGACCCCCGCCGCCACCACGGCCTCGGCGGCGGCCGGGGTCAGCCAGGGATGGTCCGCGTAGCCGTCCGTGCCCCAGTGCGCCGACCAGCCCGTGACCAGCAGCAGGATCGCGCCCGGGGTCACCGCCTCCAGCGCCGTGGCCAGCAGCTCCGGCGCGATGGGGGAGCGGGGCGCGAGGCCGCGTACGTCGGCCACCACCGCGCGGCCCGTGAAGCGGGACAGGGGAAGCTCGTCCAGCCGGAGCCAGGCGTCGTCGACGTGGTAGGGCGCGTCCACGTGCGTGCCGGACTGCGAACCAAGGTGCAGGGAAAGGACGTTGACCCCGTCGACGGGGGCGCGCAGGGCGGGGGAGACCGTGACCTCCGGGTCACCGGGATACACGGGCATCCCGCTGACCACGGGGACCGAGAGGTCCAGCCACCGCGTCATCGGGTGGGCTCCGCCGGCACCGGCTCGCCCGCCGGCACCGGCTCGCCCGCCGGCTCCGACTCGCCGCCCGTGATCGGCGGCACCGGGGTGTCCGCCGTGCGGGCCAGCCGGGCGCCGTCGGGGCCATAGGCCGCGCGGGGCTCCGGGAACAGCCACAGCAAAGCCAGGAAGAGCAGCGCGGCCACCGCCAGCGAGAGCGGCAGGCTGATGTCCACCCCGCCCGCGACATCGCCCAGCGGGCCCACGAACTGGCCCGGGATGTCGGTGAACAGCACACCGAGCACCGCCGAGACCCACCAGGCCGTCATCCCGCGCCAGTTCCAGCCGTGCGCGAACCAGTAACGGCCGCCGCGCTGACGGCGGTTGAAGACCTGGAGAGCGTCCGGGTCGTACCAGCCGCGCCGGGTCCAGAAGCCGAGCATCATCACGACCATCCACGGCGTGGTGCAGGTGATGATCATTGTGGCGAAGGTGGAGATGGACTGCACGAGGTCCAGGCCGAAGCGGCCGATGAAGATGAACGCGATGGACAGCACGCCGACCAGCAGCGTCGCCTGGACCCGGGACAGCCTCGGGAAGACCGAGGAGAAGTCAAGACCCGTGCCGTAGAGCGAGGTCGTGCCGGTCGACATGCCGCCGATCAGGGCGAGCAGACACACCGGCAGGAAGAACCAGCTCGGGGAGATCGCCAGCAGACCGCCCACGAAGTCCGGCGCCTCCGGGTCGACGTACGCCGGTGCCTTCGTCGCGATGATGCTCGCGGTCGCCAGGCCGAACACGAAGGGCAGCAGCGTGGCCAGCTGGGAGAGGAACGCGGCCCCGATCACCCTTCGGTGCGGGGTGGACGCGGGGATGTAGCGCGACCAGTCGCCGAGGAACGCCCCGAACGACACCGGGTTGGACAGCACGATCAGGGCGGCGCCGATGAACGACGGCCAGAACATCGACTGCGTCGCCGCGTCCGCGTGGGCCGTGAAGACACCGGCGTACGACGGGTCGAAGTCACCGGCGAAGGCGATGGCGCCGAGCAGGAACAGCACGGTCGCCGACATCACCGCGATCTTGTTGACGAAGAGCATGAACCGGAAGCCGTACACGCACACCGCGAGGACGAGCCCCGCGAACAGCGCGTACGCCACGACGTACGACAGCGTGCCGCGCTCCAGGCCGAACAGCCGGTGCGCGCCGCCCACCAGGGCGTCGCCCGAGCTCCACACCGAGATGGAGAAGAACGCGATCGCGGTGAGCAGGGAGAGGAACGAGCCGACGACCCGGCCGTGCACACCGAGGTGCGCGGAGGAGGAGACCGCGTTGTTGGTGCCGTTCACCGGGCCGAACACGGCCATCGGACACAGGATCAGCGCGCCCGCGACCACCCCGAGGACGGTCGCGGCGAGTCCCTGCCAGAAGGACAGCCCGAACAGGATCGGGAACGCGCCGAGGACACAGGTGGAGAAGGTGTTCGCGCCGCCGAAGGCGACCCGGAAGAGGTCGAGCGGGGTCGCGGTGCGCTCGGAGTCGGGGATGCGTTCGACGCCGTAGGGCTCGACCTCGGTGAGGGCGGGCGGCGGCGTCGCCGGTGATGCGGAGGACGGAGAGGTCAACGGTGGCTCCTGCGCCGCGTGATGGGCGGATGTCCGGATCGGGATCTGCCGACGGTACGGCCGGGCGGCGGAAACGGACCAGGTGATGTTTCGTCCATCTTCCGGGCCCGCCGATGGAGGGTTCGGCCACTCGGGCGCGCCCGAAACCCGGGCGAACGCGAGGAAGCGTGAAGGTGTCACGAACGGGACGTGAAGGGGGACCGGGCGGCCACGGCCGGAATGTTTCAGGCCGATTGCGCAGGCGGTGCTTTTCGGCCAGTCGGCCCTGTTCCGCGATCAAGAACCGCGGCGTTGCACGGCCGACGTGTTCGAATTCCGTGACTTCTCGCCACTGATTCAACACGCAATGTTACTGAAAGTCATGGGTGGGATGTGTGTTCCGGCGGCGGACTCGGCAGAGTGGCGGCCGCCGCCCCGGCACCCGAACGGAACCGGGCCGGCACCCCCGTCTGTTCGAGCGGAAGGATGCACACAATGCGGAACACCGCGCGCTGGACCGCGGCCCTGGGACTCACCGCCGCCGCCGTCTGCGGCCCCCTGACCGGGGCTGCCGCAGCCGCCCCGGCCTCGCTCTACGCGCCCTCGGCGCTGGTGCTCACCACCGGCCACGGCGACAGCGCCGCCACGCTCGCCCCCGAGCGCGCCGTCACCCTGAGCTGCGCCCCGACCCCGTCCGGCACGCACCCGGACCCCGTCCGGGCCTGTGCCGAACTGCGCGGACTCCAGGGCGACTTCACGGCCCTGAAGGCCCGCGACGATGTGTGGTGCACCCGGCTGTACGACCCGGTCACCGTCACCGTGCAGGGTGTGTGGCAGGGCCAACGCGTCTCCTACGAGCGCACGTTCGGCAATTCTTGCGCGAAGGACGCGCTGGACAGCAGCGTCTTCGCGTTCTAGGACCGGGATCGCGCGGACTCCAGGACGCCGACAGGGCTCGTGACTGGGGAGTGCGGCCCCTGGCCGGAGCGACCGCGATCCCGTGACCGGAGCAGGCGGACGGTGTGGGGCCGTCCGCCGGTCTCCGGAAGCACAACCGTGTCCCGGCCGGGCCCGTGGGGGGCCTCGGCCGGGACACGGCGTTTCGTCTCCCGACGGCTTCCCGGGGCGCCCCGGCCCTACGCCATCTGCCTGCGCACCAGTTCGTGCAGCCGACCCCCGGTGTCCGCGAGGAGTTCGGCGGGCGGACCCTGCTGGACGACCTTGCCGTCCTCCATCACCACCACCCGGTCCGCGTCCATGACGGTCGAGAGACGGTGGGCGATGACGATCCGGGTCGCGTTGAGCTTGCGGGTGCTCTCCATGACCGTGCGCTGGGTCTCGTTGTCCAGCGCGCTGGTCGCCTCGTCGAAGAACAGCACGCGCGGGCGCCGGATCAGCGCCTGGGCGATCATCAGCCGCTGGCGCTGGCCGCCGGAGACCGCTCCGCTGCCGGAGACGATCGTGTGCAGCCCCATCGGCATCCGCTGGATGTCCTCCGCCAGCCCCGCCAGTTCGGCCGCCGCCATCGCCTCCTCCGGGGTGTACGGCTCGGCGCCGCAGATGACGTCAAGGATCGAGCCGGTGAACGGCTGCGCGTGCTGGAGCACCACCCCGCACTGGCGGCGCACCGCCGACTGGTCGAGGGCCGCGAGGTCCTGGCCGTCGTAGAGCACGCTGCCGGAGACCGGCTTGTCGAAGCCGATGAGCAGGCGCAGCAGCGTGGACTTGCCGCAGCCGCTGGGACCCACCACCGCGACGAACTCGCCGGGCCGCACCGAGAAGGACACGTCGTCCAGGACCAGCGGGCCGTCGTCCGCGTACCGGAAGGACAGCCGCCGGGCCTCCAGCGCGCCCGTGAGCGCACCCGGCCGGGTGCTCGCCGAGCGCACCTCGGGGGTGGCGTCGAGGACCGGGCGGATCTCCTCGAAGAGCGGCAGCGCCGCGACCGCCGAGACGAACGCGCCGGTGAGCTGGGTCACCGAGGTCAGCACCATCGTCACCGAGGTGCTGAAGGTGAGGAACGCCGCCGCCGACATCGCGCCCCTGGCCGGGCCCGCGAGGAGCATGAACATCACCAGCGTGCAGACCGGCAGATAGACCGCGCCGAGCACCGCGCTGAGGTTCTTGATCCGGCCGACCTTCTGCTGGAGCTCCCGGCTGCGCGCGAACTCCCGCGCCCACGCGGCGTACGCGTAGTTCTCCGCCGCCGCGACCCGCAGCTTGGGCAGACCGCGCAGGGTCTGGAACGCCTGGTTGTTCAGCTTGTTGCCCAGCGTCACCAGACGCCGCTGCCAGCGCACCTGCCACAGACCGAGCCCCAGGAACACCGCCCCGATCACGATCAGCAGCCCGATCGCCGCGAGCGCCATCGGCACGCTGTACCAGAGCAGCAGCCCGACGTTCATCGCGCCGACCGTCACCGACTGCGCCACCACCGGACCCACGCCCGCGAGGAGTCGCCGGATCGAGCTGATGCCCATGGCGGCGCTGGCCAGTTCCCCGGTGGAGCGGCTCGCGAAGAACCGGGTGGGAAGTCGCAACAGCCGGTCCCACACGGCCGGTTGGAGCGCCGCCTCGATACGGCCCTCAAGGCGCAGGATCGTCAGGTTCTCCAGCAGCGTGAACGCCGCCGAGACGATCCCGCTCAGCATCACCGCGAGACACACCTGGGCGATCAGGTTCTCCCGCGCCTGCGGGACGTACTCGCCGAGCACCTTGCCCGTGGCCACCGGCACCAGCGCGCCGATCGCCACCGTCACCAGTCCCGCGAGCAGCAGGTTCGTCAGGTCGCCGCGCGTGCCGCGCAGGCTGAAGCGGAGCAGTCCGAGCGGGCCGAGGCGCCGTTCGGGCAGCGGGCGGTAGAACATCACCGCGCGCGGCTCGAACTCCTCCGCGTTCGCCTTCTCCACCGGCGTCTCCCGCCCGGTCGCCGGCTGGACGGCGACATAGCCGCCGCGCCGCCACAGCAGCGCGACAGGCGCCCCGGACAGCGCCCGGTGACCCACCAGCGGGCCCACGTTCTCCCGCCACCAGTAGCCGTGCAGGCGGACCGCGCGGGTGCGCACCCGGGAGGCGAGCGCGACGCGCTCCACCGGGTCCAGGCGCTCGCTCTCGGTGCCGCCGTGCGCGGGCTCGGCGAGCGCGATCCCCGCCGCCTCCGCGACCAGCTTGCAGGCCGCGTACCCGGCGTCCGCGTCCGCCGCCGTGGTCCGCCGTGCCGAGCGCTTGCCGATGGACGCGAGCAGCGTCCGGTCGGCCTCGGCGCGCACCGCCTCACCGGCCTTGATGCCGGCCGCCGCGCGCGTCTCGTGCGTGCGCTCCAGTTGCTCGATCCACCGGTCGAGGGCGGTCAGCAGGCGGTACTGCTGGTCCACCAGGGTCTGCCACAGCGCCGGGTCCATCAGCAGATCGGTGGCGGCCTCCGCGCCGTACAGGGAGCCGTACTGCACGCTGCCCGGTGGCACCTGGGTCCAGAACACGTCGTCGTCCGAGGGCGCGGTGGAGCGGTCCTCGGCGAGCGGCGCCTGGAACAGCACCGCGAGGCCGCGTCCGACGCCGAGCGCGAGCGCGTACTCCAGCGGGCTGGTGGCGGGCGGCACGTACTGGGGGTTGCCGTACGCGTCGTACGACCAGGTCTCGGTCCCCGCGCTCTGGTACAGCTCGCGCAGGTTCACCCGGTGCACCACGCAGTCGCGCACCGGGCGGGCGACCAGCGTGTGCTGGGGTCCGGCGACCGGACCGAGCAGCAGCGCGCCCGCCTCCAGGCGACCCAGGTGATGCCAGTGACCCTGCTGGGCGGCATCCACCGCGAACAGGTCCAGCGCGCCGGACGCCACCAGCCACAGCACCTGCGGGCCTTCGAGGTCCAGGCGGTTGAAGCCCGCGCAGTCCACCCGGGTGCCGAGCGCGCCGAGGGCGTCGAGGACGAGGTCCCCTTCGTGCGTCTGCGTCATCTCACCGCTCCCTGACCAGCGCCGCGTAGGCGCCGCCGCGTGCCACCAGCTCGTCGTGGCGGCCGCGTTCGACCACCGTTCCGTGCTGGAGGACCACGATCTCGTCGCTGTCGCGGACCGTGCTCAGCCGGTGCGCGATCACCACACAGGCACAGCCGCGCCTGCGCAGGTTGTCCATCACGACCAGCTCCGTCTCCGCGTCGAGCGCGCTGGTCACCTCGTCGAGCACGAGGATGCTCGGGCGGCGCACCAGCGCCCGCGCGATCTCCAGGCGCTGTCGCTGGCCGCCGGAGAAGTTCCGGCCGTCCTGCTCGACCCGGCTGTGGATGCCGCCGGGCCTGCGCATCACCACGTCGTACAGCGCCGCGTCCCGCAGCGCCTCCACCACGGCCTCGTCCGGGATCGAGCGGTCCCACAGCGCCACGTTGTCGCGCACCGAGCCCTCGAAGAGGAACACGTCCTGGTCCACGAAGGAGACCGAGGAGGCGAGCGCGCCGCGCGGGATGTCCTCCAGGCGCGTTTCGTCGATGCGGATCACGCCGTCCCACGGGGAGTACAGCCCCGAGATCAGCCGGGACACCGTGGACTTGCCGCTGCCCGAGCCGCCGACCAGCGCCACCTGCTGACCCGGACCCACCGTCAGGTCGAAGCCGGTCAGCAGCGGCTTGTCCAGCGGGCTGTAGCCGAAGGTGACGTTCTCCAGTCGGACGTGCCCGCGCAGCCTGCGCGTGGACTCGCCCGCGCCGCCGGGGCGGTCGTAGAGCGGGTCGGCCTGGAAGTTCTCCACGTCCTTCAGCCGGGCCACGTCGGCCGCGAAGTCCTGGATGCGGCCCGCCACGCCGTTGAGCCGGGTGAGCGGCGCGGTGAAGCGGGCCACCAGCGCCTGGAAGGCGACCAGCAGACCCACCGAGATGTGTCCCTCGATGGCCCGGACGCCGCCGATCCACAGGATCAGCGCGCTGTTGAGCGTGGCCAGCGTCGGCGCGACCACACCGAGCCACGCACTCGGCACCCCGAGCTTCTGCTGCTCCTCCAGTGTCGCCGCGTGCTGCCCGGCCCACTTGCGGAAGTAGCCGTCCTCGCCGCCGGTCGCCTTCATCGTCTCGATCAGCTGAAGCCCGGTGTACGAGGTGTTGGTGAGCCGCGCGGAGTCCGCGCGCAGCTTCGCCGTACGGGTGGCGCGCAGCCGTACGACCATCCGCATCGCCACGATGTTCAGCAGGGCCACGCCGATGCCCACGAAGGTGAGCTGCGGGTCGTAGGTGTAGAGGAGCACCGCGTAGAGCACGACCACGATCGCGTCCACGCCCGCCGCCGCGAGGTCGCGGGCCAGGGTCTCGGCGACCTGGTCGTTGGATTGCAGGCGCTGCACCAGGTCGGCGGGGGAGCGCTGGGAGAAGAAGGTGACCGGCAGCCGCAGCAGATGGCGCAGGAAGCGGGCGCTGGAGAGGGTGGAGGAGATGATCCGGCCGTGCAGCAGGTTGGTCTGCTGGAGCCAGGTCAGCACCAGGGTCAGCGCGACACAGGTGCCCATCGAGGCGAACAGCACGCCGAGCAGCGAGGTCTGGCCGCCGATGAGGAACATGTCGATGTAGGTACGGCTCAGCGCGGGCACGGCCGCCCCGACCGCGACCAGCAGCAGGCTCGCCAGGACGGCGGCGGGCAGGGTGCCCGCGGTGCCGCGCAGCCGGGCGGGCATCGCGCCGAGGATGCCCGGCTTGCGGCCGCCCCTGCTGAAGTCCTCGCCGGGCTCCAGGACGAGCACCACACCGGTGAAGCTGCCGTCGAACTCCTCCATGGGCACGAAACGCCGGCCCTTGGCGGGGTCGTTGATGTACACCCCGCGCCGGCCGAATCGGCGGCCCATGCCGTCGTAGACGACGTAGTGGTTGAACTCCCAGAACAGCACGGCCGGAGCGCGCACCTCGGCGAGGGCGGCCAGGTCCATCTGCATACCCTTGGCGGTCAGCCCGTAACTGCGCGCCGCCTTCAGGAGGTTGCTCGCGCGCGAGCCGTCGCGGGAGACACCGCACGCGATGCGCAGCTCCTCGAGCGGGACATGGCGGCCGTAGTGGCCGAGCACCATCGCCAGGGAGGCGGCGCCGCACTCGACGGCCTCCATCTGGAGCACGGTGGGCGTACGGACCGTGCCGCCACGGCCCTTGGGGACCGGGCGGCGCGGGGGTGCGGCGCGTCTGCGGCCACGGGTGTCGGGGTCCTGCCCCGTCTGGACGGTCACGGGAGCAGCCAATCGAGGGGGCGCTGGTCGGCCAGGTGGACCGAACCGGTGGCCAGGGTCATGGAGTCGAGCCGGAAGGGCGGTCCGTCGACGGAGGACCAGCGGTAACCGCTCTTCGCCGAGGCCGACTTCTCCAGCTTCACGGTCACGGCGACGGGGCGGCTCCTGCGGGTGAACTGCTGCCCGAGCTGGGTGTCGCCGAGGAACGCGGCGATCGACTGGGCCGACTGGGCGGTGCGGTCCACCGACTTCACCCGGCCGCGCAGGACGCCGTAGCGGTCGGCGGGCACGGAGGAGACGGTCAGGTCGACCTCCGCGTGCGCCGGGATGGAAGCGGCGTTCTCGGCGGGCACGTAGACCGTCGCGTACAGCGGGTCGCTCGTGTGCGCGACCTTCTCCACGGCGGCCACGTTGGCGCCGGTCTGGATGATCTGCCCGATCGTCGCGGCGAGCGCGGTGATCCGTCCGGCCGCGACCGTGCGGATGAGGGAATCACCCTGCGCCGTACGGACCTTGAGGACGGGCGCGTTCGCGGGAAGCCGCTCGCCCTGCTCGGCGAGCACGGCCGTCACCTGACCGGCGACGGGGCTCTGGAGGAGGTAACTGCCCTGCGCGTGCGTGAGGATGGCCGGGGCACTGACCGTGGAGGTGACCGAGCCGGTCACCGCCCACACGGAGGCCGCCGCCATCACGACGACGGTGACACCCAGCGCGAGCCAGCCCTGCGGGCGCGCGAGACGCACCGGGAGGTCGAGTTCCTCCGGTGACTGGAGCTTGGCGAGGGCCTGTTGGCGGAACTGCACGGAACTTCCCTCACCCGAGGAGAGACGACGGCACGGAGACTGCGGCGGCGACCTGCGCGGAAACCGCCGGGGAACGCCCGAGAGTCCCGGAGCCGGCGGACGGCTCCGGGACTTCGGTGAAACCAGGTGCGATCAGAGACCGGCGACCAGGTTGGTGACCGGCTGGGTGTTCAGGCCGGTGACGCCCTCGACGGTGCCGATGGCGGTGTCCACCAGGCCGGAAACCGGGGCGATGCCGTTGACGGCGCCGGTCACGGTGTTGAGGGCGTTCACGGACAGGCCGCCGGAGACGTTGTCCAGCTCGGCGTCCGAGATCTCGACGGTCTCAACCTGGGGGGTGGAGTTCATGGTGGAACTTCCCTTCATATGGATATCTCACAAGGGGGAGAGCGGCCCCCTCTGGGGGACAGATGGACCGCCGTACCGCGAGCACCCGGGGGCGGCCGTCTCCGGCAGCTCCTGAGCGGTCCCCGCGGTGCGATGGATCAAAGCACGCGCGCCGCGCCCGCTTCCACCTGAACAAGCCCCTCACCAGGCGTTTCTGTCGGTAATGGGGGGCGATGGTGACGGCGTGCGCACGGCGTCGTGGCCACTCCTTCACATGCCGGGCGCGCGCCGCGGGCCGACTCGTGCGTTCCTCGGGCGGCGAATCCGGCACTCCTCTCCAAAGGTGCGTTGCGGGAGCGCGCGGATGTGCAGATCCGGCCGTGCCGGTGACCCGCTTGGGCAGTCGGTGTGCAGATTCCCTGAAGCAACGATTCCGGTACACGTCCTGGACGGACCGTCACCTGACGGGTCCCCAGTGTGACGATCCGGGTCCGCCGCCCTTGCGCCACGGCACCGGAGGAGACGTGGACACCTCTGCCGCGATGGCCGATTCGCTTTGCGCCGAAGGAAGTTGGCGGACGGAGTTGAACGCTCCGCGCACCCCGCCCGTACCTGTAGCCGTCCGGGCGCCCCCGTTCCACTGCCCCTAGCGGCAGACCCCCGTCCCCCACTGGAGGTCGAGAAGGTTGAGTCACAAGCGAATGCCCAAGCGCAAGGCCGCGATAGCGGTGGGCGGCGTGGCGGCGCTCGGAGCCGCGGCCCTCCTGCTGCCCAACGCCATGGCGTCCCAGGACAAGGACGCGACCGCCGCCGCAGGCACCGCCAAGACGCTGAAGGCCACCGACGCCTCCACGCTCAGCGCCCAGCTCCAGAAGCAGCTCGGCACCGCGTTCGCCGGTGCCTACTACGAGAACGGCAAGCAGCAGCTCGTCGTCAACGTGGCCCGGGGCGACCAGAACGCCATGGCGCGCGCCCGGCAGGCCGGTGCCGCCGTCCGTGAGGTCGACAACAGCACCACCGAACTCCAGGCCGCCGCAAAGACGTTGAAGACCAAGGCGACCATCCCCGGCACCGCCTGGGCCGTGGACCCGCGTACCGACAAGGTCGTCGTGAGCGCCGACAGCACGGTCACCGGCGCCAAGTGGGACCGTCTGGAGTCCACCGTCGAGGGCCTCGGCTCGGACATGGCCACCCTCAGAAAGTCCTCCGGCACCTTCAAGACCTTCGTCTCCGGCGGCGACGCCATCTTCTCCCAGGTCCAGGGCGGCAACGTCCGCTGCTCCCTCGGCTTCAACGTCACCGCCTCCGACGGCAGCCCCGCCTTCCTGACGGCCGGTCACTGCGGGGTCGCCGCCAAGGAGTGGTCCGACTCGCAGACCGGTCAGCCCATCGCCACGGTGGACCAGGCGAACTTCCCCGGCGACGGCGACTTCTCACTCGTGAAGTACGACGACCCGGCGACCCAGGCCCCCAGCGAGGTCAACGCGGGCAACGGCCAGACCGTCCCGATCACCCAGGCCGTGGACGCCACCGTCGGCTCCACCGTGTTCCGCATGGGCTCCACCACCGGGCTGCACAACGGCCAGGTGACGGGTCTGGACGCCACGGTCAACTTCCAGAGCGAGACCGACCCCAACGGCGTGGACACCGTCACCGGTCTCATCCAGACCAACGTGTGCGCCGAGCCCGGCGACTCCGGCGGCTCCCTGTTCACCCAGGACGGCGGCGCGGTCGGTCTGACCTCCGGCGGCAGCGGCGACTGCACCAGCGGCGGCGAGACCTTCTTCCAGCCGGTCACCACCGCGCTCGAGGCCACCGGCGCCACCCTCGGCGACGGCGGCCAGGCGGGCGCGGGCGACCAGGCCGGTGGCGACCAGGGCGCGGGCGACCAGGCCGGCGCGGGCGACGAAGCGGGCGCCGGTGACCAGGCGGGTGCCGGGGACCAGGCCGGCGGCGACGAGGTCGGCGGCGCCGCGGACCCGTCCGCCTCGGCGGGCGACCAGGCCGCCGGTGACGGCGCCGCCGGTGACCAGGCCGCGGGCGACCAGGGCGCCGCGCAGAGCGGCACCGCCCAGCACCACAGGTCGCGCCACCACCACAGCGGCGGCAACTGAGCCGCTCCACCTTCCGGCACCCCGCGCGGGTGCCGGAACCGACGCCCCGGCCGGCCGTTCACACGCGGTTCCGGTCGGCCGGGGACGGTCCGGCCCTCCGGCGGGAGGGCCGGACCACCTCTTTGCCGGGGGTGGGTTTCTCAGCGGCCCCCTTCTCCGCGGCCGGCACGGTCCGGCCACGAGCTCCGGGCCCGGGTGCCGTCAGCCGCCCCCGCTCGCCCGCAGCAGCAGCACCGCCACGTCGTCCACCCGCTCGCGCCCCGACGCCCCGTGCCGCACCAGCTCGTCCGCGACGCTCTCCAGCGGTCCGCCGCCCGCCTCCGCGAGCACCACGCCCAGCTCGACCAGCGCGTCCTCGATGTCCACGCCCGGCGACTCCACCAGCCCGTCGGTGTAGAGCGCGAGCACCGAACCCGGAGTCATGGCCACTTCGGTCGTCGGATACACCGCCCCCGCGTCGATCCCGAGCAGCGGCCCCCCGGCCAGGTCCAGCACCCGTACCCGGCCGTCCGGGCGGCGCAGCAGCGGCGGCGGATGCCCGGCCCGTGCCATCACGGCCTGTCCGCGCGCCGGGTCCAGCCGCAGATACAGACAGCTCGCGAACAGATCCGCGCCGATGTCGAGCAGCAGCCGGTTGAGGCTGTCCATGACCTCCTCCGGCGACTGCCCCACCGCCGTGTACGCCCGGACTCCGGTGCGGATCTGGCCCATCAGCGCGGCCGCCGTCACGTTGTGCCCCTGCACGTCGCCGATCACCGCGGCCGCGAGCGGACGGGTCGGCACCAGGTCGTAGAAGTCGCCGCCGATCTCCATGCCCCGGGTCGCGGGGAGGTAGCGCGCCGCCGCCTCGATGCCCGGCGGCGGGGCCAGGCTGTGCGGCAGCAGTGCCGACTGGAGGCCGTGCGCGAGCCGGTGCTTGGCGTCGTACAGCAGGGCCCGCTCCAGCGCCTGCGCGATCAGCCCGCCGAGGCTGGTCAGCACCGCGCGCTCCTCGGCCCGGAAGACATGCGGCTCCGCGTACGCCAGCACGCACGTGCCCACCGGGCGCCCGGAGGCGACCAGCGGCAGATACGCCCAGGCCGCGAAGCCGTCCCGCGGGTCGCGTCCCGACGGATAGAGCCGCTCCAGGTGCTCCACCGACTCGAAGAAGGCGGGCACCCCGCTGTCCAGGGCCTGGGTGCCCGGGGAGCGCGCGCTCAGCGGGAGACCGTCGTAGTGCTCCACCGCGCGCGCGTCGCGGTAGCCGTGGTGGCCCAGGACGCGCAGCCGCCCCTCCTGCGAGCCGAGCAGCACCAGCGCCCGGCTGCCCACGGCGGGCCCCAGCTCGTCCGCGACCAGCCGCACCAGGTCCCGTACCGCCACCGCCTCGGTCAACGCGCCGGTCAGGCTGAGCAGTTGGGAGATGGTCACCAAGCGGGGCGGAGGCGTGCCCGACCGCGCGGCCTCGTGCGTCCGCTCCGTGAGCACCTTGACCCGGGTGATGCGCACGCTCAGCCCGGTCGTGTTCGGATACAGCCGGAAGGACAGCCACTGGTCCGGCGGCCGCAGCGCCACGAACGAGGTCGGCCGCTGACTGAGCAGCGCGGCCCGGTAGCGGTCCTCGTACCCCGGGTCGTTCAGCCACGGGACCGACACCCACGGCAGGGTGCCCAGCAGATCCCCGGCGGAGCGGCCGAGGAGTTCGGCGGCGGCCTCGTTCAGGAAGCCGATGCGGCCCCGCAGGTCCATCGAGACCAGGCCGTACGGCAGCCGGGACAGCAGCCGTGCCGCCTCCGCCGGATCGGGGTCGACGGCGGCCTCCGGCGCGGGCGTGGCCAGCAGGTCGGGCTCGGGTCCGGCCGGCAGGGCATCGGCGGCGGCTCGCTCCAGTTGCCCGGAAAGCCGCGCGCAGGCTTCCGTCAGCCGGTCCTGGTCCTCGCCGGACACCTCCGCCGCGCGGGTGCCGGGCCAGGTCACGAAGACCACACCCAGCACCCGCTCCGCCGTCGCCAGCGGCACCGCCGCGAGCGCGAAGGGGTACGGCAGCACCACCGCGATCCTCGGGAACCGGCGCGCCATCTCCTCCGCGCCGCCCACCCAGACCAGGCGCCGCTCCCGGGCCGCCAGGGCCACCGGGATCTGCGCGCTCAGCCCGACCCGCTCCCAGGGCGCCGCGAACGCGCGCGGGAGCCCCGCCATCACCGCCATCTCCAGGACCGGCGCGTCGGGCCGCAGCAGATAGACCGCACCGGAGTGCGCTCCGACGTCCTCCATCATCGAGGCGAGCGCGAGCGACAGCAGTGGTCGTCCGGCCGCCGGGGACACGGACGCGGGCCCCGGTGTGTCGGACACCCCGACCACCTCCTCGTACGGTCGCGCGCCCGGCCCGGGCGGAGCGGGGCGCCCGCCCGGGGACGCCCCGCACGCGGCGGATGCCGCCATCGGGCCGTGTCCCTGACCTGCGGACCGGCCCGGTCGGCAAGGGGGCGCCCCGAGTACCCCGCGAGGGCGGGGCCCATGCCCGTGGTTCCGGAGCACGCGATGGCACACGGGCGCCGCGTGTGCGCCCCCGCGCCTCCTGATGGCCGGATCTCCGCGCACGAGTTGGGCCGCCACACCCAACAATGGGCACGCGGTCGACTTCCGAGGGTGACAGTACGGCCGCGCAGAGCGACGCAGAGCGAAACCGAGGGGGCGGGAGTGATCCGGGTGCTTCTGGTGCACGACGCGTGTCTGGTACGGGCGGTCCTGGCGGAGTGGCTGCGGCGGGAACCCGGCCTCCACGTGGACGACACGCCGTGGCGCGGCGCCTCCGACCAGGTGCGCACACTGTCCCCGGACGTGTGCGCGGCCGACCTGGAGTACGGCGACGGCCACGCGGCGCCCCCACTGGCCGAGTTGTGTCCCCCGGGCACGGGAGGACGCCCACCCGCCCTGGTGGTCCTCGCCAGTGCCCATCGCCCCGGTCTGCTCAAGCGCGCCGCCGAGGCGGGCGCGCTCGGTTTCGTCGACAAGGCGGGCTCTCCGGAGGGCCTGGTCCGCGCGATACGGCACGTCGCCGCGCGGGAACGTTTCATCGACGCCTCCCTGGGCTTCGGCTTCCTCCGGGCCACCCAGATCCCCCTGACACGCCGGGAGCTGAGCGTCCTGGACCTCGCGGCGGGCGGCGCGTCGATCGCCGAGATCGCCCGCAGCCTGCACCTGTCCCACGGGACGGTCCGCAACTACATGGCCGCGATCACCCGGAAGACGGGGGCGCGGAACCGGATCGACGCGATCCGGATATCCCGCGGGGAGGGATGGCTGTGACGGCCGCTCCCGGCGCCGCTCAGCCCACCCGCGCGTCGGGCGCGCCGGCCCAGTCGCCCATGAGGTCCCGGTACAGCGGCGAGGAGGCCAGCAGCTCGGCGTGCGTCCCGCACACCGTGCGCGCGCCGTCCAGCACCAGCACGAGATCCGCCCGCCGGGCCGAGCTCATCCGGTGCGCGACGACCACCAGGGTGCCGCCCGGCCGGTCCGCGAACGCCCGCTCCGCGCGTTCCTCCGCCTCCGCGTCGAGATGACAGGTCGCCTCGTCCAGCAGCGCTAGGGGGGCGGTGGAGAGGTAGGCGCGGGTGAGCGCGAGGAGCTGGCGCTCACCCGCGGACAGGGCGGTGGGGTGGACCTGGGCGTCCGGGCCGCCGAGCGCGGTCAGCAGGGGGGTCAGGCCCACCGCGTCGGCGGCGGCCAGCAGTTCGTCCTCGGGTACGGGGTCCGGGCGGTGCAGCGTCAGGTTCTCGGCGAGGGTGCCGCCGTGGACGTACGCCTCCTGCGGGATGAGTGTGCGCAGGGCGGTCGCCTCCGGCGCGGGGCGGCCGTGGATGTGGGTCGTGCCCGCGTCGGGTGCGAGCAGCCCGGCGATCAGGGCGGTCAGCGTGGACTTGCCGGTGCCGCTCGGGCCGACGACGGCGAGGTGGGTACCGGGGGGCAGCGCCAGGTCCAGCCCGTGGAGCACCGGTTCACTCGCGGGTCCGTAGGCGAAGCGGAGACCGGAGAGGGCGAGGGCGGGCGCCTTCGGCTCGGGAGACCGTTCGGCGGCCGGCGATGCTTCGGTGGCCGGGGACGCCTCGGCGTCTGCCGCGTGCGGCTCCGGCTCCGGAGGGAGCAGACGGCGCAGTACGACCGTCAGCCGGGCCCCGCTCGTGCCCAGGCCGTGGACCAGGTTCTGCAGGGCCGGATACAGGGACTGGCCGACGTAGGCCAGCGCACCGACGAGCGCGCCCGGCGTCACCCCCCGGCGCAAGAGCCAGGGAGCCGCCACGAGGAGCAGGATCACCGGCACCTCGCCGCCCAGCGCGAGCGCGGCCACGCGGGCCGGGCTCCAGCGGGCCAGGGAGCGCGCCGTCCTCAGCTCGACCCCGATACGGCGGTCGAGGCTCCGCGCGACCCGGGACTCGGCGCCGGTCGCGGTGATGTCCCGCAGCCCGGAGCCCACCGCGCCCAGGTCCTCGGCCAGCGCCTCGTCGGCCGCCAGGAACGCCTCCTGGCGGCGGGCCAGGGGGCGCAGCGTCGCCGTGAAGAGGGCCACCGCGGCCAGCAGCGGAGGCACCACCACCGCCAGGAGCAGCGGGTCGAGGGAGAACAGACCGATCAGCGCACCCGCGGCCGTGAAGAGGAAGGAGCGGGAGACCAGCACCAGTCCGGCGAGGGTGTCCCGGGCGATCTCCACCTGCTGGGTCAGGCCCGAGAGCGCACCCGGATCGGCCTCGCGGACCCCGCGCCGGACCACCTTCGACACCAGCCGGTCCCGGACCGGCTCGACCAGCGCGGCCACCACGCCGTACACCCGCCCGGTGCCGACCGCGCCCACGACCACCGCCGCCCCGGCCGCGCCGAGCCAGAGCAGCCCGGTGCGGACGTCCCCGATGAGGAACCCCGCGTCCAGGGCGCGCGCGAGGGCGTACCCGGCCAGGAAGGTCTGCCCCGCCTCCAGGAGGGACCAGACGCCGAGGCGCACCAGCACCCGCGCCTTCGTCCGCGCGTACCGGGCCGCCCGCTGCCGCAGCTTCATCGGAGCCCAACTCCCTCGTGTCGAAGCGCTACTTGGCCACCGTCTCGGCGTCCCCGAACACCGCCCGGTACTCCGGGTCCCGCCACAGCTCCGCGTGCGGCCCCACCGCCCGCAGGCGCCCGCCGTCCAGCCACGCCACCGCGTCCGCCGCGGCCGCGGTCGCCGCCCGGTGGGCGACCAGCAGGCGGGTGGGTCCGCCCGGGGTCAACAGGGAGCGGGAGATCTGGCGTTCGGTGACGGTGTCCAGGCTGGAGAGGGCGTCGTCCAGGATCAGCAACCGGCCGCCGTGCGCGAACGCGCGGGCCAGTCCCAGGCGCTGGGATTCGCCGCCGGAGCGGGGCGCGTCCGCGAGAGGCGTGTCGTACCCCTTCGGCAGCCTGCGGACGAACGCGTCGGCGCACGCCGTGCGGGCTGCCTCGCGGACCCGGTGGGCGGGCGGCCGGTCGAGGCCGAAGCCGAGGGCGTCCTCGACGGTCGTCCCGAACAGCGCCGGACGCTCGAAGGCGTAGGAGACGGCGCGGCGCAGCGCGTCGTGGGTGAGGTCGCGCAGCGGTACGCCGTCCAGCAGCACCTCGCCCGTGTCCGGGTCCGCGAGCCGCCCGGCGACCTCGGCGAGCAGCGACTTGCCGGTGCCGGAGCGGCCCACGACGGCGAGCGTGGTGCCGCCTGGCACCGTGAGGTCGACCCCGTCGAGGACGGTGCGTCCGCCGCGCCGGGCCGTCACGCCCCGCAGCTCCAACCTGCCGGTACCAGAAGGCAGTCGCCTGGTGCCGTGCGCGGACGCCGGTGGGATCGGCACCTCGGCCAGCCGTGCGGTGCCGGCGCGGGCGCGGCTGAGCGCGGCGAGCCGTCCGACCAGTACGCCGACCCCGGTCGCCAGCGCCGCGTACCGGGAGGCCGCCAGCACCTCGCCCACCGTGAGCCGGTGCCGGGCGAGCAGCAGCCCGGCCACCGCGACCACGCCCAGGTTCAACAAGGGTGCCACGGTGAGGGCTTGGGCCGCCGCTCGCCCCTGCACCCGCCACATGGCGTGACCCGCGCGGGAGAGCCGGGGGAGCGGGGCGAGCACCCGGGCCGCCTCCCGCTCCTCGGCGCCCGCCGCGCGGATCGTCCGGTGGCCGCCGACCGCCTCCGTCAGCGCGGCCGCGATCACGCCCTGCTCCCGCTGGTACTCCTCCGCGCAGGCCGAGGTGTCCCGGGCCAGGGCCCGCAACAGCAGCGCGAGCACCGGCGCGCCGGTGAGGAACACCGCCGCGAGCAGCCAGTCGACGATGCCGAGCGCGACCAACGCACCCACCGGCAAAGCGAGTTCGGCCAGCAACGCGGCCAGCGCCGCCGGGCCCGTACCCGCCTGCGCGGCACCGCCGACGAGCCGGGCCACCAGGTCCCCGCCGCCGAACCGCGCCGCCGCGCGCGGTCCCAGCGCCAGCACCTGCCCGGTGACCCGGCGCCGCAGCCACGCCGCCGAGCCCGCGTCCAGGGAGCCGCTCACCACGCCCGCGCAGCCCTCGAACACGGCCGACAGCAGGACGAGCCCCGCGCACCAGACCACCCAGCGGGTCGCGTCCTGGCGGGCCAGCAGCAGGTCCAGGGCCCGCCCCAGTACGGCGGGCAGCAGCAGCCCGGCGGCGGTCGCGGCGGTGCTCAGGGCGAACAGGGCGGTGGCGCGCGGGCCCCCGTGACGGAGTACGGCGCGGGACAGGGCGCGGGTGGCGTCGGCGTCGGGACTGGGCGTCATCGGCTGCGGCCTCGCCTCGGTCGGAGTGCGGGTGGGTCGGAGCGGCGTGCTGCGGTCGAGCCACGTCGTGAAGAAGGGAGTCGGCGACCGGGGCGCCGCCGGGAACGGGAAGGCCCCGGACGCCCCCTCCCCGCGAGGGGAGAGGCCGCCCGGAGCCGAGTGGTGCCGGTCAGATCACAGGCAGAGCAGAACGCTGGCCGCCGAGACGCAGGACAGCAGGCTGACCGTGCTGGCGACGGTGAGGGTGTGGTCGTCGGACTCGAGAACCTGGAGGTCGAGCAGTGCCATGGTGGTGTCCTCTCCCTATTCATGGGGACGGGGTTGTGTCACGACTCCGGGTCGGAGCCGCGTGTGAGGGCCGCCTTCGGCGGCGGGAGGAAGGGCAGGTGGGCGCGCTCGCCCGAGCGCTCGCCCGAGCCGTCGCCCGCGTCCGTACCGGCGTCGAGCGCCGAGGCGAGGGCGAGCAGACAGCCTGCCGTTCCGGTGGCGAGGTCCATCGAGAGCCGCATCATCTGGTGCCCGGGGAAGGCGAGCTGGCCCTGGTAGGCCATCGCGAACCAGCCGAGCCCGTCGATCTGCCGCTCCAGCCGCTCCCGGGCGGCACCCGGCGCCGCACCGCGCGCCAGATGCAGCACCATGCCGGCGCGGCCCTGGAAGAGACCTGGTTGGGCGTAGAAGCGGGAGGTCGCGGCGGCGAGGATGCCCTCCCGGGCGCGTCGGAACTCCTCGGCCGCGCCCGCCGCGTGGGCGAGGAGGGCCTGTTCCCGGGTGCCGGGAGCCGCCGCGCGGGCGTGTGCGGCGAAGCCCTCGGCGCCCGTGTGCGCGAGATAGTCGTCCAGGACCAGTCCGATCCCGACGCTGCCGTCCCCGAGGTAGGGCAGCGTGCGCCAGCCCTCGTCGACCTCCAGGCCGCCGCTCGCCTTCTGGACGACACAGCAGGCCAGGTCGCGGCGGAGCGCCTCGGCCGCCGCCGCCGCCGCGCGGGGGTCGCCGGTCTCCTCGTACCGGCGCAGCAGGAACAGTGCCGGGCCGCTCGCGCCGCGCATCAGTCCCGCCCGCCGCCGCGGCGTCTCGGGGACCGGCTCGGCCAGCCGTCGCACCAGGATGTCGGCGGCCTCGGCGGCGTGTTCCGCCAGCGCCTTCTCGCCGGTGGTGGCCGCGAGCCGGCCGAGGACCAGGCCGAGCCCGGCCAGGCCGCCGTGCAGATCGGAGGACAGGTTGCGCCAGTTCTCGCGCAGGATGCCGTCGATCAGCTCCAGCGCCCGCCGCCGATGCCCCAGCTGGTCGAGGACCAGGGCGACGCCCGCGAGTCCGTCGTACAGGCCGAGCGGTGTGCCGGGCGGTGGGGGCGCGGTGTGCCGGAGCAGCCAGCGCTCACCCTCCTCGTACCGGTCGGCCCCGCAGGCGGCGAGGGCGTACAGCACCCCGGCCGCGCCGTGCGCGAGGCCGAGCCCGCCGCCGTCGGCGAACTGGGCGATGTCGCCCGGGAAGAGCCGGTCGGAGCGCTCGGGGGTCGCGGAGGCGAGGAGCGCCTTGACCATCGAGTCCCGGCTGTGCGGCCAGTCGCCGGGCCGCACCAGCGGGGTGGCCGGACGGGCCTCGCCGCCCCGGGTGTCGCGGGTGATCTCGGCGACCGCCTCGTCCAGGAAGGCGCGCGGCACGTCCGGGAACTGTTCCGCGATCACCTCCGCCAGATGCGCGGCCTTGCCCCGGTCCACCACGAACAGCGAGGTCACCGGCAGGAACAGGGCGATCCGCAGACAGGCGAGGGCATAGCGGTCCACGTCCTTGCCCCGGCGGTCCGGCGGGGCGAAGAAGCCGGGGTGGGCGACCGTCTGGCGGCCGTTCTCCGCGGCCGGGGCCGCCGCCTCGAAGTCGATGAGGTGGACCGTCTCCTCGTCCGGCGCGACCATGATGTTGAAGACGTGCAGGTCGTTGAAGACGAGCCCGCGCTCGTGCACCGCCGCGACCGCCCGCTCCACCGCCGCGTGCACCCTGAGCGCCCAGGCCGTGTACGCGGCGGTCTTCGCCGGATCGGGATCGGGTATCAGCAGGGGATGGCGCTCGGCGAAGAAGGAGTTGAGCGGGCGGCCCTCCAGGAACTCCATGACCAGGAACCGGTGTTCGCCGAGGGTGAGCCAGTCGCGCACCTCGGGCACCACCCCGGTCCCGGCGACCCGCTCCAGCGCGTCCTTCTCCCGCTCCAGGCGGGTCACCGCGTCCGCGCCGTCGGCCGCCAGCCCCGCGTGCGGCCGGGCCTCCTTCAGCACCACCCGGCTGCCGTCCCGCACGTCCGAACCGGCGTACACCCCGCCGCCGTTGGAGAAGTGCAGCGCCTTCTCGATCCGGTACGGCAGCTCGCCCACCGTCGTGGTGTTGCGGGCCTCCAGATGGGGGCGCAGGAACTCCGGCAGCGTGACCCACTCGGGCACCTGGAAGGAGGGGTCGCGCCGGTCCGGCACGAGACCGCCCTCGCCGTCGGCCACCGCGAGCACCAGCGTGCCGCGCTCGTCGACGACGTACCGGCGGGCGAACGCGCCGTAGCGGACATAGAGCGGGCCCGCGCCCCAGCGCAGGTCGGTCAGGATGTACGGACCCTCGACGCCGTCGAGCAGCACACCCAACTCAGTGAGTATTCGGTGCAGTTGCTCCTCGTCGGCCGGGTAGACGGTGACGAACTTGCCGCTGGTGTCGCGGCCCGCGTACTTCGCGTTGCGCAAGTGCAGCAGATGCGGACCGGGCACGAACTTGAACGGGATGCGGCGCGGCACGCAGTAGTCCCACACGATCTCCGCGACCCGGCCGGCGTTCGCGGCCGTCGCCGAGGAGTGGATCTTCCAGCCCTGGGCCGGTCCCGGCTCCGGCGCGCCGTCCTCGCCGAGCGGGGTCAGCGTCAGCCAGTCCCCGGAGCGGGCCGCGTGCCAGCCGTCCGGCACCGGGCGCCGCGCCGCCGCGTACTGCGGTGCCGGCTCGCCCGTCTCCGCCGAGAGCCGGTCGGGCGTGTCGTAGAAGTGTCCATCGGCGAGCGCGTACACCTCGTACCGCTTGTCCATGGCCTTGTCGCCCCTCCCGCCCCTGCCTTCGCCGTTCCGGTGGTCCCGGTCGGCACGAGAAGACACTCTCAGGAGTCGAACGGTCGCGGACAGTCGTACAAGTCATCAGATCGTCGTGCGGAACGCACAGGTAAAGATGTGTTCGGACGGCTACGCGTGGAATGCTCGTACCACTTGGGACGTGCACGGGGGCTGCGCGGACGCCCCGCAAGCGCTGTAATGGCGAACGTGGCGAGCGAGGGTGCTGCGGTACGCAGATCGAGAACCGAGCGTGCCGAGCATGTCCTCGCCACGCTCATGGCCATGCCGTCCACGGACCGGCCCCGCCGGGTCCTGGAACAGGCGCTGGTCCTGGCGGGGGCCACGTACGCGGGGATCTACGTTCCCGGCGACGACCCCGCGACACTCCGGCTCGTGGAGTCCGCGGGCCTCCCCCGCACGCGGTACGGACTGCGCGACGAGTGCCCGGCCACGGCGCACTCGCCCGTCGCCCAGGCCCACCGCACGGGACGGCCGAGCTGGTCGGGCCCGGGCGAACCACCCGCCCCGGACGCCGACTTCGCGCTCGCCGCGCTGCCGCTCGGGGCGCCCGGCAGCGGCTGCCTGGTCGCCGTCACCGAACAGCCCGGCGGCTTCGGCGCCGACGACCGTGCCTGCCTTGAGCTGCTCGCCGGGGCGGTCACCGCGCCGGTACCGGTGCCGCCCGCCCCGCCCCGCGAGCCGGCCGGCGACGCGTTCCGCCTCGCCATGGACACCGGCCGGGTCGAGGTCGGCGACGACATCCTGCGGCTCTTCGGCCTCTCCCGCGAGGCGTTCGACGGCAAGGTCGAGACGCTGCTCGGCCGCACGGTGCCGGAGGACCTGCCCGCGCTGATGTCCGTCGTCGAGGCCGACCACATGCCCGTCGGCGACCGCGAACTGGAGTTCCGCGCCCTCCAGCCCTCCGGCGCGCCCCGCTGGCTGCGGCTGCGCGGCCGGCTGCTGCCCGGCACCGGGGGACACCCGGCCCGGCTCGTCGGCACCGTCGCCGACGCCTCCGCCTTCCGCTCCGACGTCACCGACGTGGCCCGCGTCCAGCGCCTGGCCGCCGCCCTCGCCACCGCGGGCACCGTCAAGGACGTCGGCCAGGCCGTCGTCGCCGCCCTGCGCGCACCCCTGCGCGCCGACCGCATCGCGCTTGCCGAACTGGAGAACGACCGCCTCGTCGTCACCGTCCTCGACCCGCCCGAACCCGCCGCCTGGCCCGAACTCTGGCGCGCCGAATGGCGCGGCGAGTGGCCCGACGCCCCCGTGCGTGCCATGCCCGCCCTCGCCTCCGCCCTGCGCAAGGGCCGCGCCCGCATATGGCCCGCGGGCTCCCGCCTGGAACCCGGCCTCGCCGGAGTGGGACCCGGCGGTCTCGCCGTGCTCCCGCTGCCCGCCGGGGGCCGCACCGCCGGGGTCTGCCTGATCGGCTGGGACCGGCCGCACGAGTTCGGACCCGACGAACGCGCCCTGCTCACCGCCTGCGCGGGCCTGACCGGCCAGGCCCTGCTGCGCGCCCACGCCTTCGACGCCGAGCACGAACTCGTCGGGATGCTCCAGCGCACCCTCCTGCCCCGCCGCCTGCCCCGCCTCCCCGGCGCCGAGGCCGTCGCCCGCTACCTCCCCGCCACCGCCGGTCTGGAGGTCGGCGGCGACTGGTACGACGTGATCCCGCTCGCCGACAACCACGTGGCCCTCGTCATCGGCGACGTCCAGGGCCACAACGCGGGCGCCGCCACTCTCATGGGCCAGCTCCGGACCGCCCTGCGCGCCTACGCCGCCGAGGGCCACCCACCGGACGTGGTCGTCGCCCTCGCCAACCGGCTGCTCCTCGACATGGAGACCGACCTCTTCGCCACCTGCGCCTACGTCGACGTCGACATGGAGAGCGGCTCCGCGCTGTGCGTGCGCGCCGGGCATCCGCAGCCGGTGCTGCGCCACCCGGACGGCAGCACCGAGATCGTGAACGCCGAGGGCGGACCGCCCCTCGGGGTGCTGGTCCAGGCCGAGTTCCCGATGACCCCGCTGCGGCTGAGACCCGGCACCGTCCTCGCGCTCACCACCGACGGCCTGGTGGAGTCCGCCGACTCCGACCTCGACCGGGGCATGACCCGGCTCGCCCACGATCTCGCCGCCGTCGACCCCGCCGACCTCGGCGCCGCCGCCGACGCCCTGCTCGGCGGCGCCCACCGGGGCGACGACGTGGCCCTGCTGCTCACCCGCTACGACGGCATGGCCGTACGCCCGCTGCGCGAGAGCTGGAGCGTGTGGCGGGTCCCCGAGGCGGTCCGGCACGCGCGCCGCTTCACCCGGCGCGTGCTGCGCGGCTGGGACGTGCCCGAGGACACCCTGGACGCGGCCCTGCTGATCGTCTCCGAGCTGGTCACCAACGCCCTCGTGCACACCGAGGGGCAGGTCCGCCTCGACCTCGGCCTGGTCGGCCGGCGCCTGCGTGTCGCGGTCGCCGACGCCTCCCCGCGCGGCCCCCTCAAGCCCACCAGCGTCGGCTGGGAGGCCACCGGCGGCCGGGGCGTCCTGCTGGTCGAGGCGGTCTCCTCGACCTGGGGCACCGTGCCGGTCAGCGGCGGCAAGCAGGTGTGGGCCGACCTGGTGACGGACGGGAACACCTGAGCGGTCCGGCCCGTTCGAGTGGCGCGTTCGCCGCGTGAGCCTAGGGTCGGTTGGTGTGGCTCACACCTTCGAAGAACTCGTGCAGAAACAGCGTGCGGCCGACGCCGCCCACGCCACCGTGACGGGCCTGCGCGACACCTACGGCCCGCCCGCCGAGCGCGGGATGACCGGCGCCCAGTCCGGCACCTACGAGACCGCCCTGCGCGCCTGGCGCGACCTGGCCCGCGACGTCCAGACCGCGGTCAGCGAGTACGCCCGCGAGACCGGCCGCCCGCGCGCCGAGGTCGAGGCCGAGGTCGAACGGGCGGCGGCCGGGGACTGACCCGGCGTGGGGCGTCGTACGCGCGCGCCCGGCCACCGGCGTGGTTCACCGGGGGCCGGGCACGACGTCGTGCCGTCAGGCGTGGGTCTTGGCCAGCAGCTCCAGGATCTCCGCCGTGGTGCCGCTCTCGCCGAGGCGCGGGAAGACGCGCTCGACGCTGTTGGCGTGTGCCGCCGCGTCCGCGTCGGCCATGGCGTCGGTGGCCAGGGTGACGTTGTAGCCCGCCGCGTAGGCGTCACGGGCGGTGGACTCCACGCCGATGCTGGTCGCGATGCCGGTCAGCACGATCTGCGTGATGCCCCGGCGGCGGAGCTGCACGTCCAGGTCGGTGCCGAACAGCGCGCTCCAGTTGTGCTTGGTGACCAGGATGTCGCCGTCGTGACCGGAGAGTTCGTCCACGATGACGTCCCAGCCCTCGGGGAAGGAAAGGCCGCGCGGCTGCCGCTCGGTGCGGCCGGGCACCGCGTCCGCGCCGTCGGCGGCGAAGGAGACCCGGACCAGCACCACCGGTAGCTCACGGGCGCGGAAGGCGTCCGCGAGCTCCACGGAGCGGGCCACCACGTCGGCGGCGGCGTACGGCTGGGTCTGCATCCCCACGATGCCGCGCTGGAGGTCGATCACGACGAGGGCGGTACGGGGGTCGAGCGTGGTGACGGACATGAGGTGATCAGACCTTTCGGGGGGTGAGCCGGCCGTGCGAACGGTCCGGCGGGGTCGTCGCCGGCGGACCGGCGAGCGTGAACGGGGCCGGGTGGTACGGCCCGACGGGGGTGTTTGGCGTCACGGGCGCGAGAGCCGTTCCAGCAGGGTCAGTGCCGTGAGCACGGTCTGCCGCTCCTCCTCGGAGAACCGGTCCTCCAGGGCGCGCGCCAGCCACTCCTCGCGCACCTGCCGGTTGCCCTCCACCCGCGCCTGCCCCGACTCGGTCAGGGTGACCAGCTGACGGCGGCCGTCGGCCGGGTCCGGCGTACGGCGGATCAGCCCGTGCTGGTCGAGCGCGGCCAGCGTGGCCGCCATCGACTGCGGCCGTACGCCCTCGGCGGCGGCCAGCGCGCTCGCGGTGGCCGCGCCGTGCTTGCCGACCAGGGAGAGCGCCGACTCCTGCGGCGGGGTGAGATCGGAGTCCCGCGCGACCTCGCGGATACGGCGCCGGAGCCTGCTGAACATCACGCGCAGTTCGCGCGCGGCCAGGGCGGCGGAGTCCGAGATGTGGGCCATGCCGCCACCGTAGACACCGGCAGGGTGAACTGTCCAGCTCGAACTGTTCAGTTTTACCTGTGCAAAACGGCGATGGGCCGTGTCATGCCCGGGATGACCCCGCTCGGCGCGCGTGATCCCGGGCGAACTGGTCTGCTGGAACGGCAGGGCTCCCCACCCCCGAGCCGTACCCCGGAGACACGCATGAGCACGTATCGAGTCGCGCAGGTCACCGCCCCCGGCGGGACGTTCGAGCTGGTGGAGCGGGAGGTGCCGCACCCCGGCCCCGGCCAGGTGCGGGTCGCCGTGGAGGCGTGCGGCATCTGCCACAGCGACGCCCTGTTCGTGGACGCCGCCGCGCCCGGCATCACCTTCCCCGAGGTACCGGGCCACGAGATCGCCGGGCGGATCGAGGAGCTGGGCGAGGGCACCCTCGGCCGGGGCTGGAACGTCGGCGACCGGGTGGCGGTCGGCTGGTTCGGCGGCAGTTGCGGCTACTGCACGCCCTGCCGCCGGGGCGACTTCATCGTGTGCGTCCGCCTGAAGGTGCCCGGCTGGGCCTACGACGGCGGTTTCGCGGAGAAGGTGGTCGTACCCGTCGACGCGCTGGCCCGCATCCCCGACGGCCTCGACGCCACCGCCGCCGGACCCATGGCCTGCGCGGGCGTGACCACCTTCAACGGGCTGCGGCGCAGCGCCGCCCGCGCCGGCGACCAGGTCGCCGTCCTCGGCCTCGGCGGGCTCGGCCACCTCGGCGTGCAGTTCGCCGCAGCGATGGGCTTCGAGACCGTGGCCATCGCGCGAGGTCCCGAAAAGGCGGGATTCGCCAAGGAGTTGGGCGCACACCACTACATCGACAGCACGTCGGGCACCCCGGTCGCCGAAGCGCTGCAGAACCTCGGCGGCGCCAAGGTCGTCCTCGCCACCGCCGGGAGTTCCGCCGCCATGTCCGCCACGGTGGACGGTCTCACGCCGCGCGGCGAACTCATCGTCATCGGGGTCACGCCCGATCCGCTGGACATCACCCCGCTCCAGCTCATCAGCGGTGGCCGCGACGTCAAGGGCCACCCCTCCGGCACCTCCCAGGACGTGCAGGACACCATGAACTTCGCCGCCCTGCACGGCATCCGCCCCATGACCGAGGTCGTCCCGCTGGACGACGTGGAGGCGGCGTACCAGAAGATGCTGGCCGGGCGGGCGCGGTTCCGCATGGTGCTGGAGACCGCGGGCGCCTGAGCGAGGGCGTCCGGCGGGGGCGACCACGTGGTTCGGCGGCGCCGGGCGGGGTGGCCGGGTCCCCGGCCGGCCGACGGGTGCCCGGCTGCCCGACCGGGCTCGGCCGCGCGGGGTGAGCGATGGGCGGAGCCCGGCGGAATGGACGGGCGTGCCGTCCGGCGGGGCGACGGGGATCGGGCGGGTCGCCGGCGTCGGCCGAGCGGCGCGTTCGCGGACGTTCGAGCGCGGCGGGCGCCCACTGGGCGGCCGGACTGTGCCGCAGCGGCGTGCCGGTGCGGGTCAGCCGGTACGGCGTCGCCGCCCCGGCCGGTGCCGGGCCGCGTACCTGGCCGCGTGGCCCGCCGTGCGCAGCGCCGAGCGCAGTACGCCGGCCGACGCCCGCGCGGCGGAGACGTGGACCGGCCCGGTCGCTTCGTGGGGCGGGCGGGGGCCGTAGGACGCGCGTGCCGAGAACGACCACGACAGGCGGGAGCCGATCCGGGCGTGCGCGCCCCGCGTGCCTAGTCGTCCCATGCCTGGATCAGGATCTGCTCGGAGATCCTGCCGTCCCGCAGGGTGATCATCGACTCGGCGTATACCCGGTCGCCGTTGGCGTACTCGCAGGACTCGGTGAACGCCGCGTGGTCGCCGTCGATGACGCACTGGCCGAGCCGGTGGATCATGTCGCGGCTGTAGATGTCGTCGAGCATCTCCCGGATCTCGTTCCGCCCGCGCAGCACCTTGGGGTGGCTCGGCTGGGCGTCGCGGTCGATGACGCGTATCTCCGCGTCGTCCTCGTACAGGTTCAGAAGCGAGTCCCCTGTGTCGGACTCGATGCTCTCGCGCAGGGTGTCGGTGGTGAACGCGGGGTTCTTCGTGCTGCCCATGGTGGCCTCCTTCGGACGTCGGCGGCCCGGCGGGGAGCGGGACCGCACGGGTCCACGTTTCGAGGCTCCCCCGCCCCGGCGGTCACGGCAAGCGCAGACGACGCGCTCCACCTGTCGGGTGAGGAGCGGGCGGTGCCCGTGTCCGGTGCGGGGCGCACGCGTTGCAGAGGGCATGATCTCAACACGACGTATCGTCGCCGCGGTCGGTCTCGCCGTCGGCGTCACGGGACTTGCCGCGCCGCTCGCGAGCGCGGCCGACGCGAGCGCCGCGGGCACCGGGCAGATCAACCCGATGACCACGCTGGACAACCTCGCCGTCAGCGACATCCCCGCCGAGCACCGCGCCGAGGTCCCCGGCGTCGGCGAGCAGCTCCGCGGCCTGAACCAGCTCAGCGACATGAACCGCCTGAACGAACTCCACCAGCTGACCGACCTGGCCGCCCCGGCGCTGGGCGTCCTTCCCGCGCTCGGCGGCTGACCGTACGACCGACGCTCTCCGGACCGGGCCTTTTCAAGGCCCGGTCCGGCGTATGTCCGTGGCGTAGGGTCGGCAGCGAAGGTACGTACAAGGGAAGAGGGGCCAGGTCATGGCGCAGGAAGTACGCGGCGTAGTCGCACCGGGGAAGGACCAGCCGGTGCGCGTCGAGACGATCGTGATCCCCGATCCCGGGCCCGGCGAAGCCGTCGTACGCATCCAGGCCTGCGGGGTCTGTCACACCGATCTGCACTACAAACAGGGCGGCATCAACGACGACTTCCCCTTCCTGCTGGGCCACGAGGCCGCGGGTGTGGTCGAGTCGGTCGGCGAGGGTGTCACCGAGGTGGCACCGGGTGATTTCGTCGTCCTCAACTGGCGTGCGGTGTGCGGGACGTGCCGGGCCTGCCGGCGCGGGCGCCCGTGGTACTGCTTCAACACCCACAACGCCGAGCAGAAGATGACGCTCGCCTCCACCGGTCAGGAGCTGACCCCGGCCCTGGGTATCGGCGCCTTCGCGGAGAAGACGCTCGTCGCCGCCGGACAGTGCACCAAGGTGGACCCGGCCGTCTCCCCGGCGGTCGCCGGACTGCTCGGCTGCGGTGTGATGGCGGGCATCGGCGCCGCGATCAACACGGGCAACGTGGGCCGGGGCGACTCCGTCGCCGTCATCGGCTGCGGCGGCGTGGGCGACGCGGCCATCGCGGGTGCGCGCCTTGCCGGGGCGGCGAAGATCATCGCCGTGGACATCGACGACCGCAAGCTGGCCAAGGCCCGCGAACTCGGCGCCACCGACACCGTCAACTCCCGTGAGACCGACCCGGTCGAGGCGATCCGCGGACTGACCGGCGGCTTCGGCGCCGACGTGGTGATCGAGGCGGTCGGCCGCCCCGAGACCTACCAGCAGGCTTTCTACGCACGCGACTTGGCGGGCACGGTCGTCCTCGTCGGTGTCCCCACCCCCGAGATGAAGCTCGAACTGCCGCTGCTCGACGTGTTCGGCCGCGGCGGCGCCCTCAAGTCGTCCTGGTACGGCGACTGTCTGCCCTCGCGCGACTTCCCGATGCTCATCGACCTGCACCTCCAGGGGCGGCTGCCGCTGGACGCGTTCGTCACCGAGACGATCCAGATCGACGAGGTGGAGAAGGCGTTCGAGCGGATGCACGAGGGTGACGTGCTGCGTTCGGTGGTGGTGCTCTGATGACCGCCCGCATCGAACGCCTCGTCACCTCCGGCCAGTTCACCCTCGACGGCGGCACCTGGGACGTCGAGAACAACGTCTGGATCGTCGGCGACGACCACGAGGCCATCGTGATCGACCCGGCCCACGACGCCGAGGCCATCGCCCGCGCGGTCGGCGACCGCCGCCTGACCGCCATCATCTGCACCCACGCGCACAACGACCACGTCAACGCGGCCCCCGCCCTCGCGGACCTCACCGGCGCCGTCATCTGGCTGCACCCGGACGACCTGCCGCTGTGGAAGCTCACCCACCCCGACCGCGACCCCGACGCCCACCTCGCGGACGGCCTGGTCATGGAGGCCGCCGGAGCCGACCTCACCGTCCTGCACACTCCGGGCCACGCCCCCGGCGCCGTCTGCCTCTACGACCCCGGCCTCGGCACCGTCTTCACCGGCGACACCCTCTTCCAGGGCGGCCCCGGCGCCACCGGCCGCTCCTACTCCCACTTCCCGGCGATCATCGACTCCATCCGGGACAAGCTCCTCACCCTCCCCCCGGAGACCAAGGTCCTCACCGGCCACGGCGAGCCGACGACCATCGGCGCGGAGGCTCCCCACCTGGAGGAGTGGATCGCACGCGGGCACTGATCCCGCCAAGGCGCGGACAGGGGCGGCCGGTTGCGCGACCGGCCGCCCCTTCTTCGTGCGTACGGCATCTGTCGCGCCGCGCCCCGCTGCCCTACCGTCGCCCCATGACCGATCCAACTCGTTTCGCGGGCCAGGGAGTTCTCGTCACCGGTGCCGCCCGGGGCATCGGGGCCGCCGTCGCACGGCGGATCGCCGAGGAGGGCGGGCGGGTTCTGGTCACCGACCGGGACGGCGACGAGGCCGGGCGGACGGCGGCGGGACTGCGGGAAAAGGGGCTGGACGCACGGGCGTCGGAGTGCGACGTGGGGGAGCGGGCGTCGGTCGAGGCCGCTGTCGCTTACGCCGTGGACGCGTTCGGGGCGTTGGACGTACTGGTGAACTGTGCCGCTCGGTCGTCGCCGGACCCGGAGCTGTTCGAGGACGGTGACGACGAGGTGTGGGAGCGGGACCTCGATGTCACGCTGAGCGGGGTGTACCGGTGCTGCCGGGCCGCGTTGCCGCATCTGGCCGCCTCCGGGCGCGGAGCGGTCGTGAGTATCGGGTCGGTCAACGGGCTGCAGGACTTCGGGGGGCACGCCTACAGCGCCGCCAAGGCGGGGCTGGCGTCGCTCACCCGGACGCTCGCCGGGCACGCGGCCGCCCGCGGGGTGCGGGTGAACCTCGTCGTGCCGGGGACGGTGCGCACCTCGGCCTGGGAGGGGCGCGAGGAGGACCTGGCGGCGGTGCGGGGGCTCTATCCGCTCGGCCGGATCGGGGAACCGGAGGACATCGCCGCGGCCGTGGCGTTCCTCGCCTCGCGCGACGCCGCCTGGATCACCGGTACCGCCCTCGTGGTGGACGGCGGACTCACCGCCGTGCACACCGGGTTCCACGCGGCACTGCACGGACGATGACCGACAGGCGATGAAGTTCACCGTTTCGTCACAGCATGACCGGAACCACAACCGTCCGTCCCGGGTGCGGGTCTAGTAGGCGACGGATGCCGCGGGGCAGCCGACGTGGAAGAGGGGAAGGGGTCAGGGACATGGGGGACACACGCAGACGAGGAGCCGCCCTGCTCGGCGTCACCGCGCTGGCGGCGCCGCTGGCGCTCGTCGTCACCGCCGCACCGGCGCAGGCCGCGAGCTGCAGCACGAAGGCGGGGCCGTACCAGAAGCAGGTGGAGAAGTTCCTCGGGCGGCCGGTCGACGGCAAGCAGTCCAGCGCCGACTGCTCGGCCATCCGCGCCTTCCAGAGCAAGCACGGCATCACCCCCACCATCGGCTACGCGGGCCCGGTGACCTGGGGAGTGATGGACCTCATGAACAAGCAGAAGGCCGTGGGGAAGAACCCCGACAAGGCCGGCAAGTGCCCGGTGAACAAGGGCCGCATCGCCTGTGTGAACCTCACGCTCCAACTGAGCTGGGTCCAGGACGGCAAGAAGCTGGTCTACGGCCCGGTGCCCGTGCGCACCGGCCGTGATCACTACGAGACCCGCACCGGTCTGAAGAAGATCTACTGGCGGGACATCGACCACGTCTCCAACATCTACGACGTGCCGATGCCCTACAGCCAGTTCTTCGACGGCGGCCAGGCCTTCCACTCCGTCGGCCTGAGCATGTGGAACCCGCCGGGCTCCCACGGCTGTGTGAACATGACCACGAAGGACGCCCAGAAGTACTGGTCGCTGCTCAAGAACGGCGACGACGTGTTCGTGTACGGCCGCAAGCCGGGCACCTGAGACGCGGGAGCGGGGGCGCACCGCGCCCCCGAACTCCGGCCGCGTCACGGCCCATTGACGTGATGAGTAACACGGTCCGATATGTCCGCATCGAGTACACTTGCTCACGCCGTCTTCACGGAGACCGGCATATGCTTCACACCATGTCCACCACTGCTGACACCGCCTGCCAGCGGTCGGCCGCGGAGGTCAACGAGGAGATCCGGGCCCTGTGGCGCCGCTCGGGCGGGATACTGACCACCGAGCAGCGCGCGGAGTACCAGCGCCTCGTCCTGGAGTGGGCCTCCGCGACACCGCAGCCGCGCCGCCCGTCCTGAACCGGCCGCCGCGCGACCATCGCCGTACCCGTTCGCCGTCCGGTCGTGACCGTACGGGCGCGGCGAGGGACCGATTTCGTCGATCGACCTCTCCGCCTCCCGTGCTCGTCCCGGATCACCCCCAGGTCGCCGAGTAGTACCGCTGGTAGGCCCGCCGCTCCTGCTCCGAGCGGATGTAGCGGGCCGCGATCAGGGCGATCAGGCTGCCGGCCATGATGAGCAGGCCGGGACCCACGTTCCGGGTGTCCGTGAGGCGCGCCAGCAGCGTGCGGCCCTCCGTGATTCCGCTCACCGGGGCAGAGGAACCGGGCGCGGCCGCGCTCGGGGCGACGGTGCTCTGCGGGGTGGGAGTCGGCGCGGACGACGGGTTCTGCGCTGCCCCGGCCTTACCGCCGGAGGTGATCAGGCGCACGTTCAGCGCCTGCATCGCCTTGGTCAGCGGCTGGAAGAACGTCGTGCCGCCCGACGTGCAGTCGCCGCTGCCGCCCGAGGTGACCCCCAGCGCCACCCCCTCCGAGAAGAGCGGGCCGCCGCTGTCGCCCGGTTCGGCGCACACGTTCGTCTCGATCAGCCCGGTGACGGTGCCCTCGGGGTAGTTCACGGTGGCGTTGAGCGCGGTCACCTGCCCGTCGTGCAGCCCGCTGGTGCTGCCGCTGCGGAACACCCGCTGTCCCACCGTGGCGTCGGCAGCCCCGGTGATGCGCACGCCCTTGCCGTCGCCGACCGCGACCACGTCGGCCCCCGGCCCGGCCTTGCCGGAGTCGTACTGCACGAGGGAGAAGTCGGCGCCGGGGAAGTTGCTCTTCACCGTCGCGCCGAGCTGCTGGTCGGCCTGGTTGTCGGCGAACCAGATGGAGCCGGTGGGGCCGCAGTGGCCTGCCGTGAGGATGAAGTCCCGTTGCCCGTCGGTCACGTTGAACCCCGCCGAACAGCGGCCGCTCGTGGAGAGGATCGGCTGCGCGCCGTTCAGCCGCGTGGTGAACGTGCCCTTCGACCGCTCCATGGCGACGAAGTCCCCGATGCGCGAGGCGACTTTGGTCATCCTGGTCCAGTCGCCGGACGACACCGTGCTGTCCGCCTGCACCACGACCCGGTTGGTGCGGTAGTCCACCGACCAGGCGGTGCCCGCCACCCGCGGAGCCGAACGCAGCGTCGCCGTGGCCGACTTCAGCTCGTTCATGCTGTGGCCCACCATCTTGGGCTCGGCACCCGCCTGGCGTACCTCCTTGGCGGCCTTGGCGTCGGTCACCGCGACGACCGGCCGCCCGTCGGCGCCGATCCAGCTTCCCGCGGAGCGCGCCGTGCCCAGCTTCGCCGTCAGCGCGGTGCCCGTCACTCCGGCGGTGCCCGCCGTGCTCAGCGGGGTCGCGGGGGACTGCGGCGTCTCGCTCGCCATGGCCGCCTGTGTCACCATCGCGCCCCCCAGAAGGAGTCCGCCGACGGCCGCCAGCCGTGTCACTCGCCGGACGACCCGCCGTCGTGCGTGCCTCATGCCAGACTCCCGAAACCCCGAGCGCGCGATACCCCTGCCGGGCACCACGGGGCCCTCCGGTCGATGAGCGCCCGCCCCTGAGTACGTGGTGCGGGGCGGGCGCGTTCAGCGACCGCGGCCATCTTCCGAAGGGTTTCGCGGATTCCGTTTTCCCGGGCCTCTCCCTTACCGGCCGGGGGAGTTGGGGTGGGCCGGATCAGTTCTTGCGGGCCACCCCGCCGAACATCGCGACCTCCTCCGGTTCCGCTCCCTCACCCGGCTCCGGGCGCCAGCGCGAGCAGGAGACGACGCCGGGCTCCAGCAGTTCGAGACCGTCGAAGAAACGGGTCACGTTCTCGGGCGTGCGCTGGGTGAGCTTCGGCGTCCCGTGCTCGTTCCAGAACGCGACCGCCTCGTCCACGTCGGGCATCGACGGGCTGGTGATGGTGTGCGAGAGCACGAGGTGGCTCCCGGCGGGCAGCCGGTCGGTCAACTGCCGTACCAAACCGTAGGGGTCCTCGTCGTCGCCGATGAAGATGACCACGCCGAGCAGGATCAGTGCCACGGGCTCGCTGAAGTCCAGTGTCTTCGCCGCGTGTTCGAAGATCGCGTCGATGTTGCGCAGATCCTCGTCGAGGTAGTCGGTACGGCCCTCTGGGGTGCTGGTGAGCAGGGCGCGCGCGTGGGCGAGGACCAGCGGGTCGTTGTCGACGTAGACGATCCGGGCGTCCGGCACGAGCCGCTGGGCCACCTCGTGCGTGTTGTCGGCGGTGGGCAGCCCGGTGCCGATGTCCAGGAACTGCCGGATGCCCGCCTCCTGCACGAGGTGGCGTACGGCGCGGCCGAGGAAGAGCCGGTCGGCGCGGGCGTACTCCCCGATGCCCGGGTGGAGTTGGCGGATCTGGTCGCCGGCCGCGCGGTCCACCTCGTAGTTGTCCTTGCCGCCGAGCCAGTAGTTCCAGATCCGCGCGGTGTGCGGCTGGCCGGTGTCGATACGGGCGCGCAGCGACTCGGCGACGTCGTGGGCGGCGGCCGGGTTGTCGGTCACGGGGCTCAGCTCCTGGGGGCCTCGGGGGAGTGGTGCCTTGAGCGGTGCACGGGTCAAGACGCAATCTAGACGCAGGAGTTGACCGCCGCCGCTGGACCGGCGTATTCCGCCGCCGGTTCCGCGCGGGCTCGGGTCCCGGCTCCGGGCCCCGTCGTGCTGCCGGGTGCCAGGGCGCCTCCTAGACTGCGGACATGGACGACACGCTCCCGGCCCGGCTCGGTGCGGGCAAGTACCTGCTGGTGACCAGCTACCGCAAGGACGGCACGCCGGTGCCCACCCCGGTCTGGGTGGTGCGCGACGGCGACGCCCTCGGAGTGTGGACGGCCGCGGACAGCTGGAAGGTCAAGCGCATCCGCCGCCGCGCCGATGTGCTGGTGGGTCCCTGCGACCTGCGCGGCAACGCGACCGGCGAGCCGGTTCCCGCCACCGCCGAGATCGCCGACGCGGACACCACGGCCCGCTACCGCTCCCTGATCGCCCGCAAGTACGGAGTCGTCGGCCGCCTCACCCTGCTGGGCAGCAAGCTGCGCCGGGGCGTGGAGGGCACGGTCGGCATCCGGATCACGCTCAAGGACTGAGCACGCTCAAGGACTGAGCCGGCCGGTGGCCGAGCCGCCGAAGGGACCGCCGCGGCTCAGCTCCAGGCCCGGTACGCCTCGTCGACGAGCTGGAAGACCGGTTCGCCCCGCACCGGGTCCTTGGCCGTGGACAGCCGCACCCGGTCCCCGCTGTGGATGCCGATGGCCGGACCCATGACCCGGCCGCGCACCACGAACCCCTCCGCCATCTCGACCAGCGACACATTGCGCGCCATCGGGGTGTTGCGGTGCACCACCGTGGAGTGGCGGACCGTGCCGACGCCCTGGCTGCGCTCGGTGCGCAGATCGCTGCCCTGACACACCGGGCACAGCAGCCGGTGGTACATCGCCGTGCCGCACCAGGCGCAGCGCTGGAAGGTGAGGGCGTCCCTGTCCTCGGCGGTCCGCGTGGGCATGGCGGACCCGGTGGACGCGGACGTGACGGTGGCGGTGGGGGGCGGGGCGGGCACGGTCCCGGCGCCGGACGCCGTCGAGGCGGACCGGGGTTCGAGTACACCCGCCGTCGAGCCGCCCACCGGGTGCGTGGCGCTTGCTGAGTGGTGGTACACGCTGGTCAACTCCCTGCGCTGGGCCGGAAATCCCGAACGCGCGGCGTGAACCGCGCACACGTGTGCCCGGTCGTCGTGCCACCGTGCACACCGCCAGCGTATGGCACTCAGTGTCAGCCGTAAAGGCACTCCGTACCCTCAATCTGTTGCGGGGGCCGCACGGTTGCCCTGTCAGGGGCGTCCCAGCGCCGCCTCGAACTCCCGCACCACGCGCCACAGCGGGGCGTCGCGCCGGGCGACGACCACCACCACGTCCTCGCCCCCGGCGGGGGCGGCGCGGGCCACGGCGCCGTCGGCCGGTTCCGCGAACGCCGCCCGCACGCACCCCAGCGCGTGGTCCACGGCCGCGTCGGCGTCGCCCGCGCCGTCCGAACGCAGCCAGGAGCGCAGGGCGTTGTTGTGCGCCGCGACCACCGCTGCCGCGATCACGTCCGCGCGCAGCATGCCGTCGGGCCGTCCCGCGTACCGCTCCCGCAGATATCCGGCGAGCGCCCGCTCGTAGCGCCGGACCACCGACAGCTCGTACGCGCGCAGCCCCGGGACCTGCTTGGTGAGCCGGTAACGGCGCACCGAGAAGGCCGGGTTCTCCGCGTACATCCGCAGCACCAGGCGGGCCGCGTCGCACACCCGCTCCACCGGGTCCCCGGTGCCGTCGCCCGCCGCGAGGAACGCGGTCATCTCGGCGAGGCAGCGCTCGTGGTCGGGGAAGACCACGTCCTCCTTGGAGGGGAAGTAGCGGAAGAACGAGCGCCGTCCGACCCCGGCCAGCGCCACGATGTCGTCCACGGTGGTGCGGTCGTACCCCCGCTCCAGGAAGAGCCGGAAGGCGGCCTCGACCAGGGCGTCACGCATCGGCGGCTTCGCGGCCGGGTCCGCGCTGCTGGTGCTCATGAGCGGGAAAGTAGCACCCCACCGCCCGACGTGGCACTCGGTGCAACGCGAGCCCGCCCGCGAGGGAACCGAGTGCTGTGCGGCAGCACCAGGGCGCGCATCTCCACGTGATCACCCCAGGGCCCGCCGCTCATCGGCCCCCGCCTGCGGCGTAACCTTTCTCCGCCCTGTCGCCACCTGCCCGCCCGAGGAGAACCCCCATGCGCCGCCCCCGCCTGCTCTACGTCACCGATCTGGCGTTTCCGGCCCGTGGGCGCCGCTACGGCGACGAGGACGTGTTCCTCACCTCCCGGCTGCGCGCCCACTTCGACCTGGCCCTGTGTCACCCGCTGGACGCGGCGGCCCTGATGGACGACTTCGACGCGGTGGTGGTGCGCAACTCCGGACCGGTGCTCGGCTATCTGGCCGCGTACGAGAAGTTCCGGGCGCACGCGCTGGAGACCGGGGCCCGGGTGTACAACCCGCTCACCGGCAGGGCGGACATGGCGGGCAAGGGCTATCTGATCGAGCTGACGGTGGCGGGTCATCCGGTCATCCCCACCGTCGACCGCGCCGAGGACCTGGACCGGCTGCCCCGGGCCGACCGCTACGTGGTCAAGCCGCGCCTCGGCGCCGACTCCCTCGGCCTGCGCGTGGTGCCCGCGAGCCGGGTCGCCGAGGCGCCCGTCGCCGATGGCAGCGTCCTGGTGCAGCCGCACGTCGACTTCACCCACGAGATCTCCTTCTACTTCGTGGACGACGACTTCGCGTACGCCCTCTACGCCCCCGACCCCCGCCACCGCTGGGAGCTGAAGCCCTACGCCGCCACCGCCGCCGACCTCGAGTTCGCGCGCCGCTTCATCGACTGGAACGCCCTCGGCCACGGCATCCAGCGCGTCGACGCCTGCCGCACCCTCGCCGGCGACCTCCTCCTGGTCGAGCTGGAGGACCTCAACCCCTACCTCTCCCTGGACGCGCTGGCCGAGGACGACCGTGAAGCCTTCGTGGCCACGCTGACGTCCTCCCTGAACCGCTTCGCGCAGGGCGTGTCGAGCCCGGTCCGCCCCCGTGGCGGCGCCCGCCCCTGAACGGCCGTGCCCCGCGCTCCGTATCCCCCGTCGGGACCGCGCACTCCCGGACCCGAGGGACGGAAAGGAGAGCAGCGTGCCGACACCCCCCGATCCCGAACCGCCGCGCCCCGGGCGGATCGTGGAGCCCGTCCGTGTCGTACGGGCCCGCCGTCAGGACGCGCTCGCGGAGCTGATGCGCGAGCTGCTGCCGCAGGACGGCCCAGGACCGCGCGAGGCCGCCGGTACGCCGGCGCCCGAGCCCTGCGGCACACCACCACCGGCGCCACCGCCGTCGCCGCTGCCCGCGCCCGCCGGAGCCGAGGACGACACCCAGGAGCTGCCCCCCGTCCCCGAGACGTCCCCGGCGCGACCGCGGCGGGCCGGGCGCCGGTCCGTCGCGGCGCTGGCCCTCGGCCTCGCCGCGCTGACCGGCTTCGGCTGTGCCCTGCTGCTGCCCGCCCGGCAGAGTGCCACCGCCGCCGCGCGGCCCCCGCACTCGGCCGCCCCTCGCCCGGTGACCATCACCCCGGCCACCACCGAGCCCGCCGCCCCGGCCGCACCCGCCGCCCCTGCCGCGTCCGCCACCGCCGACCCCGACGGCCCCGGCACCCTGCGCCAGGGCGACTCCGGACCCGAGGTCACCGAACTGCGCGAGCGCCTGCTGCGCATCCCCGACGTGTTCCGGGACGGCTCCGCGACCGGCGGCTACGACGCCGTGCTCGCCGCCGCCGTCGCCCGCTTCCAGGTCTGGTACGGCATCAGCGGCGACGAGCGCGGCGTCTACGGCGACGACACGCGCCGCGCGCTCGAGTCGCGTACGTGAGCGGCCCGGTGGGTCGCGTACGTGAGAGGTCCGGCTACTCCTCGGCCGCCGGCATCCTGATGTCCACCACGCACACGTCGTCGCGCCGCTCGTCCGCCAGCAGCGAGGCGAGCAGCGCGTCCAGCGAACCGGCGCCCTCCCTGCCCTGCGCGCGGACCGTGCCCGCCAGGCGCGACAGAGCCGTGTCCAGGCTCTCGCCGGGCCGCTCCACCAGGCCGTCCGTGTACAGCAGCAGCCGGTCGCCCGGTTCGAGGCGCAGCTCCGCCGACTCGAAGACCGGCGCCGCGCTCGCGCCGAGCAGGATGCCCCGGGGGCGCTCCACGTAACGCACCTCGGTACCGCGCACCAGCAGCGGCGGCGGATGCCCGGCCTGCGTCCAGGTGAGCACGCGGGTACGGGGGTCGTAGCGGGCGAGGATCATGGTCGCCGTGGTCAGCGCGTCCCGGGAGTGCAGCAGCAACTGGTTGAGCCGGGACAGTGCCCCGTTCAGCGAGGAGCCCGTGCTGACCATGCCCTTGGCGGTGAACCTGAGCTGCGCCATCGTCGCCACCGCGTCGATGCCGTGCCCTGCCACGTCGCCCACCACGAACAGCGCCTGATCGTCGGGGAGTTCGATCGCGCTGAACCAGTCGCCGCCGACCTGGATGCCCGACTGCGCGGGCAGATAGGCGATTTCGACGCGCAGCCCGGCAAGGCGTACCGGCTTGCGGGGCAGCGGCAGCAGCGCGTGCTGGAGCCGTCCCGCGAGCGCCCGTTCGGCCTGGAGGACACCGCGCTGGAGGAGCATCGCGCGTTCGCTCTCCACCAGGGCGAGTTCGGCGCTGCGCTGCGCGGTGAGGTCCTGAACGAAGCCGTGCACCTCCACCGGGGTGCCGTCCGGCTCCGTCACCGCCTCCGCGACGATCCGCAGATGCCGTACGCCGCGCTCGGTGTGGATGCGAAAGGGGAGGCTGAACGGCATGGCCCGGGTGGTGAGTTCGGTGATCGCCCGGGTGAGGGTGTCCGCGTCGTCCGCCGCGACCAGCCGGGGCAGCCGCTCCAGCGGCACCGGACCGGCGGCGGGGTCCTGGCCCAGTACGGCGTACGCCTGCGCGGACCAGGCCATCTCGCCGGTCACCAGGTTCCAGTTGGCCCAGCCCAGATTTCCCAGCCGCTGCACGTCGGCCAGCCGCTGCTCCTGCAGCTCCGCCGGGTCGTGCCGCAGCCAGGTCACCAGCAGACCGCCGTCCAGCGGGGCGGCCCGGACCGAGTAGGTCGCGGTCACGGGCACGCCGTCCACGGTGTCGTGGTAGGCGAACGGCTCGCTCTCGAAGGGGATCTTGGTGGTGAGCGCCTGGAGGTAGCCGTCCCACAGCGCCTCGCCCGCGACGGACGGGTAGCTCTCCAGGATGCGGCTGCCGACCATGTCCTGCCCGGTCCGGCCGAACACGTCCACCGCCTCGGGCGCCGCGGCCTCGATGCGGTAGTCCTCCACCTCTCCGGAGGAGGAGCGCAGCGGGCACAGCAGGATCGCGGCACCGGGCAGCGCGTCGAGCACGCTCTGCACGGGCTGCGGACTGTCGTCGTGGCCGTCCGGACGTGAGTCGAAGGCGCGCAGCCGTCCCGCGCACAGCCGGGCCACGGCGCGCAGCAACTGCCGCTCGCGCGGGGTGAACGGCCGCTGCTCGCCGCGCAGGACACCGAGGACGACCCCCGAGTCCGGTCCGCCGGGCATGGGCAGCCAGGCCCGGGAGCGCCAGCAGTCCGGCGGGTCGTGGAAGAGCAGATAGTGCTCCCGGTCCTTGGTCAGGTCCTCCAGCCAGTACGGCTCACCGGCCGCCAGCGCGTCCAGTGGGGCCACATTGGTCAGGGGCGGTATCCGGCGCCACCGCGCGGCGAAGGCGGGGGCGATGCCGGCGTGCCCCATCAGTGCGATGCCGCCCTCGGGCAGCCGCTCGTACAGCATCACGGCGTCGGCCCCGGCCTCGGGCGCCAGGTGACGCAGCAGACATCCCGCCAGCTCCTGCGGGGAGCCCACCCGCACCAGGTCCCGGCCCACCGCGCCGAGCACCTCCGCGACGTCGCCGGAGTCCGAGGCCGGAGCGGGGCGCCACGCGTCCCGCTCCGGGCGTCGCTCGGCCTCCCGCCCGGGCCGCTCCAGGGCGCCCAGGGTGAGCCAGCACTCCTCCAGGAGGGTGCGATTGCCCGTTCGGGCGCGCCGCAGCAGTTCGTGGTGGGCCGCGTCGGCGGACCGGCCGTCCGCCGCCATCAGGGCACCCTTGGCACGCTCCACCACAGCGGTGGTGGCGGCCTGGTCCCGCAACCGCTCAAGTTCGGCGCGCTGCCGTGCCACGGCCCGGGCCAACGCCGTGGGGTCGGCGCCGGTGCCCGGTTCCATGGGAAGCGCTGGATCGCTCGTCACGCGTTGAGCATTGCACAGGTCGTGCCGCTCGCTCACACGTCCGGCCGGTACGTGTGCCGCTCACACGGTTGGGCGCCGCTCAGCGGGTGGTGCCGCGTCCCCCGAGCGACTCGGAGACCACGCGCACGCTGCGCGCGATGTGCTGGAGCTGGAGCAGCTCGGCCGCGTAGAGCTTGATCGTGTGCTCGATGACCGATTCGGGCAGGCCGAGGGCGGGCAGCTCCGTACGGGCGGTCTGCAGCGCGGTGCGCGCGACCCGGATCTCCTGTTCGACCTGGAGCCGGGCGTGCCGGGCGAGCAGGACGGGGTGCCTGATGAGCGCCGGGTAACCGGCGTAACGGGCGGGGATCAGGTCGCGCAGCCAGCGGGCGGCCGAGCGCTCCCAGTCGTAGCTGCCCGGGGTCTTGACCTGGCATGGCCAGTCGGGGCTGATGCGCGTGGTGGTCATGGGCATGATCGTCGTCGCTTCCGGGTACGGGTGTGCCGCGTGGGGGGCGCCGGGAGCAGTATTTATATATGCCGTCGGGTTTTCAAGACGCATGAAAACATTCATGTGTGCCTGGTCACGTGGGCATCTTCCGCGGTGCGGGAACATCCGGGCCCGCGGCTCACTCCGGCAGGAAGAACTGCCGCTCCTCGGCGCCCCGCTCGTACTTCTCCAGCCGGGCCTGGGTACGCTCGGGGCCGGCGTCCGTCATGGCCTGGAGCAGCGCGGCGGCCATCACACCGGGGGCCGCGTAGGAGTCGAAGACCAGCCGGGAGCCGGTGCCCGTGGCGAAGGTGACGTCGGCCTCGTCGGGCAGCGGACCGAGCGCGAGGTCGGTGACCAGGGCGACCTTCAGACCCGCCTCGCGGGCCACCCGCAGCGCGGTCAGCGTCTCCCGCGCGTGCCGGGGCATCCCGAACGCCAGCACCCAGCTTCCGCCCGCCTCCCGCGCCTGGAGCAGCGCGTCGTACGCCACGCTCCCCCCGTGGGTCACCAGCCGTACGTCGGGGTGGATGCGCCGGGCCGCGTACCCGAAGTACTCCGCCAGCGAGGCCGAGATGCGCAGCCCGAGGACGGTCAGCGGGGTGGAGCGGGAGAGCGCGCGGCCCACCCGGACCACCTTGCCGGGGTCGGCGAGGTCGCGGCGCAGGTTCTCCAGGTTCTGGATCTCGGCGTCCACGGCGGACTGCAGCTCGTTCGCCCGGTCCGCCTCGTGCGGGCCCGGCAGCGTGCTCAGCGCGATCGACTGGAGCCGCTCGCGCAGCGCCGGATAGCCGCCGAAGCCGACGGCCGCCGCGAACCGGGTCACCGACGGCTGGCTGACGCCCACCCGGTCGGCCAGCTCGGTGATCGACAGGAACGCGGCCTCGGTGATGTGCTCGATCAGATACTGCGCGATCCGCCGCTGCCCCGGGGACAGCCGGGGCCCGTCGAAGAGCGCGCGCAGCCGGGAGGTCGGGGAGGCTTCGGCCCGGGAGACGTCCCCGCGCGTGGTGATCGCTGACGCCTGGGCGCGTGCCGCCTGCGGAGAGGGCACCGGCCCGTCGACTTTTTCTCCCACGGTCACTCAACATAGCTCACCGGCCCGTGCCGTTCGGCGGGCCGTCGCGGCCGCGGACGCCCGGCTCAGCGCCGGTACAGCGTGATCGAGTACCCCACCTGATCCACCGGACGGCTGGTCCGGATCAGCCGGGCGAGACCGCCGCGCGCCTTCGCGGCCGCCGAGTCCGACACCGCGAGCACTCCGTGCACCCGCGACAGGGGCACCACGCGCGGATCGGCGGCGTGGATGCCGTACGCCGAGGGCACCCCGCTGCCCTTGTAGACCAGCCACACCCGCTCGCCCGGATACCGCTCCCGCAGCCGGTCCCCGAGCCTGCCGAGGTCCTGGCCCCAGTCCACGTTGGAGTCGTGCAGCAGCCGGTGCGTGGCCGCCGGACCGCCGAACGCCTCGTTGGCGTACGGCAGGTAGTACGGGAACACGCGCAGCGAGGTCACCGCCGCCCAGGCCACGAGCAGCCCGGTCAGCGGCACCGCCCACCGGTACCGGGCCCGGACCGCCGTCACGCAGCCCGCCGTCACCGCCAGGAACACCGGCACGAACAGCGCGTACCGGGTGCCGAAGTCCCGCGCGCCCGTCATCGCCACGGCCAGCAGCAGCGCCGGGGGCAGCAGCAGATACGGCGCGGCGGGGCGCGGCCGACGGAGCGCCAGGACCGCCACGGCACCGGCGGCGCCCAGTGCCAGCAGGGCGAGCGGGGTCTTCACCAGGAGGGCGGCGGGGAGGTAGTACCAGAGCGGTCCCGTGTACAGCCGCCCGAACAGGAAACCCTGCCAGGCGTGGTTCTCGAAGGCGAACTGCACGCGCATCCCGGCCCGGTAGGCGGGCGGCAGCGGGAGCAGCGAGGTCAGCCTGCCGTGCAGTCCGGCCAGGGCGGGCACCGGTTCGGCGGGGGAGAAGCCGAAGCGGGGATCGACCGCCGCGTACACCGCCCACACCACGCCGACCGCCGGCACGGCCACCGCCGCCGCGCCCCCGGCACCGAGCAGCGCCCGGCGCCGCCGGTCCGCGCCGGGCAGCGCGTGCCACACGGACAGACCGGCGAGCAGCACCACCACCGGGATCGCGGGCAGGGCGCTCATCTTCGTCGCGATCGCCGCGCCGAGAGCCAGGCCCGTGAGCGGGACGTAAAGCCGGGGGCGCCGTCGCGCCCGCCAGGCCAGCCAGGCGGAGGTCACCAGGAAGCCCGTCACCGGCATGTCCAGCGTGGCCAGCGCGCCGTGCGCGATCACATCGGGCGAGAAGGCGTACAGCGCGAGCGCCACCAGGCCGCCCGGCGTCCCCGCCACGTCACGGGCGAACGCGAACACCACCAGTCCGGTCAGCAGCGTCAGCGCGATCACCGGGAGCCGGGCCCAGAGCATCAGCCGGCCCGGGTCGTTGCCCGACTCGTAGAGCAGACGGCGGCCCACGTCGCCCTGGGTGCCGGGGGACGCCGGGTCGTAGCGAGGGTCGGCCACCGCCACCCCTGCCGCGATCAACAGCTTGCCGAGCGGGGGGTGTTCGGGGTTGTAGCGCAGACGGTGTTCGCGGAGGTAGTCGGTGGCCGTCGCGACGTAGACCGGCTCGTCGATGGTGGGCGTCTGCTGGACGGCGGTGGTCACCATGGCGACGGCCATCTGACCGAGGAGCAGGGCGACGAGCACGACGAGGAGCGGGCGGCGGTGGCCCGGGGGCAGCCGGAGCCGCGCCGGGGAGAGGACGGCTCTCGGGACCTCGGCAGCCCGTTCCTGCCGGGGAGCCGTCCGCTGTTCGCTCGCCATCGCCCGCCCCACGACGGCGCCCCCGGTCGCCGGGTCGACGGCCCGCGTCACCCGCGTCCTGCGGCGCCACCGCCCCGTGAGTCCTACCGGCGGGCTCTCCGCCGTGCCCTGGGGTACGGCCCGGGGGCGGCCGGGGTTCACCCCGACGCCGGAGAGGGGACGGGCGGCGTCCCCTGCGGCGAGGGGAGCGCCGCGCAGGGCACGATCAGGTCGGCGGCGTCGCGCGTCGTCGCGATCAGGTCGGCGTTGCGCTGGTCCGGGCCCAGCACCCAGGCCACCGCGTCCGCGTGCGGCTTGCCGAACTCCTCGTGCCGGGCCACCAGACGCCGGACCCGCTCCGCCTCGTCCACCTCGCAGTACCAGACCTCGTCCAGCAGCGGCCGCACCCGCGCCCACGAACCCTCGCGCAACAGAAGGTAGTTGCCCTCAGTCACCACGAGCCGCGCGGTGGGCGGCACGGGAATGGCACCGGCGAGCGGCTGCTCCAGTACGCGCTCGAAGCCGGGCGCGTACACGACCTCGTCGGTCTCGGTCCGCAACCGCCGCAGCAGCGCCGCGTACCCGCCCGCGTCGAAGGTGTCCGGCGCGCCCTTGCGGTCCCGCCGCCCCAGCCGCTCCAGCTCGGCGTCGGCCAGATGGAACCCGTCCATCGGCACATGCGCCACCCACGGCGGCCCGTCGGTGTTGAGCGCCCGCGTCAACGACTCCGCGAGCGTCGTCTTCCCCGCCCCGGGCCCGCCCGCGACACCCAGGATCGCGCGCTCCCCGTCCCGGACGAGGCCCCGCGCGCGGACAAGAAGGTCTTCGAAGATCGACGGCATGGGGCGAAGTGTGCCACCGCCGCAGCGCCGGTGGAACGGGTGACGCGGGTGCGGCCGGGGATGTGTGGCCCGGGAGGCGTCGACGCCCGAGGCGCGTCGCGCGTCCGGCTCGCAGCCGTACCCCCGGCCCCCACACAGCCGTACGCCTCCTACCCGCCCGGCCGTACCCGGGGAAAGCACCGAGAATCCGCCCCCGCTTCCGGGGAAGGCTGGCTGTTATGACTCAGCTCGGACTGCCCGACACCATCCTGGCCTGCCTGTTCGACCTCGATGGCGTCGTGACGAAGACGGCCGTGGTCCACGCGGCCGCGTGGAAGGAGACCTTCGACGCGTACTTGCGCGGACACGAGGGGGAGCAGGGGCGTCCGTTCGACGCGGTCGCCGACTACGACGAGTACGTGGACGGACGGCCCCGCGCGGACGGCGTGCGGGCCTTCCTGGAATCGCGGGACATCCATCTGCCCGAGGGCGGTCCGGACGACCCGCCGGACGCCGACACCGTCAACGGCCTCGGCAACCGCAAGAACCAGCTGCTGCTGGAGAGGATCCGCAGCGGGGGCGTGGAGGCGTACGACGGGACGCTGCGGTACATCGAGGCGGTCAGGGCGCGGGGGCTGCCGACGGCCATCGTGTCGTCCAGCGCCAACTGCCGGGACGTGCTGCGCGCGGTCGGCGCCGAGGACCTCTTCGACGTACGGATCGACGGGATCGTCGCCGCCGAACGGCATCTGCCGGGCAAGCCGCACCCCGACACCTTCCTGGCCGCCGCCCACGACCTCGGCATCGAACCCGCCCACGCCGCCGTCTTCGAGGACGCGCTCGCCGGGATGGACGCGGGCCGCGCGGGCGGCTTCGGATACGTCGTCGGGGTCGACCGGACCGGACAGGCCGACGCGCTCTACGCCCACGGCGCGCATATCGTCGTGAAAGACCTCGCCGAGCTGGGAGGAAAGCAGTGATCACGGAGCGCGCCTACACCGTCGAACCGTGGACCGTGCGCGAAACGGCGCTCGACCTGGACATCCTCGCCCAGAGCGAGTCGGTCTTCGCGCTGTCCAACGGCCACGTCGGCTGGCGCGGCAACCTCGACGAGGGCGAGCCGCACGGTCTGCCCGGCAGCTATCTGAACGGCGTGCACGAGCTGCACCCGCTGCCGTACGCCGAGGCCGGATACGGCTACCCGGAGTCCGGGCAGAGCGTCATCGACGTCACCAACGGCAAGATCCTGCGGCTGCTCGTCGACGACGAGCCGTTCGACCTGCGCTACGGCCGCCTCGTCTCCCACGAGCGCGTCCTCGACATGCGGCGCGGCGTCCTGGAGCGCACCTGCGAGTGGACCTCGCCCGCCGGGTCGACGGTCCGGGTCCGCGCCACCCGCCTGGTCTCGCTCACCCAGCGCGCCGTGGCCGCCATCGCCTACGAGGTGGAGGCCGTCGGCCGCCGCAGCCGGGTCGTCATCCAGTCCGAGCTGGTCGCCAACGAGAGCCTGCCGGGGCCCAACGGCGACCCGCGCGCCGCGATGACCCCGCACTCCCCGCTGGAGCAGGAGGACGGCTTCGCCTCGGGCGAGCGGCTGCGCCTGGTCCACCGCACCAAGCGCAGCGGGCTGCGGGTCGCCGTCGCCGCCGACCACGTCGTCTCCGGACCCGGCCGCACCACCAGCCGCAGCGAGAGCGGCACCGACGTCGCCCGGCTCACCGTCACCTCCGTCCTGGAGCCGGGGCAGACCCTGCGGGTGGAGAAACTGGTCGCGCACGGCTGGTCCGGCACCCGTTCGCTGCCCGCGATGGCCGACCAGGTGGACGCCGCCCTCGCCGCCGCCTCGCACGACGGCTGGCAGGGACTCCTCGCCGACCAGCGGGCCTGCCTGGACGACTTCTGGGCCCGCGCCGACGTCGAGGTGGACGGCGACGAGGAGATCCAGCAGGCCGTACGCTTCGGCCTCTTCCACGTCTTCCAGGCGGGCGCCCGCGCCGAGCAGCGCGCGCTCCCCGCCAAGGGGCTCACCGGCTCCGGTTACGACGGGCACGCGTTCTGGGACACCGAGATGTTCGTGCTCCCCGTGCTCACCCACACCTCCCCGCGCGCCGTCGCCGAAGCTCTGCGCTGGCGGCACAACACCCTCGACGCCGCGCGGGAACGCGCCGCCCAACTCGGGCTCAGCGGAGCCGCGTTCCCCTGGCGCACCATCGAGGGCTCGGAGGGCTCCGCGTACTGGCCGGCCGGCACCGCCGCGTTCCATGTGAACGCGGACATCGCGGACGCGGTCGTGCGCTACGTCGAGGCCACCGGCGACGTCCGCTTCGAGCGGGAGGTCGGGGTCGAACTGCTCGTGGAGACCGCCCGGTTGTGGCGCTCGCTGGGGCATCACGATCACCACGGCGCCTTCCACATCGACGGCGTGACCGGGCCCGACGAGTACAGCGCCATCTCGGACGACAACGTGTACACCAACCTGATGGCCCGTCAGAACCTGCTCGCGGCGGCCGACATGGTCGAACGGCACCCCAAGGAGGCGCACCGGCTCGGCGCCGACGAGGAGGAGAGCGCGGCCTGGCGGGACGCCGCCGAGGCGATGAACATCCCCTACAACGAAGACCTCGGCGTCCACGAACAGAGCGCGGGCTTCACCCGCTACCAGCGCTGGGACTTCGCGGGCACCGGGCCCGACCAGTACCCGCTGATGCTGCACTTCCCGTACTTCGACCTCTACCGCAAACAGGTCGTCAAACAGGCCGACCTGATCCTCGCGATGTACACCTGCGACACCTGCTTCGACGACGAGCAGATCGCCCGGAACTTCGCCTACTACGAGCCGCTGACCGTCCGCGACTCCTCCCTGTCCGCCTGCTGCCAGGCCGTCATCGCCGCCCAGACCGGACACCTCAGGCTCGCCTACGCCTACACCACCGAGGCGGCCCTGATGGACCTGCACGACCTGGAGCACAACACCCGCGACGGACTGCACATCGCCTCGCTCGCCGGTACCTGGATGGCCCTCGTCGCGGGCTTCGGCGGTATGCGGCGCCCCGTCGGCCGCTCCGGCCTGCGCTTCGCCCCCCGCCTCCCCGAACACCTGCGCCGCCTCGCCTTCCACCTCCAGTACCGGGGACGCCGGCTCCGGGTCGAGATCAGCGCCGACAAAGCGACGTACTCCCTCCTGGACGGCCCTCCACTGGTCCTCAGCCACCACGGCGAGCCGTTCACCCTGAACACCGGCGAACCGGCTGTACGCCCCCTGCCCCCGGCACCCCTGCGGCAGGCTCCGGAACAGCCGCCGCACCGGGAGCCGCGGGACGTGTGAGGGGTTTCGTGCGGTGGGGGCGGTATGCCCTTGCCGGGCGCGGGGCTCCGGCGGCGTCCGGCGGCCGCGCCGGGGTCTCGGGCTCGGCGGGGGTCCGAGGCGAGGCCGAGGGTGACCTGGCGGGTTCGGGGCGCCGGGAAACCGTGCGCAGCCCCTGTTTCCTCCACGGCGCCCGGTCCGGCTAGGGGGTCGTGTCGGGCTCGTCGGCGCCTTCGAGGTCGGGGGCCGTTCCGGGTTCCGGGCCGCTGTCCGGGCCGGCCGTCAGGAAGCCGCGCAGCGCTCGGGCTTCCTCCGGTCGTAGCAGGGGGACCAGGCGGGCGAGGGCGCCTATGGGGTCCGGTCCCCGGTCCAGGGTGCGGCGCAGCAGCTCGGCGGTCAGTTGGGCGGGGTGTTTGGAGGGGCGGTACGCGCCTCGGCGGCCGTCCGCGTCGCGTAGGACCAGGCCCTTGTCGTAGAGGCGCTTGAGGATGGTGTGCACGGTGTTGTAGGCGAGACCGCCGATGCCGGCCTGGATCTCGGCAGGGGTCAGCGGCCGCTCGGTGGCCCAGAGCGCGGTCAGCACCTCGTTCTCCAGCGCCCCGGCGCAGCGCCGCATCCCCTTGCCGTTGCCGGTCATGGTCGAACCCGCGGCGCGCGAGACGGCCCCGCCCCGCGCGCCGCACCCGATCTAGGGCAGCAGCTTCTCGACCGCCGCCGAGCCCTCGCTCTCCAGCTTGCGGCGGGCCCAGTCCAGGTTCTTCGGCGTGACGTCCCTGCCCGCCGCCATCACCAGGTCCTCCGGCGAGACGTCCCGGGAGGGAGCGGTGTGGAGCAGGGCGTCCGGGGTGCAGTAATCGTCGGACGACCGGGACTCTTCGGATGTTGAGCTCGACATGATGCCTCCTCGTCGGTCCGGATGGGCGCATCCGTTCCGGTGCCCGCAGACGGGGCACCCTTTCACCATTGCCCGCCGGGCCGCACCCCGCATCCGGAGACTGCCCGGCGACCGGTGCCGGACCGCCTGCCCGCCCCGACGGCTCCCACACATCCCCACGCCTCCCACCTGCCACCCCCCCGCGACCCACCTCCCGCCCTAAGCTGGAAGCACCCCGATCCCACCGGGAGGCAGTGGCGATGGACGAGACCTCTTTTCAGTCGGACATCTCCGGGGGCGGACACCGCCACCTGCCCATCGCCGAGCACGGGCTCGTGGGGGATCTGCGGAGCGTGGCGCTGGTCGGAAGTGACGGGACCATCGACTGGTACTGCTGCCCGGCCTTCGACGCGCCGAGCGTGTTCGCGGCTCTGCTCGACCCCGAGCGCGGCGGACGGTTCGCGCTGGCCGCGGCCGTACCCGCCCGGACCAAGCAGTTCTACTTCCCCGACACCAACGTGCTGATCACCCGCTTCTTCACCGAGGAGGGCGTAGGGGAGGTGCAGGACTTCATGCCGGTCACCGGCGACGACCAGGTCGAGGAGTCCCGCCACCGGCTGATCCGGCGCGTGGTCTGCGTCCGCGGCACCGTCCCGTTCCGTGTCCTGGTCGCCCCGCGCTTCGGATACGGCGCCGACCCGCATACCGTGCGCGACGACCAGGGCCGGATGCTCTTCGAGTCTCCCGGGCTGTCCCTCGCGCTCACCACCACCGTCCCGCTGGAGTGCGACGGCCGTGACGCGCGAGGCGAGTTCAAGCTCGTCGAGGGCGAGACCGCCGTGTTCGCCCTCGACCAGGCCGGCGACGAGGTCGCTCCGCGCGGCTGCGCCCACGCCGAGGCCGAGCAGGAGTTCAACGCGACCGTGGCCTACTGGCGCCGCTGGCTCGCCCAGTCCCGCTACCGGGGGCGCTGGCGCGAGATGGTCCACCGCTCCGCCCTGACCCTGAAGCTGCTCACCTACGCCCCCACCGGTGCCATCGTCGCCGCCCCCACCACCAGCCTGCCCGAACAGCTCGGCGGCGAGCGCAACTGGGACTACCGCTACGTCTGGGTGCGGGACGCCGCCTTCGCCGTCTACGCCCTGCTCCGCCTCGGCTTCACCGGCGAGGCGGAGGCGTTCATGCGGTTCCTGACCACGCACATCAGCCCCGGCGACGGAGCGGCCCGCGGCCCGCTCCAGGTCATGTACGGCATCGACGGCCGCACCCGGCTCCCCGAGCGCGAACTGCCCCACCTGGAGGGCTACCGCGGCTCCGCACCGGTGCGCGTCGGCAACGCCGCCGCCGGACAGCTCCAGCTCGACATCTACGGCGCGCTGATCGACTCCATCTACCTCTACGACAAGTGGGCCCAGCCCATCTCCAGCGCCCAGTGGGACGACGTGTGCCACCTGGTCGACTGGGTCTGCGACCACTGGGACCAGCCCGACGAGGGCGTGTGGGAGACCCGGGGCGGCCGCAAGAACTTCCTGTACTCCCGGCTGATGTGCTGGGTCGCCATCGAGCGCGCCATCCGGCTCGCCAACCGCCGCGGCCTGCCCGCCGACCACCGCCGCTGGCGTCAGGCCCGCGACGACATCTACCGCCGCATCATGGACCGGGGCTGGTCGGAGCGGCGCCGCGCCTTCGTCCAGCACGAGGCCGGCGACGTACTCGACGCCTCCGTGCTGATGATGCCGCTCGCCAAGTTCATCGCCCCCACCGACCCCAAGTGGCTCTCCACCCTGGACGTGCTCACCGAGGAGCTGGTCTCCGACTCCCTCGTCTACCGCTACGACCCCGGCGCCAGTCCCGACGGGCTGCGCGGCGACGAAGGCACCTTCTCCATCTGCTCGTTCTGGTACGTCGAGGCACTCGTGCGCGCGGGGCGCCTGGACGAAGCCCGCCTCGCCTTCGAGAAGATGCTCACCTACGCCAACCATCTCGGCCTCTACGCCGAGGAGATCGGCCGCACCGGAGAGCAACAGGGCAATTTCCCGCAGGCGTTCACCCACCTCTCCCTGATCAGCGCGGCCTTCAACCTGGACCGGGCGCTGGGATGAACCGGTTCTCCACCGACGCAAGTTGGTGGTGGACCGCCGACGTGACCCGCGCCGTGTCACCCGTCGCCAGCAGGTCCAGCAGCCCGCCCCGCAGCACCGCGAGCACCAGGGTCCGCTCCAGGCGCGCCGCCTCGGAGTCCCGCAGCGCGGCGGGCTGCGCGCCCGCGAGCAGCGTCAGCCAGTCCTCCACCGTGGCCCGCGCGAAGCCGCCCCACGGGCCGTCCGGGTCGGTGAGGGAGCGGGCGTAGCTCTCCACCCACAGGGTCAGCAGACCCCGGTGGGCGTCGTCGCGCAGCCACCGCCACAGCTCCCGCGCGACCGGCCGCAGCCCGCCGGGGTCCTCCGGCGAGTCGCGCACGTCCACGATCCGCCGCAGCGCGGCCAGTTCGTCGGCCCGCGCCCGGGCGAGCAGGGCGCGGATCAGTCCGTCCTTGCTGCCGAAGAGATAGAGCAGCACCCGCGGACTGGACCCGATCGCCTCCGCGAGCGGGCGCAGGGACAGCTCCGCGAGGCCGCCGCGCAGCGCGTAGGCGTAGGCCGCCTCCAGCAGTTCCCGGCGGCGGGGGGAGGGGTCTGGCTCGGAGCGGCTCACGGGAGCTAGTCTACTGAAACAGTCGTTTCAGTGGCGCGGAAGGATACCGGGAGGACGCGATGGCGGAGCGTACGGCGGTCGTAAGGCCCCTGGGCCGGCCCGGCGACCTGGGCTGGGTCGTGATGGCCCACGGCGAGTTCTACGCCCGGGAGTTCGGCTGGGACACCGACTTCGAGGCACTGGTCTGCCGGATCGTCACCGACTACGCCGACGGCAAGGAACCCGGACCGCAGGCGGCCTGGATCGCGGAAGTGGACGGGCGGCGGGCGGGCTGTGTCTTCTGCGTGCGAGCGGACGACCGCACCGCCAAGCTGCGGCTGCTCCTCGTCGACCCGGCGGCCCGCGGGCTCGGCGTCGGCGCCCGGCTGGTCGAGGAGTGCCTGGACTTCGCCCGCGAGGCCGGGTACGAGGCGGTCACCCTGTGGACCAACGACGTCCTCGGCTCCGCCCGCCGCCTCTACCGGCGGCACGGCTTCGAGCTGACCGCCGAGGACCCGCACCACAGCTTCGGTCACGACCTGATCGGCCAGACCTGGCAGCGCCGCCTCCTCCCGTGAACGCCCCGGCCGTGTGTCACGGAAGCGGCTGCTCCGCCCAGATGATCTTGCCGGTGGGGGTGTACCGGGTGCCCCAGCGGTCCGCGATCTGCGCCACCAGGAAGAGACCCCGGCCGCCCTCGTCGGTGCTGGCCGCGTAGCGCAGATGCGGTGAGGTCGTCGTACCGTCGGAGACCTCGCAGATCAGCGAGCGGGCGAGCAGCAGCCGTACCCCGATGGGGCCGCGTCCGTAGCGGATGGCGTTGGTGACCAGTTCGCTCAGGATCAGCTCCGTGGTGAACGTCAGCTCCTCCAGGTTCCAGTCCGCGAGCTGCCGGGTCACCTTGGCCCGGATCTCCGAGACCGCCGCCGGATCGGCGGGCACCTCCCATTCGGCCACCCGGTCCTCGCCCAGCACCCGCGTCTCCGCCACGATGAGCGCCACGTCGTCGGCGGGGCGCACCGGCAGCCGGTCGAGCACGACCCGGCAGGTGTCCTCCGGCGAGGCGTCCGGCGCGTGGCCGAGCGCGTCGCGCAGGAGGTCGAGACCCACGTCGATGTCACGGTCCCGGTCCTCCACCAGACCGTCGGTGTAGAGCACCAGACGACTGCCCTCGGGCAGTTCCAGCTCCGCCGTCTCGAAGGGCAGGCCGCCCAGACCCAGCGGGGGACCGGCGGGCACGTCCGGGAACTCCACCCGGCCGTCCGGGTAGACCACCGCCGGCGGCAGATGTCCGGCGCGCGCGATGGTGCAGCGCCGGGACACCGGGTCGTACACCGCGTACAGACAGGTCGCCCCGGTCACCGCCGCCGCGCCGTCCGCCGGGGTCTCGTCCTGGTCGATCCGGCCCACCAGTTCGTCCAGGAGACCGAGGAGTTCGTCGGGCGGCAGGTCGAGCGAGGAGAAGTTGTGCACCGCCGTGCGCAGCCGGCCCATGGTCGCCGCCGCGTGCAGCCCGTGCCCGACCACGTCACCGACGACGAGCGCGACCCGGGCGCCCGGCAGCGGCAGCACGTCGAACCAGTCGCCGCCCACCCCGGACTGCGCGGGCAGATAGCGGTAGGCGATGTCCAGGGCGTCCTGCGCGGGCAGCGAGCGGGGCAGCAGGCTGCGCTGGAGGGTCACCGCCATGCTGTGCTCGCGCGTGTAGCGGCGGGCGTTGTCGATGGACACCGCCGCCCGCGCCACCAGCTCCTCGGCGAGGGTGACGTCCTCGGCGTCGAAGGGCTGCGGCTTCTCCGAGCGCCAGAAGTTGGCCACCCCGAGGATCAGGTTGCCCGTCCTGAGCGGCACCGTGATCAGCGAGTGGATGCCGTACTCGACGATCTCCCCGGTGCGCTCGAAGTCCTGCGCGTGCCAGCCCGGCGCGTCCCGCAGGTCCGGCTCCAGCACCGACTGTCCCGTGGCGAGGCTGCGGGCCTGCGGCGAGGTCGGCACGAACCGGATGCGCTCGTCCAGCGGATACAGGGGGGCGTCCTTGCGGATGCCGCTGTACGCCGCCCGGCGCAGGTCGGTGCCGGGCTTCGGCTCCTCGCCGTTCAGCACCGCGTCGAACAGGTCCACCGTCACGAAGTCCGCGAACCGGGGCACCGCCAGCTCCGCCAGCTCCTGCGCCGTACGGCTCACGTCCAGGCTGGTGCCGATGCCCACTCCGGCGTCGTACAGCATGTTCAGCCGCTCGCGGGCCACCTCCGCCCGGCCGGAGAGGGCGCGCAGCTCGGTGGAGTCGCGCAGCGTGGTGACGCTGCCGGGCGGGCCGCCCTCCAGATCGGTGGGGCGCTGGTTGATCGCGACCAGCTTGTCCTTGACCAGGTGCACCTCGTCCGTCGCGACCCGGCCGGAGGCGAGGAGACCGGCCGTCTCGTCGTCCAGGCCGAGATCGAGGACGCTGCGCATCTCGGCGTCGTCGGGCAGGTCGAGGAGGCGGTGCGCCTCGTCGTTGGCGAGCAGCAGCCGGCCGTCGCCGCCGACGATCAGCACACCCTCCCGGACGGCGTGCAGCACCGCGTCGTGATGCTCGTACATCCGGGTCATCTCGTAGGGGCCGAGGCCGTGCGTCTGCCGCAGGAGCCGTCTGCTGACCAGTGCGGTGCCCGCCGTGGCCAGCGCGAGCGCGGCCGCGGCCGCCGCGAGCAGCAACGGCACCTGCTGGTCCGCCGCCCCGCCGACGTGCGCGGTGGTGATGCCCGCGGACACCAGCCCGATCACCTTGCCGCCGGAGTCCCGCACCGGCACCACGACCTGCACCAGCGGGCCTATGGTCCCGTTCAGGTGCTCGACGACCGTGCCGCCGTTCACCGCGGGGCCGATGGTGCCGACGAACTTCTTGCCGATGCGGTCCCGGTTGGGATGGGTGTAACGGATGCCGGCGGTGTTCATCACGACGATGAAGTCCACGTGGGACGCCTTGCGCGCGGCCTCCGCGCTCGGCTGGAGCGCCGCCGTCGGGTCCGGGGTGCGCAGCGCCGCCGCCGTGCCCGGGGCGTTGGCGAACGACCCGGCGGCGGCGAGGGAACGGTTGCGCGCCTCCAGATCGCTGTCGTGCCGCACCTGGAGCACCTGTGCCACCACGGCCGCGACGACCAGCAGCAGCACGATCACGACCTGGAGGATGAACACCTGCCCCGCGACACTGCGCGCGGACATCGCCGCCCGCAGCACGCCGGGCTGGGAGCCGGGCCCTGACGCACCGTCCGGCCGGTGCGCGCCGAAGGGCGCACGCGGATGCCCGAACGAACGGGGCGTCCGCGTGTCGGGCCGGCCGGGCAGTCGCACCATGTGCCCATGTCTACACTGCCCGGCCCCATCAGGCGAGACCGTCACAGTCGGTGGCGGCCGGCGCACTACGAGGACCGCCGCGCCGACCCGTCCGGACGCCCCCGCCGCGTCTTCACGGCGGGAACCTCGACGGGTTCCTCCGTAAGGGGGCGCGGGGGCCGCATGGAGCGCAGGGCGAGGAGCAGTACGCCGATGTCGTCCAGATAGACGGGATCGGGCAGCAGGTCGGTCGGCAGCAGCAGATAGACGACCGCGCCCCAGAACACCCAGCGCGGCCCGGTGGGCAGCCCCGCCCGCCGCAGCCCGCGCCGGGTCCGCACCAGCCGCACCAGCAGCACGACCGCGACGGCCAGCACCCCGGCCGCCACGACGGCGGCCACCAGCAGCAGGATCGTGGTGGAATCCATACGGTCTCCCTCCCCTCGTCGCCCCGGGCCGCGCCGCCGCCCGGGACCGTACGTCTTCCCTCTGCCCGCCGCGCGCCGCCCTACGGCACCGGTGGCCCGATCACTCCGGCCGGTCCGCCTCGCCGCCGGTCGACGACGCCTCCGGGGCGGCCCCGGACCTCGCGCTCTTCGGGCTGAACCTCAGCCGCTCGAAGGTCCGCGTGAGCTGCTGCAACGGCGAACCCGTCCGGACGTCCGCCCGCTGCTGGTGCGGCAGCCCGAGGGGCGCGAGCTCGCGGTAGGCGGCCAGCGCCTCGTGGGCCTCCTCGGCGGCCTGCCGGTACAGATCCCGCGACTTGGTCATCGCCTCCAGCGCCTCGGCGTACCGCGTCACCCGCTGCCGCTCGCGCTCCAGCTCCTCCTGGAGGGTCATCAGCGTCCAGTGGTCCCGCAGATCCGTCAGGGCCTGACCGAGACCCCGGGGCAGCGGTCGCGGGAGCGCCACGAAACGCCGCAGCGCCGCGACCAGTTCGGTCGGCTCGGAGCCGTCCAGGAACACGCTGCGCACGCTGAAGTCGCCGCTGTCGTAGTCCTTCGGCGCCGGGTCCGGGGGCAGCAGCACGGCACCGCCGCGCGGCACCTGGACCCCGAGGTCCTTCAGGGCCCAGTTCACCCCGCGGAACTGCTGGGGGCTCGCCCGGTGCTCCACGACGCGGTGCCGCAGACCCGCCGGAAGGAGCCCGGCCAGCGGCAGGCGGCCGCGCTCGTCCGGGGTCATCGCCTCGTGCACGACCAGGTTGACGCACCAGGCGTCCTTGGCCGCTTCCCGCAGCCTGCGCCGCATCTCCTTGTCGTCCGCCGGAAGCGGGTTGACCTGCCGGAAACGCACGCCCGCCACGGTGGGGTGGTGGTCCCAGCCGCTGTCCTGCGGGGCGCCGCCCTCGGGCCAGAACAGGGTGGCGGGCGACGGCCACGACTCGTCCCACGGCCGCTCCGCCTCCGCGACCAGCCGCCACTCGCGCCCCTCAGGGCGTCCCGTCCGGGGCAGCAGGGTCAGCCGGGCCCGCACGGTGACCGCGCCCCCGGCGCGCCAGCGGGCCTCGAAGACGTGCGGCGCGGACTCCTCGCCCCCGTGGGTGTCCCCGTCGCCGTCCCCGGGGACGGCCGGTTCGGCGAAGTCGTCTATGTCCCCGCTCTCCTTGCGCCGCCGCAGGGTGCGGCGCACGACCTCCTCGGGGGCGGGGCCGGTGTGACGGCCCCGCGCCGCCCAGAGGGTCTCGGGGACGGTGTCGCGGTCGGTGACGGAGTTCGACATGGGCCAATTCTGCTGATGGAGGCGGGTGCGTCCTCCAGTATCACCGCTCGGGTGCGCCGGGCGGCGGCCGGTCCCCTCGACGGCGCGTCGCCCGTTCGGACGCCGCCCGCTCCCTCCACGCGGGAGCACGCGGTACGACGCGCCGAGGCCCCCGGGAACCGGCTCGCGGTCCCCGGGGGCCTCGGTCTTCGGTCGGTACGGCGCCGGGTTCCGACGCCTCGTCCCTCGCGGGCCGTGCGCCGACGTGCCCTGCGCCTCGCGTCTTACGCGCCGCTCTCGCGGAGCATGTCCTCGCGCTCGACGAGCTTCACGCGGGCGCGGCCCTGCGGCTCACCGAGCGCGCGCTCGGCGGCGTCCAGCTTGTACCAGCCCTCCCAGGTGGTGAAGCGGACGCCCCGCTCGGCCAGGAACGCCTCGACGGCCTCCGGCTCGGGCGTGGCCGGCGTCTGCAGACGGCCGCCCGCGTAGTCCTCCAGCAGGTTGGCCACCGTCTCGTTGGCGTCGCCCTTGGTGTGGCCGATGAGGCCGACCGGGCCGCGCCGGATCCAGCCGGTGACGTACGTGGACTGAAGGTGGTTGCCGCTCTCCTCGATGACGCGGCCGCCCGCGTCCGGGACGGTGCCCGTCTCCAGGTCCCAGGGCAGCTTGGGCAGCTTCTCGGAGAGGTAGCCGACCGCGCGGTAGACCGCGGTGACGTCCCAGTCCTTGAACTCGCCGGTGCCCTTGACGTTGCCGGTGCCGTCGAGGGCGGTGCGCTCGGTGCGCAGGCCGACGACCTTGCCGTCCTCGCCGAGTATCTCCGCGGGGGACTCGAAGAAGTGCAGGAAGAGCTTGTGGGGGCGGTCGCCGACGTCGCGGATCGCCCAGTTCTCCAGGGTCTTGGCGACCATGTCGGACTGCTTGTTGCCGCGCCGGGTCTCGATGGAGCCCGCGTCGTAGTCGATGTCCTCGGGGTCGACGATGACCTCGATGTTCGGGGAGTGGTCCAGCTCGCGCAGTTCCATCGGGCTGAACTTCGCCTGCGCCGGGCCACGGCGGCCGAAGACGTGGATCTCCAGGGCCTTGTTGGCCTTCAGACCGTCGTAGACGTTCTGCGGGATCTCCGTCGGCAGCAGCTCGTCCGCCGTCTTGGCGAGGATGCGGGCGACGTCCAGGGCGACGTTGCCGACGCCGAGCACGGCGACCTTCTCGGCCTCCAGCGGCCAGGTGCGGGGCACGTCCGGGTGGCCGTCGTACCAGGACACGAAGTCGGCCGCGCCGTAGGAGCCGTCCAGGTCGATGCCGGGGATCGACATCTCGCGGTCGGCCATCGCGCCGGTGGAGAAGATCACCGCGTCGTAGAAGGCGCGCAGGTCGTCCAGGCTGAGGTCGGTCGGGTAGTCGACGTTGCCGAAGAGGCGGATCTGCGGCTTGTCGAGCACCTGGTGCAGGGCCGTGATGATGCCCTTGATGCGCGGGTGGTCCGGCGCCACGCCGTACCGGATCAGGCCGAACGGGGCGGGCATCCGCTCGAAGATGTCGATGGACACGCCGGGGTCGGCGGCCGTCTCGGACTTCAGCAGGGCGTCGGCGGCGTAGATCCCGGCGGGGCCGGCTCCGACGATGGCTACCCGCAGGGGGCGCGGCATGATCAGGTTCCCTTCGAGCGTGGACAGGCGACTCGATCAGGAAGCCTAAGCTGAGGCAGCCCTAAGTTAGTACACGGGTCCGGTCTATGGACTCATAAGGCTGTCTTATGGGGCGATAGGTCGGGTTATGGGGCCAGATGTGGGTTCTGGCCCCATGTGTGCCGGGTGGTCCTGGTCGGGCGGTTCCGTGTGGGTCGCCCGGGGCAGGGCGCCTTGGGGGTGGGGTGCCGTGCTCGGGTCCGGTGGATCAGGCGGGGCGGATCACGCGGTGGATGGCGGCCTCGCCCGCGCCGTAGATCGACTCCTCGCGGATGAGGGCGCCGGGGCCGGGCGCGTGGATCATCGTGCCGTTGCCGACGTAGAGACCCACGTGCCGGTCGTCCTCGAAGAACAGTACGAGGTCACCGGGCTGGATCGCGGCCAGGGTCACCGGACTGCCCCCGAGCGCCTGCTCCGCCGCGGCACGCGGCAGCGCGACCCCGGCCGCCCGCCACGCCCCCTGCGTCAGGCTGGAGCAGTCGTAGGAGTCCGGCCCGGTCGCTCCCCAGACGCACGGCTTCCCGAGCTGCGTCCGCGCGAAGGCGATGGCCTTGGCGGCGCGGACCGCGTGCGCGGACTCCCCGGCGGCGGGGGTGGCGGGTGCGGCGGTCGCGAAGCCGGTGGTGGCTTGGGCGGGCGGGGGAGTGGACGCGGGGGGCTGCTGAGGGTAGGCGGGGGCGGTGGCTGCGGAGGGCATGGTGGGGGTGGGCTGGGGGGCGGCCTGTGGGGCAGCGGCGGGCGTGGGTGCGGTCGGCGGGGCCGTGGCGGTTGCCTGGGCCTGCGGGGGCGGGAAGGTGAACGAACCGGTCTGGTACGCGGCGGGGGGCGCGGCCGGGGGTGCCGCGGGGGTGCCCATCTGCGACGTCGCCGGGTCGGCCATGGGCATCGCACCCGGGTTCGCCGCCGGGTACGCGCCGGTCGTACCGGCCTGGAGCGTCGCCGGATCGACGGCGGGGAAGCCGCTCGCGCCGCCCGCCTGCCGCATCTCGGCGGCGGCGGTGGCGAACTGGCCCGTGGCGCCCGCCTGGAGCATCCCCGGGTCCGCAGGGAAGGTGCCGGTCTGCTGGGGCGAGGCCGGGACAGCGGCAGGGAACGCTTGGGCGCTCGCGGCCTGCGTGGAGTCGGCGCGGGGCTGCTGCGGCATCGCGGCCGCAACTCCCGGGAACGAGCCCGAATCTCCCGCCTGAGGGTCGGCGGTCGCGGCCGACGGGAACGTGCCCGTGCCGCCCTGCTGGGGCATCCCTTGAGCAACTCCCGGGAAGATTCCGGTGCTTGCGGGCTGCGCCGGGTACGCCCCGGTGGCGCCGACTCCGGCGAAGGCTCCCGTGTTCGCGGCCTGCACCGAGCCGGTGTCGGCCGCCGGGTACGCACCCGTGCCGCCCTGCTGGAGCATCGCGGCCCCAACTCCCGGGTAGAACCCCGTGTCTGCGGCCTGGGGGGCGCTGGCGGGAGCCGTCGGAAACGCGCCGGTGTTCTCCGCCTGAGCCGTCGCCGGGTCGACGACGGGGAACGCACCCGTGCCGCCCTGCTGGAGCATCGCGGCCCCAACTCCCGGGTAGAACCCCGTGTCTGCGGCCTGGGGGGCGCTGGCGGGAGCCGTCGGAAACGCGCCGGTGTTCCCCGCCTGAGCCGTCGCCGGGTCGACGACCGGGAACGCACCCGTGCCACCCCCCTGGAACATCCCCGGGTCAACCGCCGGGAAGCCGCCCGTACTCGCGGCCTGGAACGCGCCCGTGTCCCCGACCGGGAACGCCCCCGTGGCTCCGCCGGGCACCGCGTCCGTACCCGGAGCCGCCGCGGGGGACGGCGTCGGCGGGAAGTAGGCGAGCGACCCCGTGTCCGTGACCGCGTCCGGGACGGCCGCGTACGCCGCCCACGCGCCGGTGTCGGTGACGGGCGCGGCGGCCGGAGCGGCGGCCTGAGGTGCGGCCGCCCACTGCTGGGGCTGCTGCCACTGTCCCGTGGCCTGCGACTGGCCCCCGGGCCGGGGGTGAGCCGGGGCCGCGGGCTGAGCGGGTCGAGCAGCCTGGACCGGTGGCCGCTCGGGCCGCGCGGAAGGCGTCGTCGGCGGCACGGGGTGCCGGGTGAGGAGCTGGTTGGCGGAGGCGAGCTTGTCCTGGTACTCGGACTTGGCCTCCGTGCCGGGCGGCGTGGCGGGCAGCCCGCCGGCCGCGCGCACCGCGGCCTCCTGTGCGACGGCCGGGGCGGGACCGGCGGGCGGCGCGGCGAGCGCGGCGCCGGCGGGCGCGCCGTACGCCATCGGCTCCGGCGGCCCCGCGGTCATGGCAGGCAGCGGGATGAGGCCGCTCGTCTCGGTCATACCCGGTCCGGCGAAGCCCGGCGGGGTGGGCGCGGGGAAGGCGGCCTGCGCGGGCGGGAGCTGAGCGGCGGAGGACCCCGCCTCCAGGGCCGCCGGGGGCCGCGCGCCCGGGAGCGCCGGCGCGGGGCCGCCGGCCGGCAGCTCAGGCGTCGCGCGCCCCCCGGAGGGCCCGGCGCCGAGTGCCGGCGGGGAGGGGGCGGTGAGTTCGGGGGCGTAGTCGGTGCGGCCGCCCGAGGTGATCTCCGGCATCCGGTCCGGCGGTAGCGCGGCCGGGACCGTCGGGCCCAGTTTCGCGCGGGCCACGTCGAACCACTGCTGGGCGAGGGCGTCCAGGGCCGGATCGGAACCGCCGCCCCGCTGCTTGGCCAGCGGCACTCCCCGCTTACGGCTGGCCGCCGCCATCGCGCGGGTGGCGTTGAAGTTGCCGGTGTCGTTCTCGGCCCGGGCGTAGAGGGAGTCGATCCGCTTCCGCACCTCTTCGGGGTTCTCCGATGCCATGCGAGACGCGCTCCTTCCTCGCCCCGCGGGGCAATCGGGCCGGCGCGCCCGCGAGTCGGTCGAAACCCCCGCTCCGGGCGCCGCGGAGGGCTCACGGGGTGGGGAGCCGGGCGGCCTTGGCGTCAACCTAGCCAACTTGTGTCACTCGTGTGAAGGTCGTCGGGTGGAATGTCCGATACGTATTTGTGATGTTCACGGCAGTGTTCGAGAGGGAAAAGGACCGGACCCCCGGCGAGCTGGTGTCCTGCGCCCCGAGAGGTGTCGCACGGCGAGGTTGTCACGCCTCATGTGACCCTTTTTTCTTATGAGTTCGTCCTGAATCCCCGGGCCCGTTGAACACATCCGCACCGCCCCGCGTATGGGGTCCGGGGCAACTCATGCCCTCGACCGAGCACGCCCCGACCGACCACGACACGCAGGGGAACGACCTTGGAACCCAACAGGCGCAGACGCCCGACCGGCGCACGACGCGTGACCTTCGCCGCCATGGCGCTGATGCTCGGCGGGGGTGGCCTCGTCGCGGCGAACGTCTACGCCTCGGCCTCCGAAGGCGGCTGGGGCGGGCAGGGCCCGGAGGCGACCGGGCAGGTCAAGTCCGCCGGCATGGCCACGATCGACTGTCCCGACGTGGGCACCCAGCTGACGAAGGTGCCGGAGGCGGCCCGCGCGGACGTGGACCGCGAACTCGCCACGCTGGACCAGCAGATCGCCGCCGCCTACCAGCAACTCCAGCAGTCGGCACCGGAGATACGCCAGGACCCGGCCGCCGCCGACGGCCCGATCATGAACCCGCTGAAGGACAAGCGGAAGGCGACCCTGGACCGCGTGGCGGACGCCATCGGCCGCGCCGGGGACCGCCCCGAGGGACTCGACGCGCTCGCCGCCTGCACCCTGCGCCCCGCCCAGAGCGCCCCGGGCGACAGCGCCTCGGCCGAGAGCACGCCTCCCGCCGACACTCAGCCCCCCGCCGGCAACGGCCAGAGCGCCGCCCCCGGCCAGGGCGGCAACGGACCCGTCGCGGCGGACTACGCCGACATCAAGTCCGTACAGCCCAACGTGCCGAACCCGGCCAAGGGCGCGGACGCCTCCACCGGCTCCTTCACCTCCGAGTGCGGTGTCAACGCGAACGGCCTGCGCAACTCCGACAACGTCATCGTGGCCCCCGGTGTCTCCAACGGCGCCCACCACTTCCACGACTACGTCGGCAACCAGTCCAACACCGCCTTCGCCGGTGACGACGACCTCGCCAAGGCCGACACCTCCTGCGTCGACAAGGGTGACAAGTCCACCTACTACTGGCCGGTGGTGCGGTTGCAGAACGGCAAGCAGGAGAAGGACGCGGGCGCCCCGGGCGGCGGCACCGAGGGCAACGCGGGCGAGATCGTCACGCCCAAGCAGGTGACCATCACCTTCGTGGGCAACCCGCGCGGCAAGGTCACCGCGATGCCGCGGCTGCTGCGCATCATCACCGGCGACGCCAAGTCCTTCGTCAACGGCCCCGCCAACGCCAACGCCTCCTGGAGCTGCACCGGATTCGAGGACCGGCAGCTCAAGGACAAGTACCCGCTGTGCCCCTCCGGTTCGGACGTGGTGCGCACCTTCCGCTTCCAGAGCTGCTGGGACGGCCGCAACACCGACAGCGCCAACCACCGTACGCACGTGGCCTTCGAGGGCCAGGACGGCGCCTGCCCCCAGGGCTTCGAGCCCATCCCGCAGCTGGTGCAGCGGATCGTCTACGACGTGGACGCACCGAGCCTGGACGACGGTGGCAAGACGGTGCCGTTGTACGCGGTGGACTCCTTCCCCGAGCAGCAGCACAAGCCCGTCACCGACCACGGCGACTTCATCAACGTCTTCGACGAGAGCCTGATGGGCCAGATGGTCGACTGCATCAACTCGGGGCGCACGTGCGGCCCCCGCGGCGACGACGGCGGTGACCAGGGCGGCGACAACGGCGGCGCGACGGCGAACCCGGGCGACGGCGGCAACGGCGGCGACCAGGGCGCCGGCGGCAAGAACGGCGACGACAAGGGCACCGCCGCGCCGTCCGAGGGCGGCAAGCCCGGCGACACCGCGACCGCGAGCAGCCCGGCCGAGCTGCCGAGGACCGACGCGACCGTCACGCCGACCGGCGGCACCAAGCACGACGGCCACGGCAAGGGAGGCAAGCAGGAGGAGCCCGGCGGCACCGCCGGTCCGACCGGGACGACCAAGCCGGCCCAGGCCCCGAAGGCGGACCGCACCACGGCCCCCGCCGAGCGCACCACCGCCCCCTCCGGCAAGGGCACCGAGCCCGCCGGGGCCACCCCCTCCGTCTCGGCCACCGACGCCACGGGCGCGGCAGCCGTCCCGCAGACCACGCCGCCGCCCGCCACCGGCACCGAGCCGCAGACGTCCGGCGGCAGCCTCGCGGAGACCGGCGCGCAGCTCTGGCCCGCCGCGATCGGTGTCCTGCTGGCGGCCTCCGGTCTGGTGATGTTCCTCCGGGCCCGGCGCCTGCGCTACTGACCCGGAACGGACAGGGCGGCGGCGGCGCGCGGGCGACGAGCCCCGCACCGCCGCCGCCGTCGTCTCAGCCGTCGCCCCGCCGGCAGTACAGGAACACCTGCGGCTCGGGGCCGCCGTCCGGATGCGCGGGCGTGAACACCACGTTCTCCTCCGCCAGCACCGACAGTCCCGCATCGGCCGCCAGCCGGGCGAAGTCCTCGGCCGCGAAGCTCGTCACCCGCACCGGCTGGCCCATGAACGTCACGTCCACGCCCTCCACGTCGACCGGCACCGTCGCCAGCACGGCGAGTCCGCCCGGCCGGAGCGCGGCCGCCAGCTTTCCCACCACGGCCCTCTGTTCGGCGCGCGTCATCTGGAGCAGCGAGAAGTACGCGCACACCGCGTCGAACGACCCCACGGCGAGCGGCAGTTCACGGATGTCCGCGAGCCGGAACTCGGCCTCCGGCACCTGCCGCGCGGCCAACTCCACCATCACGGGCGAGACGTCGACGCCGAGCACCCGGTGCCCCGCGTCCGCGAGGACCCGCGCGGTCGGCCTGCCCGTCCCGCTGCCCACGTCCAGCACCCGGCTGCCGGGTTTCAGCCGCTCCACCAGCCAGCCCAGCGAGGCGAGATGGGACGCGGAGGTGGCGAACGCCTCCTCGTAGGCGAGACCCAGCGCGTCGAACACGACCGCTGCCGGTGCCCGCTGTTCTTCCTCGGCCAAGACGGCTCCTCCCGTATCCCGTTCGACTGCCCGGCATCGTCGCACCCCGGCCGGTGCGCCACAACGACCCCGTTTGCGGCTCCCGGTGCCCGCAGGGCACGCTTCCAGGCGTGCCTACCTTGCTGATCGTCCACCACACCCCCTCGCCGAACTGCCAGGAGCTGTACGAGGCCGTGCTCTCCGGCGCGCAGACGCCCGAGATCGAGGGCGTCCGCGTCGTACGGCGCGCCGCCCTCGCGGCGACCGCCTCCGACGTGCTGGCGGCCGACGGCTATCTCCTCGGCACCCCCGCCAACCTCGGCTACCTGTCCGGCGCCCTGAAGCACTTCTTCGACCAGGTCTACTACCCCTGCCTGGACGCCACCCGAAGCCGCCCCTTCGGCGCCTGGATCCACGGTGGCAGCGACGTGACCGGCGCCCTCCGCGGCCTCGACGCGATCACCACCGGCCTGGGCTGGCGCCGCGTCGCCGAGACCGTGACCGTCACCGGCACCCCCGCGAAGACCGACACGGAGTCCTGCTGGGAGCTGGGCGCCACCGTGGCCGCCTCCCTGTCAGCCGAGGTCTGACCGGACGGCCCCGCCACCGCCCCGGTTAACCCGTTCGAGTGGTCGGCCGAAGCGGATACGGCGCGCCTCCCGCACCGGCCGGACGCCCCCTCGGCCGACCCGCCCGAGCGCCCTGCGGGCCCGGTCCCGCGCGGGCCCGACGGGACTTCCGGCGGCGCCCCCGCCGCCCCCGTCACCGTCTCACCCGCCACCCGGACGGAAGTGCGGGCACGCAGACGCTGGCCGACGATGAGACCGAGGCCGTCTCCAGGGCCTGTCGTACACAGTCGAACCGAGGGAGCGTCGGATGCGAGCGGACGGCCACGCACCCGGACGGCCCATCAAGGGCGGACAGCACGACGACGCACGCGAGACGGCGGAACTGCTGCGGCGCGCCGCGCGCGAGGTGCTCGACGCCGCCGAGGGCATACGCGCGGTGGCCGCGCGCACCACGGCCGCGCTCTCCGCGCCGGCCCCCGCGGGACCGCGCCGCCGCCGTACCCGGCTCTCCCCGGCCGCCCGCGCCGCCCTGCTGAGGGCCCTGACGGACCGCTGGGGCCTCGGCGCCCCGCCCGCCCGCGACGCGCGGGGCCTCGCCCGCGTGCTCGGCGCGGGCGCCGCCGCTCTCGGCGGGGAGAACCTGGCCGCCAGGGTGGCCGTCACCGCGCTGCGGCTGCGCACCGCCGCTCTCCTCACCGGCCACCCCGAACTCTCCCGCGAACCCGGCGTACGCAGACTCCGCCGCGCCCTCACCGCGCCTCGCGACCGCGACGCCGTACGCACCCTGCGCGGGCTGTTCCGCACCCCGGACGCCCAGCGCTCCCTGGCCGGACTCACCGCCCTGATGACCGAACTGCTCTCCGTGCGAGCCCTGTTGGACGCCGAACCGGCGGACCGCGCGGGCGACCCCGAGGGCGGACCGGCGGGCGGACCCGGTGACGCGGCGGCCGAGGGCACCGCGCTCACCGGCCAGGAACGGCAGACCATCGCCACCGAGGGCTCCTTCCTCGGCTTCCTGCGCAACATCGAGACGCTGTCCTGCGCCGGACGCGTCCTCGTCCAGAACGTGCGCGGCCCCGACGGCGTCGTCCGCTACGTCGTCCAGGCCCCCGGCACCGCGCCGGGCCGCCCCCGCGACGACGCGCCCCCCGACGTGCTCGGCGCCTGGCAGGAGCAGTTCACCCCCGGCTCGCCCTACACCCGCGCCCTGCTGCCCGCCATCGAGGACCACGGCATCCCCCGCGGCGCCGACCTCGCCCTGATCGGCCACGGCGAGGGCGGCACCGCGCTGCTCAACCTCGCCCAGGACCCCGAGTTCTGCGCCACCTACCGGGTCACCCACGTCATCGCCGTCGGCTCCCCGCCGCACCGCGGCAAACCCGCCGACCCGCGCACCTGGGTCGCCCGCGTCACCGACGAACACGACATCGTGCCCGCCCCCGAGGGCCGGGGCGGCGCCGCCGAGGCGCACCCGAACCGCTACGAAGCCGAATTCACCGGTACGGCAAGGGAGTTCCCCCGCTCCCACACGCTGCGCGGCTATCTGGAGCATCTGCGCACCACCGCCCCCGCCGTACGCGAGGACATCGACCGCGCGCTCGCGCCGTACCGGGGACCCGTCGTGCGCACCCAGGCGTACCGCCTCAAGAACCGCGCCCACCCGCCGGACGGCCACCCCTTCCTCACCCTGCCCACCACGTCCCTCGCCACCACCCGGGGTCCGGTCTCCCTGCCGGTGCGCTACCACGACTCCTCCTCGGCCCACCTGTGCTTCCCGGCCGACGCCGAGGCCGTACGCGCGCTGCTGCCCCACGTCGCCTGGATGCGGCCGAGCACACCGGCACGGCGGGCGCTCGCGGTGCTCTCCCTGTACGAACACCGCAGCTCCACCATCGGCCCCTACACCGAGGTCGTCCTGTCGGTGCTGGTCGACGACCTGTGGCGGCCCCGCCCCCTCGACCTCGCCACCGACCTGCTGCGCCGCGCCGACCTGCGCCGCACCGGCCGGTACGTCCTCTCGCTCGCCGTCACCAGCGAGGAGGCCCAGGTCGTCGCGCGGGAGATCTGGGGACTGCCCGCACTGCTCGCCCCCGCCGAGGCCGACCTGATGAACCGTCACATCCGGTTCTCCGCACCGGACATCGGTGTCGCCGTCGACGGCCGGCTCGGTCCCGGCATTCGCTGCCCCGAGGCCGACTGGGTCCTCTACGGCAGGCGCGGCGAGAGCACCGTCCGCACCCTGGTCCGCACCAGCGGCCGCCCCCGGCTGCACCTCGGCGCGGGCGTGCGGCTGAGCCTGGACACCTCCGCCGCCCAGCCCATGTCCGGGCAACTGCGCAAGCTCGGCGCCGACGGAGCGCGACCGCTGTTCGTGCTGTCCTGCCCGCAGTCCATGGTCCACCGCAGTGCCGGGGCGGTGCTGCCGCGCTGAGACCGCCCCGCACGACCGAGACCGCGACCGACCCCACGCGACCGGGAGCAGCCATGGTGACCGAGTCCCCCCGTACGACGCCGCGCGCCGCCGAACTCCTCGACCGTGCAGCCGGGTTGCGCGCCGACGCCGAGCTGATGGACGGCTACGCCCGCCGCCTCGTCGCCACCGCCAAGTCGCTGGCCGCCTGCCCCGCCACCCCGGCCCACACCCGTCCCGCGCTGACCCGCCAGGCGGCGGCCTGCCGCCGGAGCGCCCGCCAACTGCGCGCCGCGGCCGCCATGTTGCTCACCTCGCACCCGGGGACGGACCCCGTGCCGCTCGGCCGCACGGGACGGTCGAGCGGGCGCGCCGGCCAGTCGAGCGGCCCGGCGGGACGGCCGTCCGCCGCCGTACCCGGTTCGTACGACGGCATCGGCTGAGCCACGCCGCGTTCGCGCATACGGGTGGTAGCGGACCCGGTCCTCGGCCGAACGAGTGTGGCGCGGCGGGCCGGGCGCCACGGGTCCGCATAATCACGGCACATGCAGCTCGTGAAATCAGGTGACATGAACCGGCGTCCCCCCGTGGCCGTCACCGGACTCGGACTGGTCACGCCGGCCGGGATCGGCAGGGAGGCGGCCTGGGAGGGGCTGTGCGCCGGGCTCTCCACGGCGGCCCCCGACCCGGGCCTCGACGGGCTGCCGGTGGCGTTCTCCTGCCGGGTGCCCGAGCTGGACGCGGCGGGGCTCCTCGGCCACCGGCTCAGCCGCCGCCTCGACCGCTTCACCACCTTCGCGCTGCTCGCCGCGCGCGAGGCCGTGGCCGACGCCGGGGTCGGCGCCGACGGCTGGGAGGCCGCCCGGGTCGGCGTCGTCATGGGGGTGGGCACCGGCTCCATGCAGGGCTGGCAGGCAGAGTTCGACCGGCTCGCGGACCAGGTGCCCGACCGGGTCTCCCCGCTCGCGCTGCCGCGCAGCGTGCCCAACATGGCGGCCGCCGAGATCGCCCTCGACCTAGGCGTCACCGGCCCCAACATGGTCGTCAGCACCGCCTGCGCCTCCGGCACCAGCGCGATCGGGCTCGCCCGCGACTGGCTGCTGTCCGGCGCCTGCGACCTGGTCCTCGCCGGGGGCAGCGAGTCGGCCCGGCTCCCCATGACCGCCGCCTGCTTCGCCCAGATGCGCGCGCTGTCCCGCCGTGCGGACGCCCCGCACGAGGCGTCCCGCCCCTTCGACCGCGACCGCGACGGATTCGTCCTCGGCGAGGGCGCCGCCGTCCTCGTCCTGGAGCGCACCGAGGACGCCCGCACCCGGGGTGGTCGCCCCGCCGCCTACGTCTCCGGGTTCGGCGCCTCCTGCGACGCCCACCACTTCACCGCCCCGCACCCCGGCGGCGACGGAGCCGCCCGCGCCATCCGGGGCGCCCTCGCGGACGCGGGCCTCGCCCCCGAGGACGTCGACCACGTCAACGCCCACGGCACCTCCACCCCCCAGGGCGACCTCGCCGAACACAACGCCCTGCACCAGGTGTTCCGCAGGCCGCCGCCCGTCACCGCCGTCAAGGGCACCATCGGCCACGCCATCGGCGGCGCGGGCGCCATCGAGGCCGCCTGCACGGTCCTCACCCTGCGCCACCAGCTCATCCCGCCCACCGCCAACCTCCACACCCTGGACCCGGCGATCGACCTCGACGTCGTCGCCAAGGCGCCCCGCGCGCACGAGATGCGGGCGGCCCTCAGCAGCTCGTTCGGCTTCGGCGGCCAGAACGCGGTGCTGGCGTTCACGGCCGCCGACTGAGCGGGTTCGTCGTCCCCGGCCGGGAAGTTCACCGGAAAGGGACACGCCAACCGGGAACCGGGGAGCGACATTCACGCTCTTACGGTCCGTCAACGGCCGGGAACGGCCCGGCCGCGTAGAAAACGGGTGAATCAGGCACATGTCCATCCGCAACCGCATGACACCGCTGACCACCGTCGCCCTCGGCGCGGGCCTCGTCCTGGCCGCCGTTACCCCGGCCCTGGCGGGCACCGCCCACACCGCGGCGCACGCCGCCACCACTGCCGCCGCCCGCCCCGCCGCGGTCACGACCGCCCAGGGCGACCCCCGCAACGTCACCCAGCGCGTCGCCGACTTCTACGGCGCCTACATCGACGCCGTCTGGGACGGCGAGGACCCGGCGAGCGCCACCGACGCCAAGGCCCTCCGCGGCTTCTACCTCACGGCTTCCGCCCGCAAGAAGGTCACCGTCTGGGAGCACGAGAACCACGCCGACGGCATCCTCTTCGCCCAGAACACCCCCGTGAAGTGGAAGGCCGCCTACACCGGCTCGGGGATGGGCCACGCCACCACCCGCGTCACGCTGACGTGGAGCGACGGCAAGCACCCCGAGGTCACCCGGATCGACGTCCAGTCGGACCTGACGACCCGCAAGATCACGGACCTGAGGCAGGTGCGCTGAGGGCCGCGGGGTCAGCCCGCGGCCAGGACGGCGCGTTCCCGGGCGCTGCGGACGGCCTCGGCGAGACCGCTCAGGTCGTAGGGACCGCGGTACACCCGGCCGTTGACGAAGAAGGTCGGAGTCCCCGCGACCCCGCTGAGGTCGGCCGACTCGACGTCCTCGGCCACCCGGGCGGCGCCCGCGTGGGTGCGCAGGTCCCGTGCGAAGCGGGCGGTGTCAAGGCCCAGCTCCTCGGCGTACCGCAGCAGGTCGGAGACGCGCAGGGCGCCCTGGTGCGCGAGCAGGACGTCGTGCATGGGCCAGAAGGCGTCCTGGCGGGCCGCCGCCTCCGCGGCCTCGGCGGCCAGCTGGGCATGGGGATGCACGTCGTTGAGCGGCAGATGGCGCCACACGTAGCTGACGTCGTCGACGCCCGCGAGCAGGTCGCGCAGCGCGGGTTCGGCCTGGCCGCAGTACGGGCACTCGAAGTCGCCGTACTCCACCACGGTCACCGGGGCGTCCAGCGGGCCGCGCACGTGGTCGCGGTCCGGGTCCACGGGCACCGCGAGGTCGGTGATGGTCTCGGCCGTCCCCAGCAGCGCCCGGGAGCGGACGGTGGGCGGCAGCGCGTGCACGGCACCGGTGACCAGCCAGGTCAGCACGAGGGAGACCGGCACGGTGGCGAGGACGCCGACCTTCGCCTGGGTCAGCTCCTCGCCGGTGAAGGCGAGTGTGGCGATCAGCAGGGAGACGGTGAAGCCGACCCCGGCCGCCGTGCCGCCCGCGAGGACCGACCCCCAGCCGACCGGAGGGCGCAGCCGGCCACGGCTCACCCGCGTGGTGACGAACTCGGCCGCGAAGACACCCAGCGGCTTGCCCACCACGTAGGCGATCAGGATGCCGAGGGTGACCGGTGAGCCGAGGCTCTCCAGGAGCCCCGGCCGGCTCACGTGGATGCCGGCGTTGGCGAGGGCGAACAGGGGCACGATCACATAGCTCGTCCACGGGTGGAAGAGCTGCTGGAGCCGCTCGTTCGGCGAGATGGCGGCGGCCAGCCCCTGGCGCAGATGCCGCTCCAGCTCGGGTGTGGGCTGCTCCCGGAAGAGCCGGAACAGCCCGGTGGCCCGCTCCAGTTCGCTGCGCGAGGCGGGATAGGCGTAGGTGAGCAGCCCGAACGCCAGCCCGGTGACGACGGGATCGATGCCCGATTCCAGCAGCGCCACCCAGACACAGGCCGCCGCCACCGCGTAGACCACGCCGTTCCTCACGCCCGCCCTGCGCAGCAGCAGCGCCACCGCGAAGACGACGGCGGCGGCGAGGAGCGCGGGCCAGGAGACGCTGCCGCTGTAGGCGAAGGCGATGACCGCGAGCGCGACGAAGTCGTCGACCACGGACACCGTCAGCAGAAAGGTGCGCAGCGCCGACGGCAGGCGCCTGCCCATCAGAGCCAGCGTCCCGAGGGCGAACGCGGTGTCCGTGGACATCGCCGCGCCCCACCCGTGACCGGCGCCGTCGTGGCGGGTGAAGGCCAGGAAGATCAGGACGGGGACGAGCATCCCGGTGAGCCCGGCGGCCAGAGGCAGTGCGAACCGGCGGCGCTCGCGCAGCTCGCCCATGTCGAACTCGCGGCGCGCCTCCAGGCCGACCACGAAGAAGAACAGAGCCATCAGACCGCTGTTGATCCAGCCGCGCAGGTCAAGGCCGAGCTCGGCGGAGCCCGCGCTGACCGACAGCCGCGTCGTCCAGGCTTCTTCGTAGACACCCGGCGCGAAGCCGGCCCACACCAGCGCGGCGAGCACGGCCGCCACCAGCACCAGCCCGCTGCCGGTCTCCGTGCGCAGGAAGTCCCGCAGCGGGGTGTGCAGGGATTTCGAGCAGGCGGTCTGCCCGGTGCCCGGAGGCGTGATGGCGGTCATCGTTGCGGTGCCCATGCGTGGAGGTGCCGGGGGTGGTCGCCCGGCGTCCGGTGTACGGCGACCAGGGCCGCGTCGTCGCCGAGACGGCCGCCGACATGGGCCAGGAGGTCGCGGCGCAGGTGGTGCATCAGGGCCTCCGGGGTGTCGTCGGTCCAGCGGGCGACGCGGTCGACCAGGGGGTAGAAGCGGCCCCGGGTGTCGCGGGCCTCGATGACACCGTCCGTGTAGAGGAGCAGGGTGTCGCCGGGGGCGAGGGCGAACGCGTCCACAGTGTGCTCGGCGTCGCCGTGGACACCGAGGGGCGGGGAGGGGTGCAGGCTCGGGACGGTGACGTGGCGGCCGGGGCTCAGCAACAGCGGGGGCGGGTGGCCGCAACTGGTCATCAGCGTGATCGCGTCTCCCTCCGGGATCTCCACCAGCAGCGCCGTCGCGAACCGCTCGCCCGCCTCCTCCGGGGTGTCCAGCTCGTCGGCGTACCGTGTGATGCTCCGGTCCAGCGCGGTCGCCAGCTCCCCGAGCGGCATGTGCCGGTGCGCGCTCTCGCGGAACGCCCCCAGCAGCAGCGCTGCCTCCCCGATCGCCGGAAGCCCCTTGCCCCGTACGTCCCCGATCAGCACCCGCACCCCGCGCTCGCACGGCGTCACCGCGTACAGGTCACCGCCGATCTGCGCCTCGTCCTCGGCCGCGAGATACAGCGACGCTATCCGCAACGCCCCGATCTGCTCCGGCAACGGCCACATCAGCACGTGCTGAGCCGCCTCGGCCACACTGCGGACCTGCGCGAGCTGAGCCTTCCGCCGCTCGCGCACGACGCTGTAGACGACGAGGATCACGCACAGCACCGCCAGCGTGACGAGCTGCACGACGTGGTTCGTGGTGCCGATACCGCCGTGCTGATACCCGATGAGCACCTGCGCGGCGAGCGCCAGCGCCCCCACGAACGCGGTGGTCCGGGGCCCGGCCAGCGACGGAGTGAGCGCCGGAGCGATCACGAGTGCCGGACCCAGATGGATGTCCGTCGGCACCCGCAGATCCACCACCGTGATCACCACGATCAGCGCGATCGGCAACAGCAACAGCGCATGTGCCGAACGCAACGACCACCGCGGCCCCGCGGCCCACCCTCCCGACCTCATTCCCCCAGAGTGCGCCAGAACCCGCCCCCCGGCACGTCGTCACCCGCCGCCCGAGGGGCCCTCACCTGGCCCGACCGCCGAGGGGCGAGCGGTCGTCGGTCAGCGGTTCACCGCGCGCATTCCCTCCTCGTCGTACCGCTCGCCCGAGACCTCGGGGAGTTCCGCGTCGATGCGGGAGAGGTCTTCCGGGGTGAGCTCGATGTCGACGGCGGCCGCGTTCTGCTCGAGGTAGGAGCGGCGCTTGGTGCCGGGGATGGGGACGATGAAGTCGCCCTGGGCGAGGACCCAGGCGAGGGCGAGTTGGGCGGGGGTGACGTCCTTCTCCTCCGCGATCTCCTTGACCTTGGCGGCCAGGCGGAGGTTCGCGGCGAGGTGCGCGTCGGTGAAGCGGGGGTTCTGGCGGCGCCAGTCGTCGGCATCCAGCTCGTCGGGGGAGGAGAAGCGGCCGGCGAGGAAGCCGCGGCCGAGAGGGGAGTACGCGACGAAGCCGATGCCCAGCTCGCGGCAGGCCGGCAGCACCTCCGCCTCCACGTCCCGGGACCACAGGGAGTACTCGCTCTGCACCGCCGTGATCGGGTGGACGGCGTTGGCCCGGCGCAGCGTCTCCGCGCTCGCCTCGCTCAGTCCGATGTGCCCGATCGTGCCGTCCGCGACCAGTTCGGCCAGCGCGCCCACCGTCTCCTCGATGGGGACGTTCGGGTCGACCCGGTGCTGGTAGTACAGGTCGATGTGGTCGGTGCCGAGGCGCTCCAGGGAGCCGCGCACCGAGCTGTGGACGTGCTCGGCCGAGCCGTCCTGGGGGCCGACGGAGGACATGTCGCCGGGTACGGCGTCGTCCATCCGGAAGTTGAACTTCGTCGCGAGCACATACTCGTCGCGGTGGCCCCGGATCGCCTCGCCGACCAGGGACTCGTTGGTCAGCGGCCCGTACATCTGGGCGGTGTCGAGGAAGTCGATGCCCAGTTCCCGGGCGCGGTGGATGGTGGCGATGCCCTCCTTCTCGTCGGCCGTGCCGTAGAACGCGGACATTCCCATACATCCGAGACCGATACTCGAAACCGTCAGGTCCCGCAGGTTGCGCTTGCGCATCGTCCAGCCCTTCCGCAGTCGATCATGGCCACCCGTACGGCACGAGCCCCCTCCTCCATCTAGCGACGGATCCGCCCGCCCGGCATCCCGTGAGGGGGACACCGGGCGGGCGGCGGGCCGTACCGCGCCGTGTGGTCACGACGCTAGGTGCTGGAGCGCACTCCAGCGCAAGTCAGCCGTTCAGACGCACCGGCAGCTCGAAGAGGTCGTTCTGGGTGACCACCGGCTTGTTGCGCAGCTCGGCGGCCGGAACGGCGAGGTCCAGGTGCGGGAAGCGGGAGTACAGCGCGGGCAGCGCCACGCCCGCCTCCAGGCGGGAGAGCGCCGCGCCGGGGCACACGTGCGGGCCGTGGCCGAAGGAGATGTGCCGGTTCTTCGTCTCGCGCGTGACGTCGAACTCCCCGGCGCTCGGCCCGTGCGCCCGCTCGTCGCGGCCGATCGCGCCGTACGACACGATGAGCGCGTCCCCGGCCGGGATGACCTTGTCGCCGACCGGTACGTCCTCGGTGGCGAAGCGGATCAGCACATGCGAGGTCGGGGTGGACCAGCGCAGGGTCTCCTCGACGACCGCCGACCAGTCGGCCTCCCCGGACAGGACCAGGGCACGCTGGTCGGGGTGGGTGGAGAGGTTGACCACCGCGTTGACGATCAGCGAGATCGTGGTCTCGTGACCGGCGGCCACCATGAGCTGGAGGGTGGAGACGATCTCCTCGTCGGTGAGGTGGTCGCCGTCCGCCGAGGCGCGGATCAGCGCGCTGGTGAGGTCGTCGCCCGGCTCCGCCCGCTTGGCCGCCACGGTCGCCGCCATGATCCCGGCCAGCTCGGTGAGGGTCGCGAGGACCTCGGCGGGCGGGGTCTGGGTGGAGAAGAACTTCTCGAACAGCACCTTCAGGCGCGGGAGTTCGGCGGCGTCGATGCCCATGAGGTCGGCCACCACGAACATCGGCAGCGGGTAGGCGAACGCGGCCTTCAGATCCACCGTCTCGTCACCGGCGGGCAGCGCGTCCAGGAGGTCCTGGGTGAGCTTCTCGATCCGCTCGCGCATCAGCTCCACCCGGCGCGGGGTGAGCGCCTGCGCCACCAGAGTGCGCATCCTGCGGTGGTCGGCGCCGTCCACGGTGAGCATCGAGCGGCCCGGGTTGGCCAGACCGATCAGCGGCCAGTCGGCCGGGATCTCGCCGCGCCGCCAGGCGCTCCACACGTTGATGTCCTTCACCAGGCGCGGGTCGTTGAGCAGCGCCTTCGCCTCGGCGTGGTGCGTGACCGCCCACACCGGCACGCCGCCGGGCAGCTCCACGGCGGCGAGCGGACCGGCCGCGCGCAGGGCCGCGCTCTCGCCGTCCAGGTCGGTGACGAAGGGATCGAGGGGAATCGGGGACGTCGCGGTACCGGTCGTCATCGGGACATGCCTCCCAGGGCAGTGGTCGGAGTACTGCGCGTCGCGCCGGGGACGGCCCCGGACCCGGCCGGAGCGGTGAACTCCGGCCGGGGTGACGCGAAATCAGAGGGCGGGTACGGGCGTGAACCGGACGGGCAGCTCGGTCAGCCCGCGCAGCCAGGGCGAGGGGCGGCGGCTCAGGGACTCGGCGGGCACCGCCAGATCGATGTCGGGCAGCCGGTCGAGGACGACCTCGATGCCCGTGCGCGCGATCACCTCGGCGATCTCCTGCGCCGGGAACGGACAGCGGTGCTCGCCGTGCCCGAAGGAGAAGTGCGCGTTGTTGCCACCGGTCAGGGCCGAGGCGTCGGTGCGCACCTGGGGATCGGAGTTGGCGCCCTGGAGACCGAGCAGCAGCAGATCGCCCGCCCGGATGCGACGGCCGCCCAGATGGGTGTCGCGGGCCGCCCAGCGCCCGGCCACGTTCTGGGTCGGGGTGTCCTCCCAGAGCACCTCGTTCATCGCCTCGGCGACGCTGTTGCGGCCGCCGAACAGCGAGGCGGCGAACCGCTCGTCGGTCAGCATCAGCCGCAGCGAGTTGCCGATCCAGTCGGCGGTCGGCTGGTGACCCGCCGCCATCATGACCATCAGGTCCTGGACCAGCTCCTCCTCGGTGAATCCGCTGCCGTCGGCGAGCATGTGGGAGACGACGTCGTCGGCGGGCTCCTTGGCCCGCTCGGCCACCAACCGGGCCATGGAGGACGCCAGATGGGCCTGACCCGACAGCGCCCGCTCCCGGCCGTCGATCATGTCGTTGAGCGCGGTGACGAGCCCCGGCCCCTCCTCGTCCGGGAAGCCGTACAGATGTGCCAGCACCCGTACGGGCAGCAGCCCGGCGTACTGGCCCACCAGGTCCGCCTCGCCCGAGGAGCACAGCGCGTCGATCAGCTCGTCCGCGAACCGCTCTGCCTGGCCCCGCAGTTCGAAGGGGTCCACCGACTCGAGGGCGTTGCTCACCATCGCCGCGCGCTGGCGGTGCCGTTCGCCGACGGTGTACAGGATCGAGGGCTGGCGGTGGCCGATCATGGGCAGCAGCGGCCAGTCGTCCGGCACGTTCTCCCACTGGTTCCACAGCTCGGAGTCGCGGCTGAACAGCACCGGATCGCCGGTGACCTGATGCAGCTCGCGGTAGCCGAGGACCAGCCAGGCGGGCAGGTCGCCGTCGAGCAGCACCGGCACCACGGAGCCGTGGTCGCGGCGCATCTCCCGGTACAGCCGGGCCGGTTCGGTCTGGAACCGGGGACCCCCGAGGGGTACGGCGTCGGCCATCACACCGCCTCCGGGGTCAACGGGCCCGCGGCCACGGCGTATCGGCTGCGCACATGCTCGACCAGGGTGATCAGGACCCGCTTGGCCGACTCACGGTCCCGGGCGTCGCAGTCGATCAGCGGGACGTCCGGATCGAGGTCCAGGGCGGCGCGCACCTCCTCGGAGGCGTGCACCGGGCCGCCGAAGTCGTTGCAGGCCACGATGAACGGTGTGCCGTGGTGTTCGAGGCGGTCGATGGCGTACCAGGAGTCGTCGATGCGCCGGGTGTCCACCAGCACCACCGCGCCGAGAGTGCCCGAGAACAGCCGGTCCCACAGGAACCAGAACCGCTCCTGTCCCGGTGCCCCGAACAGGTACAGCACGTTGCGCGCGTCCAGGGTGATGCGGCCGAAGTCGAAGGCGACGGTCGTCGCGGACTTGCCGCGCACCTGCTCGATGTCGTCCACCGACGCACCGGCCTGCGTCATCGTCTCCTCGGTGTTGAGGGGACGGATCTCGCTGACCGAGCGGACCAGGGTGGTCTTGCCGACGCCGAAGCCGCCCACGACGACGATCTTCAGACCGTTGTCGGCGGAGGCACCCAACGGGGTGCGCGCGTCAGAGATTGCGGAGTCCAACGAGCACCTGCTCCAGGATGTCGGGGTCGGTGATGGCCGGCCGGTGCGGATGGCGTGCGCTGACGCGCCCCTGGTCCAGCAGGTCGCCGAGCAGCACCTTGGTGATGCCGACGGGCAGCCGCAGCTCGGCCGCGATCTCGACGACCGAGGTGGGGAACTCGGTCATCCGCAGGATCGCGACCAGCTCCGACTGCATACCGGGCGTGGGCGCCGACTCGGCGACGACCAGCGTGACCAGGTCGAACGGGTTGTCGGGAGCGGGGCCGACGCGGCCGTGCGTGATCGTGTAGAGACGGTCCGGGGCGTCGTCCCTGCCGGGACGGCTCATGAGGAACGGGGCGGAGCGGTCAGGTGCTCACCGATCTGCTCCACCAGCTCGCTCATGGTGTGCCCCACGACGCCGGGGTCGGCGTCGTCGCTGGTGATCACCGCCAGATGGGCGCCCGAGCCCGCCTCGACGATGAACAGCACACCGCCGTAGAACTCGGTCATCGCCGAGCGCACCCCGCCGCTGCCGTCCCCGAACTCCACGGACGCGCCCTGCGACAGGGACTGGATGCCCGCGGCGATCGCGGCGAGCTGGTCGGCCTGGTCGACGGACAGCTCGGGCGAGCGGCACAGCTTCAGCCCGTCCCGGGACAGCACGAGCGCGTGCCGCGCACCCGGAGTCCTCTCCAGGAGCCCTTCCAGGAGCCAGGTCAGCTTGTCGTCGGCGGTGGTCGGGCCGGTCATGAAGTGGGGCCTTCCGGGTGCGTGGGGTGGTGCTCGGACGAGGAGGAAGAGGCGGCGGATGTGGTGCCGCCGTGGTGTTCGGTACGGGGGGCGGCCGCGTCGGCGTGCCCGGCGGCGGGGGCGTCGCCGGAGGCGTCCGCCGGGTGGCGGTGGGCCGGGGCGTCGCCGCTGTCGCCAGGAGTGCCGGCCGTGCCGTCCGCGGTGGCGCGGGTACGGGTACGGCGGGCGAGGCCGCCGGTGTGGCCGTGAGCGGGGGTGCGCTCCGCGCGGGCGGGAGCGGTCGCGTCCGGCTCCGCGGGTGCGTCGGCGGGGCGCGGGCGGGACTCGGCCGAGGGTTCGGGGGACGTGTCCCGCGAGCGGGTCCCGGCCGGGGCGTGCGGCGTGCCGTCGCTGCGGGAGCCGTCCGGCGCGGTGCCGGGGGCGGTCGCGGTGGTGCGGGCCGCCTCGGCGCCGGCGCCAGGGCCGGTGTCCGGCCCGGTCGGGCCCGACGGCTCGGCCGGGGTGTCCTTCCCCGGCCCGCCGGACGGCCGGACCGCCTTGCGGAAGCTCGTGAAGCGGGCCGCGCGGGCCTTGGCCTGTTCCGCGTCGGGAGCCGGGGCCGGGTTCGCGGAGCGGGTCGCGCGGGAGCGTTCGGCCTCCGCCAGGGTGCGGCCCCGGCGGCGGCGGGGGAGCGAGTCCGACTCCTCCGGCTCGGCGTCGACCGGCGCCGGCAGAGCCGTCGGCGGCACCCGCTCCGGCGGGACCGGGCTCGTCAGGATGTCCTGCGGGACCAGCATCAGCACACCCGTGCCGCCGCGCGCCGAGGGCCGGAACGAGATCTTGAGACCGTGCTTGTGGGACAGCCGGCCCACCACCGCGAGCCCGAGCCGGGTGCCGGTGAGGCCGCCGAGCCCGGACACGTCACCGGTGACCGCCTTCTCCGCGCGGCGCAACTGCACGTCGCCCATCACCAGGCCGCTGTCCTCCACGGACACGATGACCCCGGCCGGGACCTCCTCCACGTACACGTGGACCTCGGCGGTCGGCGGCGAGAAGTTCGTCGCGTTGTCGAGGAGTTCGGCGAGCGCGTGCATCACGCCCTCCGCCGCGTGCCCGGCGACGGCGGCATCGCTGGTGGAGTGCACCCGCACCCGCCGGTAGCCGCCGATGCGTCCCATCGCACCGCGCAGGATGGACTCCATCGCGATCGGTCGCGCCCAACGACGGCCCGAACGCGCCCCGGTGAGCACGGCGACGGAGTCGGCGAGACGCCCCGCCTGGGCCGTGCGGTGGTCGAGGTGGAGCAGATCGGTGAGCACGTCCTCGTCGGTGTGCCGTTCCTCCATCGCCCGCAGGTCGGCCAGCGTGGCTGTGGCGAGGGCCTGCATACGGGCCGCCGCGTTGGAGGTCGCGGAGACCGCCGCCGCCCGCTCGCGCCGCGCCTGGTCCAACTGCGTCCGGACAGAATCCAGTTCGGAGCGCAGCTCGTCGAGCGAACCGGCGCCCTCCCGCTCAAGGCGCTGCCGTTCCTCCTTGAACTCAACTCGTTGGGCGGCGAGTTCGTTGATGAGCCGCTGCTGTTCCCGGCGCGCGTCCTCCGTCTGCCGGTCGCGTTGCTGGGTGAGCCGGGCGATGTCCCCGGCCGCGCCCTCCAGTCGGCGGCGCAGCAGGCGCCCGGTGTGGACGCCGTACGCGGCGCTCGCCACGGCGGCCGAGAGCAGGACCGCGGCCGGAATCCCGCACCACAGCAGCGCGTTGCGCGCCGGGTCCGGCGCGATCGCCACCGCCACGGCGAGCGCGAGCGCCGAGAGGGCGGCGGTCGCGGCGAGCGCGGCGGCGAGCGCGCGGAGGGAGGAACGGTCGCCTGATTGCGTGGGCGCGGTCATCGGTCCGGTGTGGTCCTCGCGGCAGATGGCAGATGGAAGAAAGGGAACAAGGAGGGAACGGGGGGCGAACGGCAGACCTGCTCGGGTCGGCTGACGGAAAAACGGCTGTCTCGGTGAACCGGCGGTCACTATACGAGAGTTGATGATCAAAGTGGAAAGAAAGCAGCGGCAGTCCATGAAGTGGACGTGCAAATCCGTGCGTTGGTCGTGAACCGGGCGCCCGGGACCGTATCCGCATACGACACGGAACGCCGGACGCCCCCGGGCCGCGCGAGGTTGAGACCCCGGCGCCCGTTTCTTGTCACGCACTCGCCCCCGCCGAAGATCTTGACGACCGGCCTCCGGCTCGCTGAACTGTGACCGCCGTCCCGCACCCGGGCACGGCCGGGGGAGGGGGAGACGTGCGGGTCGGGGCAGCCGGGAGCGACAGGACATCGCGTCCCACGAACACCGGCGGGCACACCCCCGCGATCCGCCCCGCGCTCGCACGGCTCGCCCGGGGCGCCGGACGCGTGCTGCGGGGCGAGTGGCACGCCATCGTCGTCGACCCGGTGCGCAGACTCGCCCACCGGGGGCTCTCGGGGCTCCTGCTGGCGTTCGTCGCCGCCCTGGGGGTCATCTTCTTCCACGACCTTGCCCAGCACCCGGCCGGTGCCACCTGGGTGCGCCGCCTCGGCGGCGTCACCGCCGACCTGCCCCTGTGGCTGTCCCTGCTGCGCACCCCCGTCTCGCTCTACGTCCCCGCGCTCGACCTCCCGGTCTGGGCGGGCATCACCCAGCTCTTCCTCGCCTTCGCGCTCGCCGAACTCGTCCTCGGCCGCGCCCGCACCCTCTTCATCAGCTACGCCACCACCCTGGCGGGCACCCTCACCGCCCGCGCGATGATCGCGCTCGGTCCGGACGGCTGGTGGGGTCTCGGGCTGCCGCCCGAGGCGGGGCAGGTCCTCGACACCGGTCCCTCGGCGGCGGTCGTCGGCCTGTTCACCTATCTGGCGGTGGTCCGCCGGGCGCCCGTGGTTTTCACTCTGACAGGCGGATCGATGGTGTGGGAGTCCATCGCCGTCCCCAACCTCGCCGGCCGCGAACACCTGATCGCCGTGGGCGCCGCCGTCGTCCTGGGCGTCCTGCACACCCACGGCGCCCGGCTGCGCCACCTCCTGCGATCCCTGTCCACGCGCCGCACCCGGCCCCCGGCGGTGCGGCGCGACACCTCCCCCACCCCCGCTCCGGCCCCTCCGCCGCCCCCTCCCGCGCCCGCACGCGCGGTCACGCCCGCAGGGTCACGTCAATGTGACGGTTTTCGCACCTCGACCCGGGCGGGCACCCCCTAGTGTTTCGGCGAGATACCGGGGCAGGGCTTGGCTGACACGATGGTGTACGTCGCCGGCAGGCTGAAGGGAATCCGAGATGTTCCGCAAGGTGCTGGTCGCCAACCGGGGAGAGATCGCGATCCGGGCGTTCCGCGCGGCGTTCGAGCAGGGCGCCCGCACGGTCGCCGTGTTCCCGCACGAGGACCGCAACTCGCTGCACCGGCTCAAGGCCGACGAGGCGTACGAGATCGGGGAACAGGGGCACCCCGTGCGGGCCTATCTCTCCGTCGACGAGATCGTGGCCGCCGCCCACCGGGCCGGAGCCGACGCCGTCTACCCCGGCTACGGCTTCCTCTCGGAGAACCCCGAGCTGGCCCGCGCCTGCGAGGAGGCGGGCATCACCTTCGTCGGCCCGAGCGCCGCCACCCTCGAACTGACTGGCAACAAGGCGCGCGCGGTCGCCGCCGCCCGCGCCGCCGGAGTTCCCGTCCTCGCCTCCTCCGCGCCCTCCAACGACGTGGACGAACTGGTGCGCGCCGCGGGCGAGATCGGCTTCCCCGTCTTCGTGAAGGCGGTCGCGGGCGGCGGCGGCCGGGGTATGCGCCGGGTCGAGGACCCCGCCCAGTTGCGCGAGTCCATCGAGGCCGCCTCCCGCGAGGCCGCCTCCGCCTTCGGCGACCCGACCGTCTTCCTGGAGAAGGCTGTCGTGGACCCCCGCCACATCGAGGTGCAGATCCTCGCCGACGGCGAGGGCAACGTCATCCACCTCTACGAGCGCGACTGTTCCGTCCAGCGCCGCCACCAGAAGGTCATCGAACTCGCCCCCGCGCCCAACCTCGACCCCGAGCTGCGTGACCGCATCTGCGCCGACGCCGTGCGCTTCGCCCGCGAGATCGGCTACCGCAACGCGGGCACCGTGGAGTTCCTGCTCGACCGCGACGGCAACCACGTCTTCATCGAGATGAACCCGCGCATCCAGGTCGAGCACACGGTGACCGAGGAGGTCACCGACGTCGACCTGGTCCAGGCCCAGTTGCGCATCGCCGCCGGGGAGAGCCTGGCCGACCTCGGTCTCTCCCAGGACCGGATCACCCTGCGCGGCGCGGCCCTGCAGTGCCGCATCACCACCGAGGATCCCGCCAACGGCTTCCGCCCCGACACCGGCCGGATCAGCGCCTACCGCTCGCCGGGCGGCTCCGGTATCCGGCTCGACGGCGGAACCACCCACGCCGGCACTGAGATCAGCGCCCACTTCGACTCCATGCTGGTCAAACTCACCTGCCGGGGAAGGGACTTCCCCACCGCCGTCAGCCGCGCCCGGCGCGCGGTGGCCGAGTTCCGCATCCGGGGCGTGGCCACCAACATCCCGTTCCTGCAAGCGGTCCTGGACGACCCCGACTTCCGCGCCGGACGGGTCACCACCTCGTTCATCGAGGAACGTCCGCAGCTCCTGACGGCACGTCACTCCGCCGACCGGGGCAGCAAGCTGCTCACCTACCTCGCCGATGTCACCGTCAACAGGCCGCACGGCGAGCGTCCCGACCTGCCCGACCCGGTCACCAAGCTGCCGCAGGTCCCCGCAGGCGAACCCCCGGCCGGGTCGCGGCAGTTGCTGGTCGACCTCGGACCCGAGGGCTTCGCCCGCCATCTGCGCGAGTCGCGCACCCTCGGCGTCACCGACACCACCTTCCGCGACGCCCACCAGTCGCTGCTCGCCACCCGGGTGCGCACCAAGGACCTCCTCGCCGCCGCGCCGGTCGTCGCGCACACCCTGCCGCAGTTGCTCTCCGTGGAGTGCTGGGGCGGCGCGACCTACGACGTGGCGCTGCGCTTCCTCGCCGAGGACCCCTGGGAGCGGCTCGCCGCGCTGCGCGAGGCCATGCCCAACCTCTGCCTCCAGATGCTGCTGCGCGGCCGCAACACCGTGGGCTACACGCCGTACCCCACCGAGGTCACCGACGCCTTCGTGCAGGAGGCCGCCGCCACCGGCATCGACATCTTCCGCATCTTCGACGCGCTCAACGACGTGGACCAGATGCGCCCCGCCATCGAGGCCGTCCGAGAGACCGGAACCGCCGTCGCCGAGGTCGCCCTCTGCTACACCGCCGACCTCAGCGACCCCGCCGAGCGGCTCTACACCCTCGACTACTACCTCCGTCTCGCGGAGCGCATCGTCGAGGCGGGGGCCCACGTCCTGGCGATCAAGGACATGGCGGGTCTGCTGCGCGCGCCCGCCGCGACCAGGCTGGTCACCGCACTGCGCGCGGAGTTCGGCCTCCCCGTGCATCTGCACACGCACGACACCGCCGGTGGCCAGCTCGCCACCTACCTCGCCGCGATCCAGGCGGGCGTCGACGCGGTGGACGGCGCGGTCGCCTCCATGGCCGGGACGACCTCGCAGCCCTCCCTCTCGGCGCTGGTCGCCGCGACCGACCACTCCGAGCGGCCCACCGGGCTCGACCTCGCGGCCGTCGAGGAACTGGAGCCGTACTGGGAGAGCGTGCGCAAGATCTACGCCCCCTTCGAGGCGGGCCTCGCCTCCCCGACCGGGCGCGTCTACCATCACGAGATCCCCGGCGGCCAGCTCTCCAACCTGCGCACCCAGGCGGTCGCGCTCGGCCTCGGGGACCGCTTCGAGGAGATCGAGGCGATGTACGCGGCCGCCGACCGCATCCTCGGCCGGCTGGTCAAGGTCACCCCGTCCTCCAAGGTCGTCGGCGACCTCGCCCTGCATCTGGTCGGTGCCGGAGTGTCACCGGAGGACTTCGAGGAGACCCCGGACCGCTTCGACATCCCCGACTCGGTGATCGGCTTCCTGCGCGGCGAGCTGGGCACCCCGCCCGGCGGCTGGCCGGAGCCCTTCCGCACCAAGGCCCTGCGCGGGCGGGCCGAGCCCAAGCCGGTGCCCGAGCTGTCCGCCGAGGATCGCGAGGGGCTGGCCAAGGACCGCAGGCCCACCCTCAACCGGCTGCTCTTCCCCGGGCCGACCCGCGAGTTCGACACCCACCGCCAGACCTACGGCGACACCGGCGTTCTGGACAGCAAGTCCTTCTTCTACGGGCTGCGCCCCGCCAAGGAGTACGCCGTCGACCTGGAGCCCGGGGTCCGGCTGCTGATCGAGCTGCAGGCGGTCGGCGAGGCCGACGAGCGCGGGATGCGTACCGTGATGTCCTCGCTCAACGGCCAGTTGCGCCCCATCCGGGTCCGCGACCGCGCGGCCTCCACGGACGTGCCGGTGACCGAGAAGGCGGACCGGGCGAACCCGGGCCATGTGGCGGCGCCGTTCGCGGGAGTGGTGACGCTCGCCGCGGCCGAGGGCGACGAGGTGGAGGCGGGGGCGACCATCGCCACCATCGAGGCGATGAAGATGGAGGCCGCCATCACCGCGCCGAAGGCCGGCCGGATCGCCCGGCTCGCCATCAACCGCATTCAGCAGGTGGAGGGCGGCGACCTGCTGGCCGAGATCGTCTGACCCGGCCGGTCGCCGCCCTCCTGCCGAAGGCTCCGGGAGTCCTGCCACCGCTCCCGGGGCCCGCCGCCCTCAGTCCCAGAGCGGGTACGTCACGACCTGCTTGAACCCGTCGGGGCGCGCGTCCTTGTAGGTCAGGGTCATCCGGGTGAAGTGCTGCACCCCCGGGTCCTTCTTCCACTCGGCCGGGCGGTCGAGCCGTACGGTCACCGGATAGGACCGGAAGGTGCCCCGGGCGCAGTACGGGTCGCAGTTGTTGACCCAGTTCACGCCCTCGGCGATCGCCTTGCCGTCGTTCCACTTCGTCCAGTGCAGGCCCATCAGACGGCTGTTTCCGTCGCCGCAGGCCAGGATGAAGTCCGCCGGACGCACGTCGCGCTGCCACGTGCAGTCGACCAGGACGGGCCGGGCGGCGGCGGTGTGCGCGGCGGAATCCGGGGGGCTGGCCGAGGCCGTGGTCATGGCCGCCGTGAGCAGTGCCCCCGCCGCCAGGGTGACCGCCGTTCCCATCAGTGATCCGCGCATGGCCGCTCCCACCTGTAGTGCCGTGTCCGACCGTGTGCGCACCGACGCTACGACCCTTCGCTCAAATGCACCAGTTGCGCAGGTCACACCGTATGTCCGGATGTGAGGCGGGTCATGGAGCGACCCTCCGGAGGGGTGGGAACCGGCTCCGGAAGGCCCTGGATCAGCCGTGGGACACGGTCAGCCCGTAGAAACCGACCTTCGCGCCGTTGGTCGTGCTGTCGGAGGAGGACTGGTTGTAGGACCCGGCCTTGAAGTACTGCCGGTACGGCGAGAACGAGGAGGGGATGCCGTAGCGGGTGGTGGTGCCGTTGACGGTCAGCTCGATGGTGTTCCCGCCGGTCACGGCGATGGTGTAGGTCCAGGTCTTGCCGAGGGGGACGTGACCGACCGGGTGCGTGGTCTGGCCGCCGGAGGGGGAGTCCTCGGTGCCGAGCACGATGTCGCCGCCTGCCCGGTAGTACAGCTCGACCAGCGGCTTGGTGGAGGAGCCGCCCGAGCCCAGGTGGATCTGGCCGACGCACACGTTCTTGGTCACCGAGACCACGCGCAGGGTCGCGCTGAGCCGGTGCGTACCGCCGAGCGCCCAGTCGGCGGCGCTTCCGTCACGGTTCATCTCGCGCAGCTCGGAGCGCGCGTAGTGGGAGTTGGGCGTGGTGACGCCCTTCTCGGGCGCCCAGAAGATCATCGCGCCGTCGCGGGTGTCGGTGTAGAAGTACGCGTCCTGGTAGCCGTTCGCGCCGCGCAGCCGGGACGAGGAGATCGTGGTGGGGGAGCCGGGGGAGCCGACCGGCTCCTGGAGCTGCCAGACGGACAGGTCGAAGTTGCCGCCGGGCGCGACATGGGGGTCGGCCGCCTGGGCGCTGCCGCCGAACACGCCGAGCGTGAGGGCGAGTGCGGTGGCGGTCGCCGCCGCGAGAAGCCGGGGACGGGTCATGTGGGGGGTCCTCCCGTCGGACCGGACGCGCCCGGAGTTCAAGAATGTGAACTCCGGGCGCATCCATGGACGTTGACGACCCGGAACGTAAAGGTTCGGACCATCACCGTCAAGAGGTCAGCCGGCGGTCAGCAGGAACCCTCGTCCTGCCAGGGACCCCAGTCCGAGCCGTTGGGCGTCTCGTTCTGGGTCCACCACTTGGCCTTCCAGTTGTGCCCGTTGTACGAGACCTCGTCCCCGCTGACGTACACGGCCGACGAACTCCAGGCGCCCTTGCAGGAGTTGCCCGGGTTCGGCGGAGTGGGCGTCGGGGTCGGGGTCGGCGTGTTGCCGGGCGGGGTGGCCCCCGCGAACTTCACCGAGAACCTGGCGAACTCCCAGGCGCTCTGGGCCACGCTGGAGCAGGACCCGGAGGTGCGGCCGCCGTTGTCGGCGGGGGAGCACTGGCGATCCCGGTTCAAACTCCAAAATGTGTAGCGGTCCATATGGTGGCTGGTCGCGAAGTCCAGCACCGTCTGGAAGTCCGCCTGGGAGAAGTACTCCCCGGCGTCGCTGCGGCCGTTCATCCCGGAGAAGCCCTCGTGCGCGTACGCCGTGGCCTCGTTCCACCCGAAGGTGGACTGCAGGATGCCGTTGAACTTGGTCAGCGCGTCGGTCTGGCTCGCCGCGCCGTTGAAGCCGCCGTCGAAGGGCATGATGGAGAAGTTGTTCGGAGTGAACCCCTGCGACTTCGCCTCCAGCAGCATCTGCTTGCCGAACCAGCCGGTGCCGTCCGCCGTGCCGGGAGTGGTCACGGAGACGTACAGGCCGGGGTTGTTCTGCTGGAGGATCTTGGCGGCGCCGATCTCGTTCTTGATGGCCGCGGTGTTCTCGTACTCCGGCTCCTCCAGGTCGAAGTCGATCGCATGCAGCCCGTACTTGGTGACGACCTGCTGGTACGCGGCCGCCGTGCTCGCCGCGTCGGAACAGGTCTGGCCCAGCTTGGTGCCGCCGTACCCGCCGATGGAGACGGAGACGTCACCTCCCTTGGACCGGATGGTGTTGATCACCGACTGGACGGCGGTGTCGGAGGAGAGCGACGAGGTGCCGCCCCAGGTGGGGGTGCAGCCGCCGCCGTTGGGCGCCAGGACGAAGGCCAACTGGAAGGCCTTGAGCCCGGTGGCGTCCATGATCGCGGCCGCGTCCGGCGGATCGTTGTCCTCCGGCATCAGGTACGGGGCCGCCGCGTACCAGCGGTTGTCGAGGGCGCTGGGTGCACCCGAGGCGCTGCCCGCGGCGAGAGCGGTGGTACCGGCGGCGGCCAGTCCGACCGCGGCGGCCGCGCCCAGACAAGCGCGAAGACGTCCCACTACGTGCCTCCATGGGGGGTGGGGGATGGGGAAGCCCCCAGCCTCTTGGCGTGGCGCCCCCTTGGTCTAGTCCAATGGGCACACTTGGACTGGACCAAACGAAGTCTTTACCCGTGCGGAGGATTGACGTCCGCTCTGTGCAGGACAGTTGGCGAACCGGCCGATCTGCGCGGAACCGTGGCGGAGTGTCGGCCGACTGAGGCACCCTTGACAGGTGCGTACTGTTTCGCGACGTTTGAGCGTCGGCGCAGGGCGGGGGGACGGCGAAAAGATGAGCGGCAACAGGGGTGGGGTGCGCCATGCGGCGCCCGGGGCGGCGGCGCCGGAAGGGCGGTCGATCTGAGGTGGAGATCACCATCCACAGACCCGGCGACCTGACCTCCGCGCTGCGCGGAGCCTGGCACCGGGCGATGGACGAGTCGCCCGAGTACGCCAACCCGTTCCTGGCACCCGAGTTCGCCATCGGGGTCGGCCGTCATCGCGGCGGGGTCCGCGTCGCGGTGCTGCGGGAGGGCGGCGAGCCGGTCGGCTTCCTGCCGTACGAGCGCGGGCCGTTGGGGACGGGACGGGCCATCGGCCTCGGACTCTCCGACTGCCAGGCGCTGGTGCACCGGCCCGGCGTCACCTGGGACACCGGCGAGCTGCTGAGGGCCTGCGGGCTCAGCCTCTTCGAGTTCGACCATCTCGTCCAGGAGCAGCGGCCGTTCGCGCCGTACGTCACCGGCACGTTCGCCTCCCCGGTGATCGACGTGAAGCCCGGCGACGGCACCTATGCCGAGTGGCTGCGCGCCACCTATCCGGGGCTCGCCAAGACCACGCTGAAGAAGGAGCGCAGGCTCGGCCGGGACATCGGCGAGGTCCGTTTCGTCTTCGACGAGCGCGACCCGAAGGTGCTGCGCACGCTCATGCGGTGGAAGTCCGCGCAGTACCGCCGCACGGGCCGGATGGACCGGTTCTCCCGGCCGTGGATCGTCGATCTGACGGACCATCTCTTCCACGTCCGGGCCGAGCATTTCACCGGCGTCCTGTCCGTGCTGTACGCCGGCGACCGCCCGGTGGCCGCCCACTTCGGACCCCGCTCCAGTACCGTCCTGGCCGCCTGGTTCACCGCCTACGACCCCGAACTGCACTACTACTCGCCGGGGTTGATGATGCATCTGCGCACCGCCGAGGGCGCCGCGCGCGGCGGGGTGACCCTGGTGGACCTCGGGCGTGGCGACAAGGAGTACAAGGACTGGCTCAAGACCCGCGAACTGCGGGTGGGTGAGGGCTTCGCCGCCCGGCCGCATCCGGTCGCGCTCGCGCAGCGCATGTGGCGCCGCCCGGTGCGGGGTCTGCGCAACACGGTGCTGGCCCATCCCCGGCTGCGCGAACCCGCGGACAGGCTGCTGAGGACGGTGGGCGAACTGCGCACCCAGGGGCGCCCGCGCCGCTGAACCGACCTACCCAGCAAGGAAGTTGACGACCGGCCGGACCGCCTCGCGTGGTCCGGCCGGTCCCGTCGTGGTGTGAACGGCCCGTGTGTGTGAACGCCCCTGTTGCGTAAAGGATTTGAGTTCCGAAGGCTTGCCGCCCGTTTGGTTCATCCCTTAAATCAAAACATGAACTAAGTGGGGAGGCCGGTGTTCCGGCCCCCGAGCCGCAGGAGCCGCAGCATGAGACTGAGATCCCTGGGTGCAGTGTTCGCCGTCACGGCGGCCCTGCTCGCCCTGCCCGCCGCCCATCCCTCGGCCGGCGCGGCCGAGACCCCCCTCTCGCAGGGCCGCACGACCACCGCCTCCTCCGAGGAGAACGCCGGAACCCCGGCAGCCGCCGCCGTGGACGGCGACAGCTCCACCCGCTGGTCCTCCGCCGCGACCGACGACCAGTGGCTGCGCGTCGACCTCGGCGCCAGTGCGAGCGTGACCAGCGTGGTCCTGAACTGGGAGGCCGCCTACGGCAAGGACTACAAGCTCCAGATCTCCGACAACGGCACCACCTGGACCGACCTGAAGTCCGTCACCGGCTCCGACGGGGGAACCGACACCGTCGACGTCTCCGGACAGGGCCGCTACGTCCGGATGCTCGGCGTCCACCGGGCCACCCAATGGGGCTACTCCCTCTGGGAGTTCCAGGTCTTCGGCACCTCCGGCGGCGGCCAGACAGCCTGCGGCACCGCCAACGCCGCGCAGGGCAGGCCCGCCACCTCCTCCTCCACCGAGAGCGCGGACTTCCCCGCCTCCGCCGCCGTCGACGGCAACAACGCCACCCGCTGGTCCAGCCAGGCGTCCGACCCGCAGTGGCTCCAGGTCGACCTGGGCTCGGTCAAGGACCTGTGCGGGGTCGACCTGCGCTGGGAGGCCGCGTACGGCAAGGACTTCCGTATCGAGTCGTCCACCGACGGCCAGAGCTGGAGCACGCTGAAGTCCGTCACCGGCGCGAGCGGCGGCAACGCCTCCTACACCGTGAGCGGATCGGGGCGCTACGTCCGCGTCTACGGCACCGCGCGCGGCACGGCCTACGGCTACTCGCTGTGGGAGTTCGCCGTGCACACCGGCACCACCGGCACCCCGCCGGTCCAGGGCGGCGGCGACCTCGGCCCCAACGTCATCGTCGTCGACCCCTCGACATCGAACCTCCAGCAGAAGTTCGACGACGTCTTCTCCCGTCAGGAGTCGAACCAGTTCGGTTCCGGCCGCTACCAGTTCCTGCTGAAGCCCGGCACCTACAACAACATCAACGCCCAACTCGGCTTCTACACCTCGATCTCCGGCCTCGGGATGAACCCCGACGACACCCAGATCAACGGCGACATCACCGTGGACGCGGGCTGGTTCAACGGCAACGCCACGCAGAACTTCTGGCGTTCGGCGGAGAACCTCGCCATCCGCCCGGTCAGCGGTGACGACCGGTGGGCCGTCGCGCAGGCCGCGCCGTTCCGCCGCATCCACGTCCAGGGCGGCCTCAACCTCGCCCCGAACGGCTACGGCTGGGCCTCCGGCGGCTACATCGCCGACTCGAAGATCGACGGCACCGTGGGCCCGTACTCCCAGCAGCAGTGGTACACCCGCGACAGCTCGGTGGGCGGCTGGACCAACGGCGTCTGGAACATGACCTTCACCGGCGTCCAGGGCGCGCCCGCGACCAACTTCGACAGCGGCCCGTACACCACGCTGGACAACACCCCCGTCTCCCGCGAGAAGCCGTTCCTCTACCTCGACGGCAGCACCTACAAGGTGTTCGTCCCCGCCAAGCGCACCAACGCACGGGGCGTGTCCTGGCCGGCCAACGCGGGCAGCTCGATCCCGCTCGACCAGTTCTACGTCGTCAAGCCCGGCGCGACCGCCGCCACCATCAACGCGGCCCTCGCCCAGGGCCTCAACCTCCTGTTCACGCCGGGTGTCTACCACCTCGACCAGACCATCGAGGTCAACCGCGCCAACACCGTGGTCCTCGGGCTCGGCCTCGCCACCATCGTCCCCGACAACGGCATCGACGCGATGCACGTCGCCGACGTGGACGGCGTGAAGCTCGCCGGGTTCCTCATCGACGCGGGCCCGGTCAACTCCGACACCCTGCTGCGGATCGGCACCCCCGGCTCCACCGCCGACCACTCCGCCAACCCCACCACCATGCAGGACGTGTTCGTGCGCATCGGCGGCGCGGGCCCCGGCCTCGCCACCAACTCGGTCGTGGTCAACAGCAACAACGTCATCATCGACCACACCTGGCTGTGGCGCGCCGACCACGGCAGCGGCGTCGGCTGGGACACCAACCGCGCCGACTACGGCCTGCGCGTCAACGGCAACGACGTACTCGCCACCGGGCTGTTCGTCGAGCACTACAACAAGTACGACGTGTACTGGGCCGGCGAGCGCGGCCGCACGATCTTCTTCCAGAACGAGAAGGCGTACGACGTGCCCAACGCGGCCGCCGTCACGCACGACGGCATCGTGGGCTACGCGGCCTACAAGGTCGCCGACTCGGTCACCACGCACGAGGCCTGGGGGCTGGGGAGTTACTGCAACTTCACCTCCGACCCCTCGATCGTCCAGGCCCACGGCTTCCAGGTGCCGACGGGCGCGGGCATCAAGCTGCACGACCTGCTGGTGATCTCCCTCGGCGGCAAGGGGCAGTACGCCCACGTCGTCAACAACACCGGCGCGCCCACCTCGGGCTCGGACACCGTCCCCTCCAAGGTGACCCGGTTCCCGTAGCCACGCACCGCACTGCGCCGTCCGCGTACGCCGCCTAGGGTGACGTACGCGGACGGCCCCGTGCCGGACCCGCCGACGGCCCCCGGTCCTGGTGGCCCCGGGAAGGCCGGACGTACACGGCAACAGCCGTACCGACCGGCCGACTTCACCCACGGGACGGCGCCCGCCGCCGTCCCGGTCCCGGCGGTTTCCGGCCCGGGGGCCCGGGCGTTCTCCCCGCCCCGCAGCGCCTCGTCCGGCCGCCGTACCGCCCCGTCCCTAACGGAGTAGCAGCGCGGGCGCGCCGGGGGAGTTGCCGTTGTGATGGAAGGGTCCTGATCTCGACCAGTGAGGCACCTCATGCGTATGCGCAGCATTGCCACAACGGCCCTTCTCGCGGGCTCCCTTGCCCTCGCCGGCACCACGGCGGCCCACGCGGCGGACCCCGACCCGACGACCGGCGTCGCGGTCGGCAGCCCCGGTGTCGCCTCCGGCAACGTCATCCAGGTACCGATCGAGATCCCGGTCAACCTGTGCGGCAACTCGATCGACGTCGTCGGTCTGCTGAACCCGGCGTTCGGCAACGCCTGCGTCAACTCCTGACGCCCACCGTGAGCCGGCTCCCCGCCCGGGGAGCCGGCTCACGGCTGTCCGCCCTCAGTCCGGGCGGCGGAAGAGCGCGGTCCACAGGAACGGCAGCCCCAGCACGTCCGCGCCCTCGTCCTGCTCCCGCATGGGCCGCAGCTCCACCTCCGTGAGGTCCTGGAAGATCCAGCGCAACGACTCCGCCGTGTACGCGAGCCCACCGTGCAGCCTGCCGTCCCGGTACAGCTCCGCGTCGGACACCTCCGAGCCCATGTGCCCGACGGCGAAACAGGTGAGCGCGAAGTGTCCGCCGGGCGCGAGGACCCGGTCCAGGAGCTGGAGGTAGCTCACGCGGCGGTGCGGCGGCAGATGGTGGAAACAGCCGGAGTCGTAGACCAGCCCGTACGGACCACCGAGGGTCTCACGGGTCAGCTCGAAGGCGTCACCGCGGTGGAAGCGCAGCTTCACGCCGGTCTCCCGGGCCCGCTCCTCGCCCCAGGCCACGGCCGTCGGGGACAGGTCGACGGCGTCCACCTCGAAGCCCCGCGCGGCCAGGTGCAGCGCGTTGCGGCCCGGCCCGCAGCCCAGATCCAGGGCGCGGCACGGCTCGATCAGGCCCGCGTCCAGGTGGGCGACCAGGTTCTCGTCGGGCTTGGCGGGGAAGAACGGCACCGGCCGGGACCGGTCGCCGTAGAACGAGTCCCACCAGGAGGCCGCACCGTCCGTCCAGCGGTCGGCGTCCGGCGCGAACAGGCCGTCGAGCAGCCTGAGCACGTCCTCCGTGGTGCGTATGTTCCGGTCCATCCGGTCCCCGCCCTTCCTCGGCCGGGCGGCGTCGAAGGCGCGCCGCCCGGCGGAACGGTAGTGCGACCGGTGGCCGACCGCCAGCGGGTATTCCGCCGCTGGTCAGGCGTCGGACGGGACCGGCTCGGGGTCGGGCCGGGGAGCCGGGGACTCGGGGCGGTGACCGCGCAGGAGGAGACGCCGCGCGGGGCGTTCCACGGCTTCGTAGAGGAGCCACGACAGGCCCAGGGACAGGGCGAAGGCGGCCGCGGTGACACCGAGCCCGGCGACCGGGCCGAAGCGCGGCTTGTCGCCGAGCACGGTGATGCCCGCACGCAGGACCAGCAGATGGATCATGTAGAACGCGAAGGACAGCTCCCCGAGCCGGACCAGCCGGCGGCGCCGCCACAGCGAGGGCAGACCGCGCAGGTCCGCGAGGGCCGCCGCAGGGATCAGGGTGACGAAGCCGGCCAGGGTGCACGCGGTCCCCGTGTAGCCGCCCCGGATCTGCGGGACGAGGAAGTAACCGAGCAGCGCCAGCGCCAGCGACGCCTCCAGACCGGGGCCGCGCCAGCGCCCGAGCATCACCAGCCGCGCGGTGACCGCGCCGAGGACGAACTCGGGCAGCCGGGCCGGCGGCAGCGAGTACAGCGGCTGGTGCAGCCAGTGGTGCGAGTCGGCCCGCGCCAGTACCAGCACCGCCAGCACCGCGAGCGCGCCCAGGACCACCGCGCCCCGCGCGCTCAGCCGCCGCAGCACCAGGAACAGCGCGGGGAAGGCGGCGTAGAAGAACGCCTCGCAGGCGAGCGACCAGCTCACCGGGTTCAGCGTCTGCCACCAGGGCTGCCACCACGAGTGCACCAGCAGCACGTTGGCCGCCGCCTGCCCGGGGCGCGGCCGGGGCAGTCCGCTCAGCGTGTACGCCATCACGAACGCGACGACGAGGGTGACCAGGTGCACCGGGTAGACCCGGGCGACGCGCCGCCGCCAGAAGCCGAGCGCCCGGTCGCCGGGGCGGGCCGACCACATGAGGACGAAGCCGGACAGCACGAAGAAGAACGACACCCCGGTCGCCCCCGGCCCGAACGCCCACGCCACCAGGCGGCCCGGCTGCCCGCCGAAGTAGCCGAAGTTGTTCACGTGCAGTCCGAAGACCAGCAGGGCCGCCATCCACCGCAGCCCGGTGAGCGAGGGCAGGGAGGATCTGGGGGCGGCCGAGGGGGAGGCGGCGGCCGTGGCCGAGCCGGTCCGGTCGGGCGGCGTCCGGGACGTCCGGGTCGTCGCCGTGCTCATCCGATCACCTGCCGCTGGAGGTTCGCGTGGGGCATGAAGGGGAGCGTTGCCCCGTCCGTGCCCCTCATTCACATCACGCGGGGAACATCACACTGCTGCCGAACGAGACAGTCGCCGCCATGCCACGGATGGCCCGCCCGCCACACCCGAACGAGTGAGGGCGGGGCGGTTTCGGAAAGCGGTTGCGATGGGCAGGGTGAGGCGCGTGAGGCGACACTCGATACGTGAGGCGCGTCACTCCGTGCGGGGGACCTCCCGGCCCGCCGGTCCCGGCGCCCCGGACACGCGGACCCATGATGCGGGGGCCGGGCGCCGTTCGCCGTGGACGGGCCGGTGGCGTTCGCCGGAAGCCACGAGATCAGACTTGGATGACTCGTTTTCTTGAATCTTTCGTGTTTATGGAGGTAGGTTCGGTGCCATGACCGCATCCCAGCCTCCGACCACCGCCGCGGAGCTGCGCGGTGCGGGCCTGCGCGTGACGGCGGCCCGCGTCGCGCTGCTGGACGCCGTCCGTGACGGCGACCACCTCGGCGTCGAGGCCATCGCCGACAAGGTCCGCGACCGCGTCGGCCACATCTCCCTGCAAGCCGTCTACGACGCCCTGCACGCGCTCACCGCGGCAGGGCTCATACGCCGCATCGAACCGGCCGGCAGTCCCGCCCGGTTCGAGGGCCGCGTCGGCGACAACCACCACCACGCCGTCTGCCGGTCGTGCGGTGTCGTCGTCGACGTCGACTGCGCGGTGGGCCACGCACCGTGTCTCACCGCGTCCGACGACCGGGGCTTCGTCATCGACGAGGCCGAGGTCGTCTACTGGGGCACCTGTCCCGACTGTTCCACCGGTCGTACGGCCTGAGCGCCGCGTCCCGTCCGTTTCGGAAGGATTGACATGCCCGACAACAAAGAAGCGATCGTCACTGACCCGAAGGACGAGGGAACCGGCGGCTGCCCCGTGGCCCACGGCGCCACCTCCCTGCACCCCGCCCTCGGCAGCGGCAACGACCGCTGGTGGCCCAAGCAGCTCAACCTGAAGGTCCTTGCCAAGAACCCGCCCGTGGCCAACCCGCTGGGCGAGGAATTCGACTACGCCGAGGCCTTCCTGAGCCTGGACCTGCCCGCGGTGAAGCGGGACATCGCCGAGGTGCTGACCACCTCGCAGGACTGGTGGCCCGCCGACTTCGGCCACTACGGCCCGTTCATCATCCGCATGGCCTGGCACAGCGCCGGTACCTACCGCACCCTCGACGGCCGTGGTGGCGGCGGCAGCGGTCAGCAGCGCTTCGCCCCGCTGAACAGCTGGCCGGACAACGCCAACCTGGACAAGGCCCGCCGTCTGCTGTGGCCGGTGAAGAAGAAGTACGGCAAGAACCTCTCCTGGGCCGACCTGATCATCCTCTCCGGCAACGTCGCGCTGGAGACCATGGGCTTCAAGACCTTCGGCTTCGGCGGCGGCCGCGTCGACGCCTGGGAGCCGGACGCAGACGTGTACTGGGGCCCGGAGACCACCTGGCTCGGCGACGAGCGCTACACCGGCGACCGTGAGCTCGACAAGCCCCTCGCTGCCGTCCAGATGGGTCTGATCTACGTCAACCCCGAGGGCCCCAACGGCAACCCGGACCCGGTCGCCGCGGCCCGCGACATCCGCGAGACGTTCAGCCGCATGGCGATGAACGACGAGGAGACCGTCGCCCTGATCGCGGGCGGCCACACCTTCGGCAAGACCCACGGCGCGGGCCCGGCGAGCGACGTCGGCCCCGACCCGATGGACGCGCCGATGGAGCAGCAGGGCCTCGGCTGGAAGAGCAGCTACGGCACCGGCAAGGGTCCCGACGCCATCACCTCCGGCCTCGAGGTCACCTGGAACTCCACGCCGATCACCTGGGACGAGAACTTCTTCGCCACCCTGTTCGGCTACGAGTGGGAGCTGACCGAGAGCCCGGCCGGCGCCCACCAGTGGAAGCCGAAGGACGGCGCGGGCGAGGGCACCGTGCCCAGCGCCTTCGACCCGAACAAGAAGATCGCGCCGAACATGCTCACGACGGACCTGTCGCTGCGCTTCGACCCGATCTACGAGCCGATCTCCCGCCGGTTCTACGAGAACCCCGAGGAGTTCGCGGACGCCTTCGCCCGCGCCTGGTACAAGCTGACCCACCGCGACATGGGCCCGAAGTCCCTGCTCCTCGGCCCCGAGGTCCCCGAGGAGACGCTGCTGTGGCAGGACCCGCTGCCGGAGCCGGTCGGACAGCCGATCGACGCGTCCGACGCCACCGCGCTCAAGGGCAAGATCCTCGACACCGGTCTCACCGTGCAGCAGCTCGTCGGTGCCGCCTGGGCCTCCGCGTCCACCTTCCGCGGCAGTGACAAGCGCGGCGGCGCCGACGGCGCCCGCGTCCGTCTGGAGCCGCAGCGCGGCTGGGAGGTCAACGACCCCGACCAGCTCGCCCTGGTGCTGCGCACCCTGGAGGGCGTCCAGCAGGAGTTCAACGCCTCCGCCGGCGGCAAGCACGTCTCCCTGGCCGACCTGATCGTCCTCGGCGGCGACGCCGCGGTGGAGCAGGCCGCCAAGGACGGCGGGTTCCCCGTCGAGGTGCCCTTCACCCCGGGCCGGGTGGACGCCTCCCAGGAGCAGACCGACGTCGAGTCCTTCGAGGCGCTCAAGCCCGCCGCCGACGGCTTCCGCAACTACGTCGGCAAGGGCAGCAACCCCGGCCGCGCAGAGTACATGCTGGTCGACCGGGCCAACCTGCTCACCCTGAGCGCTCCGGAGATGACCGTCCTCATCGGCGGTCTGCGCGCCCTCGGCGCCACCTACCAGGGCTCCAAGCTCGGTGTCCTCACCGACCGCCCGGGCACGCTGACGAACGACTTCTTCGTCAACCTGCTCGACCTGGGCACCACGTGGAGCTCCACCGGTGACGACCAGGCCACCTTCGAGGGCCGCGACGCGGCCACCGGCCAGGTCAAGTGGACCGGCACCCGTGCCGACCTGGTCTTCGGCTCCAACGCCGAACTGCGCGCCGTCGCCGAGGTGTACGCCAGCGACGACGCCAAGGAGAAGTTCGTCAAGGACTTCGTCGCCGCATGGCACAAGGTCATGAACCTCGGCCGGTTCGACCTCGCCTGACCGGTACCCCGCCCGCGCCCGGGACCGGCCCTCACGGGTCGGGCCCGGGCGCCTTCGCGTGCCCCCACCTGCGCATACGAGGGTTTTTCCGCCCCCGACTGCGCCCACGCGGGCCCGGGTGCACGATGGTGGTGAAGACGCCTTCGGGCCGGGACTCCGCCACGCGGCCGTGAGCAGGCGAGAGGAGGCGGCGGCCGATGACTCGCATTCCATGGACGCCCCCGGTCACCCGGGTCCGCCTGTGGCGCTGGCGGCGCAACCCGCTGCGGCGGCGCAGCGATCTGGCCGAGGGCTGGGTCATCCTTCTCACCTGGGTCCTCGCCGTCCTCGGCGGGGTGCTCGCCGGCTGGGCGGCCGGACAGACCGTGGACGCCTCGCTCGCCGCCCGCCGCGCCCAGGTGCACACCGTCTCCGCCGTGCTCACCGCGGACGCGGCGCGGACCGTCTCCGAGGGCAGCGGCTACGAGGGCGACCACGTGTGGGCCACCGTCCGCTGGACCGACCCCGACGGCTCCGTGCACACCGGACGCGCCAAGGTACGGCCGGGGACCTCGGCGGGCACCGCCACCACCGTGTGGACCGACGGCACCGGCCGGACCGTGCCCCCGCCCGCCTCCACCGCCGAGGCCGCCCTCCAGACCGTGCTCACCGGACTCCTCGTCGCCCAGGTCAGCGGTACGGCCGTGTGGGCCGGGGGCAGGCTGCTGCGCGGCTCGCTGGTGCGGCGGCAGCTCTCCGAGTGGGACAAGGAGTGGAAGCGCGTCGGGCCGGAGTGGCGCAAGCTCAGCGGAGGCCGGGGCTGACCGGTCGCCGCCGGGCGACCACGGTGTCCCCCCGCCCTCAGCCGCGCAGCGCCTCGAACGCCTCCCGCGCGGCGACCCCGATCGCGCAGTCGATGTCCGGCGCGAGGGCCGCCCGCCGGTCCGCGCGGGTCAGCGCCACCACCGCCACCCGGGCACCGGAGTCCGCCTCCACCACCCCGATCTCGTGCCGCAGATGCAGGAACGTGCCGGTCTTCCCGCTGAACCGCAGGGAATCCGCGCGCAGTTCACCACCCATCCGCTGGGTGAACACCTGATGCCCCATCAGCTGCCGTAGCTCGGCGGTGGCACCGGGTACGGAGATCCGGTCGAGCCACACCCGCTCCAGCAGATCCACCAGGGCCGAGGCCGTCCCCGCGCTGGCCCGCGCCGGATCGAGCGTCTCGATGGTGTGCCGCCCGGTCCGCTCGTCGCGCACGGCCAGCTCCAGCGCGAGCGAGAAGTCGTTCCCGGACGCGCCCGCCGCGCACGCGTACATGTGGCTCATCCGGTGCCGCACCCGGAGCTCCGGGCACCCCCACTCCCGCAGCCGTGCGGCCACCTCCGCGACCGGTACCAGGTCGAACAGCAGGTCGGCGGCGGCGTTGTCGCTCACCGAGAGCATCAGGAGCAGCAGATCACCGACGGCCACCGTGGCCGGATGCCGGAAGGCCGCGAGTCCGGTCGGGCCGACGGCGCCGGCTGCCGGGGTGTACGTCACCGGGCGGGCCGGGTCGAGTTCGCCGGCCGCGATCCGGTCCAGGACCACCAGCGCGAGGGGCACCTTCACCACCGAGGCGAGCGGCAGCGAGGTGTCGGCGTCGAAGCCGAGCTGCTCGCCCGAGTCGAGGTCGCGGGCGAGGAACGAGCCGCGCACCCCGAGCGCGTCCCAGTCGCGGGCGACAGCCTCCGCGACGTCCAGCAGACGCCCGTCCGAAGCGGTGAACGCGGGCCGGTACGGCGCCTCGGCACTCATCCGCCGACCACCGGTTGTGCGGCAGCCCGGTGGCCGGCGGCCGTACCGCGCCGCACCGCCCCCACCGTGGCCGCCAGAAGCCTCGCCAGCCAGTCGGGCACTCCGCCCCGCTCGCTCGCGCGCAGGTCGTACCCCCGGTGCAGCGAGAGGTCCGCCAGCGGGGCCCAACTCGCCCCGTGCCGCGCCGCGAACGGCTCCGCGCACAGCAGCGTCGCCCGCCCCGCCAGCGTCTCGGCCAGCGCGGTGGCGGCCGGACCGGCGCCGGCGACCAGCCGCTCCGGCAGCCCGGCACGGGCCACCGCACGCGTCAACCGGTCGCGGAGATCCGGTACTTCGTCCTCGGCCAGGGTGAGAAGAGGGAGGGCGGCCGTCCGCGCGGCGCCGGGCTTCCGGCGCGGTCGCAGATCCTCCAGATGCACCACGCGCCGCTCCCGCCCCGGAGCCGAGGCCAGCCCCAACGGCACCCGGAGCGGCGCCCGTTCGGGGGCGACCCGGGCGAGGGCGTAGGTGAGCGAGCCGTCGGCTATTCCGAACTCCCTTTCCCGAGGCGTGAGTTCGCGCACCGAGAGCGGCATCCCGTGCTCGGCGCCCGCCCGGATCACCCGGGCCAGGGCCACCGGGGCGCAGTCCGGCGGCACCCCGACCGCGCGCACCCGGCCCGCCCGTGCCGAGCGTGCGGCGCCCTCGAGACGTTCGGCCCGCTCCAGCACGTCCCGCGCGTACGGCAGCAATGACATGCCGAGGTCCGTGACGGTCACCTGCCGTCGCGACCGGTCGAAGAGCTGCCCCCCGAAGTGCGCCTCCAGGGACTTGATGCGGCGGCTCAGCAGCGGCTGGGCGATCCCGAGCCGGTCGGCCGCCCGCGAGAAGCTCGACTCGTCGGCGGTCGCCGCGTAGGCCGCGAGGTGGGCGAGGAGATCCATTCAGGCGTCATATCAAAAAGACATGCGGGCTTCAAAGTTCCCTCTTGGACATGGGTGGCGCGCGGCTGTTTCGCTGTCCTCCCGTCGGTGATCCACGAATGCCGACGGCCGACTCCTACGGACGATCCGGGAGGACCTCGCCATGCCCCGCACCAGCCCCCTGCCCCGCCGCCGCCTGCTCCGGGCGGGCGGCGCCCTCGCCGCTGCCGCCGCGCACACCCCCACGGTGACCGCACGCGCCGCCGCGGACTCCGCGCCCGACGACGTGACCGCTCAACTGCGCTCGCTGGAGCGGGAGTACGACGCCCGCCTCGGCGTCTACGCCCGCAACACGCGCACCGGCAGGAACGTGACGTACCGCGCGGGGGAGCCGTTCGCGATGTGCTCGCTGTTCAAGGCGTTCGCGGCGGCGGCCGTACTGCGCGATCACTTTGGACCCGCGGGCCGCGGCGGCCGCTCCGGGCTCGACGAGGTGATCCATTTCCCGCCCGCCGACATCCTGTCCAACTCCGAGCACAGCAGCGACTTCCTGGAGACGGGCATCCCGGTGCGCGACGCGTGCGCGCTCGCCATCCAGTACAGCGACAACACGGCGGGCAACCTGATGCTGCGCCGCATCGGCGGGCCGGCCGGGCTCACCCGGTTCTTCCGCTCCCTCGGCGACGAGGCGAGCAGGCTGGACCGCTGGGAGACCGACCTCAACAGCGCGATCCCCGGTGACCCGCGCGACACCACGACCCCGTCCGCCCTCGGGCGGAGCCTGGAGCGTCTGACCCTGGGACGCGCGCTCTCCGGCGCCGACCGGTGGCAGCTCGTCGCCTGGCTGAGGGGCAACACCACCAGCGCCAAGCGGTTCCGCGCGGGGCTGCCCGACGGCTGGACGCTCGCGGACAAGACGGGAACCGGCTCCTACGCCAGCGCCCACGATCTCGGGGTCGCCTGGACCACGCGCGGCACCCCCGTCGTGCTCGCCGTGCTCACCACGAAGGCGGAGCGGGACGCGCCCGTGGACGAGTCGCTGATCGAGCGCACCGCCCGCCTCCTCGCGCAGACCGTCGCACCCGGCGAGTAACCCTCGGCGAGAGGAGATCCGGCGGTGTCCGTGTCCGGGGATGACGGGACATGTCGACCGTCCCAACTCCCGGATACCGGGCCCGATGCCGACATTCTCCATCCGTGCTGAGCTGCGAAGTCAGTCCGGTTGAGCTTCGACGGTGACGAACTCGTGGGAAATTGACGGGAGTTGTAAAGCCGACAAGACTCTGGCTATCTTCGCTTGGCCTCGGGCGAGCGAAGCGACGCGACCGCCGTGCGCCGACGCCGGTGTGCCGCGTCCGCCACCTCCCACACCTGCCGAATGGACAGAGGCTCACCTTGTCACGCTCTCAACCAGCCAGGTCCCTCGCCGCGGTCGCGGCCACCTTCCTCGCGGCGGCTGCCGCCCCCCTGATCGGGGCGGGCTCGGCCCACGCCTCCGACGGCGCCGGATGCCAGTCCGCCACCGTCCAGTACCGCCTGGTCGACGCGGACGGCAAGACCGTCGGCGCGGACTGGACCTCGCAGGGCGGTTTCCACCAGTGGGACACCGTCCCCGGCACCGTCGAGGTCCGCCTGGCTCCCGGCCAGAGCGTCGGCGAGGGCTGCAAGTACCCCGTCTCGCTGGCGGAGTACACCACGGAGGGCCCGAACTGGGCCTCCTCCGGCCGGCAGCAGATGGTCGACAAGGCCACCGTCTACCTGACCGGCAAGGACGTCGCGGGTCAGGACGACGCGGGCCGCACCTGGCAGAAGCTCAGCGTGAAGGCGCCCACCTGCTTCGGCCAGATAGACCTGTACGGCGACGACACCGCCTACGACGGCAAGGAGGGCGAGGGCCACGGCCAGTTGCCCGACGTGCGGACCGGCGTGCTCACCCCGTACCACCTGATCGCCGCGTGGAACGGCGGTGAGAAGCGCTGCGAGTCCACCACCCCGGAGTCGCCGTCCTCGCCCACCCCGTCGGCGTCGGCCCCGGCGTCCTCCGCGAGCCCGAAGCCGAGCGCACCGTCGGACAAGGGGACCACCCCGGCGCCGAAGCCCTCCGGCACGCCGTCGACCAGCTCGCACGTCCCGCCGCTGAACAGCTCCCCGTCGGCCGAGCCGAAGGCGTCGCCCAACGGTGGCGCCAAGCCGCCGCTGGCGGAGACCGGCGCGGGGTCGGTCGGCATGATCGCGGGCGGGGCCGCCCTGGTGCTGGCCCTCGGTGCCGGCACGGTCTACGTCAGCCGCACGCGCCGTTCCTGACGGCGCGCCACAGCGGGAGGGGGAGCCGTCGGCGGACGGCTCCCCCTCCTTCGTGTGACGGGCATGTGTGCAGGTCAGCGAGGGGTTACTGATCAGTTTCCCAATACCGGCAGTAACATGATCACCTTGACTTCGGGTGTTACCCGTCAGTCAAGTCGGCGCGGTCCGCGAGGCCGCGCCCTGCCCGGAGATGGCCATGTCTGCTGCCGACGAAGCATTCGAGAACGCGCGTTTCTCCTACGACCAGCATGTGCGCACGTGCCGCCAGTGCCACGCCGACGCCGCCCCCTGCGCGGTGGCCAAGCATCTGCTGCGCATCTACAACAACGCCCGCCGGGACCGTATGCGCGCGGGCGGCTCCTCCACGGCCTGACCTCGAATTCGCCCTCAGCGGAAGGGCGGCTCCTCCAGCAGTTCCAGCAGCGCGCGGCCGCCCAGTACGGCCGTCAGCGGGGTGGCCGAGGGGAAGACACCGCCCCAGGAACGGACCCGCCCCAGCACGCCCAGACGCCAGGCGATGCGTGCCGCGCGCCGTAGCTCCGCCGCCGTGTGTCCGTCGCCGGTCCACGGCTCCAGATAGGCGTCGCGCAGCCGGGGCAGCACCTCGGCGCCGTACCGCTGCTCCACCTGACGGCCCGGGACGCGCAGGCTGTTGAAGGGGTGGGAGACGACGGCGTCCCCCCAGTCGAAGAAGGTGTAGCGGCCAGGCTCCGGGCGGAACACCTGGCCCTCGTGCAGATCCGCGTGGTCCAGCGAGTCGGGGATGCCCAGGGCCGCCAACTCGGCGCACCAGTCGACCAGCCGGGGACGCAGTGCGGTGAGCCGGGCCCGGTCCGCGGGCTCCAGCGACCCGCTCGCGGCCAGCAACGCGTCGAAAAGGGTGGGCAGTTCGGTCGTCCGGATGCGTTGCACGCCGAGCCGTTCGATCGCGTCCGTGTGCGGGACCAGGGCGCGCTGCGTCGTGGCGTACTGCTGGAGCAGGTCCTCCCACGCGCGGGGTTCGACGGGCTCGGTCTCCAGCCCGGTACGCAACAGCGGGCCCCCGTGCGGCAGCAGCGACCAGCCGCGCCCGGCCTCGACGGCGAGCGGTCGCAGTACCCGGCCCGGTACCCAGTCGGCGAGGGCGGCGGTCAGCGGGGCTTCGAAACGGCTCGCCGGCGGGTTCGCCTTGAACCACACGGTGCCGTCCCCGTCCACGGGCACCCGCATCAGCAGCGACCACGGCCGTACGCGCGCGCTCGGCGTCCCGCTCGCCCGCAGTCCGTGCCCGGTCAGCCGCTCACCGACCCAGTCGAGTGCTTCCCGTCGCCAGTCCTCCTGATCCCAGGGTGTGACGGCGTCCGGGTAGGCGCCTCGGTCCACGTCGGTGGGTGTGTCCAGTCGCATCCGGCCATCCCACCAGCGAGGTCCGGTGGTGACCAGCGGTTTTCGCGGAGGAACCGGTCACGGCGCCGGATGCGCCGACCGTACGATCAGGTCCCGCAGCTCCTCCACCGCCCGCTCGCGGGCACCGGTCAGCTCCGGTGCCGCCACGGTGGCCGCCGTGACGGGGACGGGCCGCGGGCCGTTCGCCACCTGCCGGCGGATGGCGTCGATCATCTCGGGCAGCCGGCCCCACTCGCCGCCCACGACCACCAGGTCCGGATCGGTCAGGGCGACGGCCGCGCTCAGCACCCCTCCGACCGCCCGCGCGAGCGCGTCGCGCACCCGTACCGCGTCCGCCGTGCCGTCCCCGGTGACCGCCGCCCTCACCGCGTCCGCGTCGATGGCCGTCGAGTCGTCCCGGCGCAGCTCCAGCGCGGCGAACACCTCGGTCAGCGGCATCGCCGTGCCGTCCGGACCCGGTACGCACACATGGGCGATCTCGCCCGCGAGGCCCCGGTGGCCGCGCCGCACGGCGCCGTCCGTGACGACGGCGCAGCCGAGTCCCTCGCCGAGATGGACGTACACGAAGTCGTCCACCCCGGCCGCGCCGCCCGCCTGGCGTTCGGCACGGGCCGCCCAGTTGATGTCGTTGTCCACCTGGACGGGACCGGTCACGTGCGGGGCGAGGACGGCGGCCGGGTCCAGGTCGCCCACCAGGAACGGGGCGTCGGGGAGCCGGACCAGTCTGCCGCTGGCCCGGTCCACCGGGTCGGCGGCGCTGACCACCGCCGTGCGCGGGGTGCCCCGCTCGGACGTGGCGAGCTTCCCGGCGACCTCCGCCAGTGCGCGGGCGGCCCGGCGTTCGCCGGCGTTGCGGCCGAGATCCGCGCGGGCCCGGTCCACGGTGGCGCCGAGGGCGTCGACGGTCTCGCCGGTCACGCCGTACGGGGTGATGCTCACGACCAGCGCGGTGCCGAGTGCGGGGGCGAGGGCGTAGTACGAGCCCGCGCGGCCGCGTCCCGTCGTGCGCTCGCCGGTGTCCACGAGCAGCCCGGTCCCGGCCAGGCGCTGCACGCCGTCGGAGATGGTCGGCTTCGAGATGCCGGTCAGGGCGGAGATCTCCGCCCTGGTCAGACGCGGGTGCGCCATCAGCGCGCGCAGCACGTTCTCGTCGGTGAGCGCGCGGAGCATCTCCAGGGACGGCTTGGCGGGAGTCATGCCCCGCATCCTAGTAAGGGCTGTTGCCTAAACCTGCCGGGATGCCTAACGTGGGGATTGGTAAGGACTCCTGACTAAATCGTCGGACGGGAGCCCGTGCCGCAGTACGTCACCCACGCAGAGCCGTACCGAAGGAGCCGGGCGATGACGCTCGCCGCTGAACAGCAGCCCCAGACGGGGGAGTTGCCGCACTGGGAAACCGTGCCCGAGGATCTTCCCGCCGCGATCCGCACGATCAAGGCCGCGCTGCGCGCCCGTATCGAGGCGTCGGGCCGGACCGTCGAGGAGGTCTACGCCGTCGCCGAGCGGCGGGTCGCCGAGCGGGTCGCCGAGATCCGGGCGGCGCGCGAGGCGGGCGAGCCGGTCTGGCCCGTGATCGAGTACGCCGACATCGAGCACGGCACCGTGACCCCGGAGCAGCTCGCGGCCGTCGAGCGGCGCGGCTGTCTCGTGGTGCGTGGCCACTTCCCGCGCGAGCGGGCCCTGGCGTGGGACGCCGGGATCGTGGACTACGTCGAGGGGAACCGGTTCTTCGAGAACTACCGGGGCCCCGGCGACGACTTCTTCGGCAGCGTCGGCTCCCGCCCCGAGATCTACCCGGTCTACTGGTCCCCGGCCCAGATGGAGGCCCGGCAGAGCGACCGCATGGCCCGCGTCCAGTCCTTCCTCAACTCCTTCTGGAAGCACACCGCCGACGGGGTCCAGTGGTTCGACCCCGACCGCGACGCGCTCTACCCGGACCGCATCCGCCGCCGTCCGCCGGGCGCCGACTCCGCGGGCCTCGGCGCCCACTGCGACCCCGGCACCCTCGACCTGTGGATGACCGGCGCCTACCAGCGCGCCTTCCACCACCTCTTCGACGGCACGGTCGAGGAGTACGACCCCTGGAACCCGGCCCACCGCACGGCGGGACCGCAGTACCCCGGCTCGACGATGTGCTCGGCGTTCCGCACGTTCCAGGGCTGGACCGCGCTGTCCGACATGGACCACGACCAGGGCGTCCTGCACACCGTGCCGGTGCCCGAGGCCATGGCCCTGCTGATGCTCCGCCCGCTGCTCGCCGACGTTCCCGAGGACGACATGTGCGGGGTCACCGTCAACCAGGTCTTCCCCGCGAGCGAGAAGTGGCACCCCCTGCTCCTGGAAGCCCTCTCCGGCATCCCGGACGTGCGCGCCGGGGACTCCGTCTGGTGGCACTGCGACATGATCCACAGCGTGGCCCCCGTCCAGGACCAGCAGGGCTGGGGCAACGTCATGTACATCCCCGCCGCCCCCTGGTGCCCCCGCAACGAGGAGTACGCCGACTCGGTCCGCGCCGCCTTCCTCACCGGCTCCAGCCCCTCCGACTTCCCCGAGGAGCACTACGAGCGCACCTGGCCGGACCGGTTCGGCGCCGAGTCCCTGAACGAGACGGGCCGCCGGGGGCTGGGCCTGACGGAGACGCCGCGGGAGGAGGCCCCCACCGCGCCGTAGGGGAAGACCCTGAGCGCGACATGGGGGAGACCCGGAGCCCGTCACGGGGGCCGCGATCGTGCCCCCGCACGAGGCGGCGCCCCGGCCCGGCGGCCTAGCGTCCTGGCATGACACCGATCAGATCAGTGGCCACCGACATCCTCCGGGCCGCCGCCCTCCTTCCGGTCAGTGTGGGCCGCTCCACCACCGTGCTGACGGGCCCTGGCCACCAGCGCTTACGCCGACTGCTGCACGCCGGGTCGGGCATCGCGCTCGGCGCCGTCTCGCTCGTCCTGGTCGGCACGGAAGTGCTGGTCATCGCGCGCGGCGCGCTGTACGGGCTGGTCGACCAGGGACCGTACGACCACTCGTGGGGCGGGCCGACGCGCGCCGGGGCCTGGCTGGCGCACTTCCTGATCAGCCTGCCCGTCGTGGCCGGGGGCCTGGGCCTGCTGTGGTTCGTCGCGTATCTGCACGACCGCCTGGGCGCCCGGTTCGTCCGGGGTGAGCGGACCGGCGCCTGGGCGCTGCCCGTCGCCCTGCTGCTGTCGGCCGGGGCGGTCGTGTTCGTGGTCGCCTGGACGCATCAGCTATAGCGCGGGGACCTTCCCGCCGGGCTGCGCCTCCGCCTTGCTCAGCGCCGCGTCCCGGGTGTCCGGCATGAGGACGTACGTCACCAGCGAGATCAGCGCGCAGCCGGAGACGTACCAGAAGAAGAGGCGCTCGTGGCCCGCGTCCTTGAACCACAGGGCTACGTATTCCGCCGTGCCGCCGAAGAGGGCGTTGGCGACGGCGTAGGGGAGGGCGACGCCGAGGGCGCGGACGCGGGTGGGGAACAGCTCGGCCTTCACCGCCGCGTTGATCGAGGTGTAGCCGGTGACGATCACCAGGGCCAGCAGGGACAGACCCAGCGCGGGCCAGAAGGAGGACGCCGAGCCGAGCGCCGTCATGATGGGATAGGTGCCCACCGTGCAGCCCACCGCGAAGGTGATCAGCAGCGGCCTGCGGCCGATCCGGTCGGAGAGCGCCCCGGCCAGCGGCTGGAGCAGCGCGAAGACGGTGAGCGCGGTGAAACTCACCAATGTGGCGGTCGACTTGGCCATGCCCGCGCTGCCGATCAGATACTTCGTGAGATACGTGGTGTACGTGTAGTACGCCACCGTGCCGCCCAGGGTGAGCGCCATGACCAGGCCCGCCTCGCGGCGGTGCTCCCACAGCGCGGTGAGCGTGCCGCGCGCGGTCTGCGCGCTCTCGCCGGCCGCCTCCTCGGTGAACGCCGCCGTCTCCGTCAGCCGTCGCCGCAGCCAGAACACCACCAGCGCGAACACCGCGCCGAGCAGGAACGGAAGACGCCAGCCCCAGCTCTTCAACTGGTCCTCGGTCAGGGTGTGCTGCAACGTGATCAGGATGGCGAGGCCAAGGAGCTGGCCGCAGGTCATCGACACGTACTGGAAGGAGGAGCCGAGCCCGCGCCGGTTCCGGGCGGACGCCTCGGTGAGATAGGTGGCGCTGGCCGCGTACTCGCCGCCGATGCTGAGCCCCTGGAGCAGCCGGGCGAGCAGGAGGACGAGAGCCCCGAAGTAGCCGACCTGGCCGTAGGTGGGGGCCACGGCGATGAGCAGCGCGGCCACCGACATCATCGTGACGGTCAGGGTGAGCGCGCTCTTGCGGCCGTGCCGGTCGGCGGCCCGCCCGAGAATCCATCCGCCCACCGGGCGCATCAGGAAGCCGACGGCGAAGATGCCCGCGGTGTTGAGCAGTTGGGTCGTCGGGTTGTCGCCCGGGAAGAAGGAGTCGGCGAAGTAGATCGCGAAACTGGCGTAGACGAACCAGTCGTACCACTCGACGAGATTGCCGAGCGATCCGCCGACGAGGGCGAGACGGCGGCTGCCGGGGGAGTCCGTGGACGGTACGGCCGTGGGGGGTGTCATGGCGGCTCCAGGAGACGGCGAAGTCCCGGAGGCACGGCACAACTGCCGTTCCGCCGGGACACGGGTCCGCCCGATCATGAGTCACCGGACCCACCCGCACAAGGGGCCGTCACCCCCGTGACGGCCGCCGGGGCCGGCCTACTTGAACCAGTACTTCACACCACGGTGGTGCGAGCAGGTGCCCTGCGAGTGCTTCGAGTACGACACCGAGGCGTCCTTGCACTTCGCCGTCTCGTACTTGTCCTTCGGCTTCTGGTGGTGCGTCCAGCCGCAGACCCCGGTGGTGTGGTGCACACAGTGGTGGGCCGTGTTCGTGGACGGCAGCGACGTCGCCGCGGACGCGGACGGAGCGCTGAAGAAGGCACCGGCGAGAGCGACGGCGACGGCCGTGGCGGCCAGGCGTGCGCGCAAAGGAATCCCCCCTAGAGATCAATTGTGTTGCTCGCGTGAAGATCGTATACCACGTTCTTCACATGTTTTGCGGGTTGGGCGAAGAGCGAGGGGGTGGGAGGCGCGGGCGCGCGTGGAGCGGCAGAGGGGGTGCGCGCAAAGCCGTGGTGCGGATCGGTGCTTGGATGTATTGTCCAGAACTGGACATCCGGTCCAGACGCGCTGTTCATGCGGGTCGTCAACTCCCCTGCGAGCGGAGGACCGTTCATGGAGCACCCCGATGCCGACGGGCGCGACGCGGACGAGCATCTGATCCGGGAGACCGAGAAGATCGCCGTCGCGCTCGGGCGGATGTTTCCCGGGCTGTGCGAAGTGGTGCTGCACGACCTGCGCGACCCCGAGCACGCGATCCGCGCGATAGAGAACAACCTCTCCGGACGCCACGTGGGCGACCCCGCAACCGAGTTGGGGCTCGCCCGCATCGCCGACCCGCGCTACCCGGGCGTCGTCCAGAACTACCCCAACCGCTTCCCCGACGGCCGCCCCGCCAAGAGCACCTCCATCGGCATCAGGAACTCCGCCGGCGACTACGTCGCCGCCCTCTGCCTCAACCTCGACGTCTCCGTGCTCTCGCCGGTCGCCCTCACCCTCGGCCGTCTCGTCGCCACCGGCACCGAACACCCCGACGAGCCACCGGAGTCGCTCGGCGACCGCACCGCCCGCGAACTGCGCACCGCCGTCGAGTCGTACGCCGCCCGCAGCGGGGGCACTCCGAGGTCCCTGAGCCGCGATGCCAAGCGGGAACTGGTGCGCCGCCTCCACCGTGACGGCTACTTCGCCTCCCGGGACGCCGCCCGGACCATCGCGGACCTGCTCGGGATCTCCCGGGCGACCGTCTACAACTACGCCGGATGACCTGGCCGTTCACGTCCACTTGTACCGCCGATCACCCCAGGGAGCCCACCATGGCCGCCGTACCCTCCCTCACCCTCGACGACGTCCGGGCCGCCGCCGCGCGTCTGGAAGGCATCGCCCACCGCACCCCCGTCATCACCTCGCGCACCCTCGACGCCCGGGTCGGCGCCGAGGTGTTCGTCAAGTGCGAGAACTTCCAGCGGGTCGGCGCCTTCAAGTTCCGGGGCGCCTACAACGCCGCCGCCCGGTTCACCCCGGACCAACTGGCCAAGGGCATCGCCGCGTTCTCCTCCGGCAACCACGCGCAGGCCGTCGCGCTGGCCGCCCGCGAACTGGGCACCACCGCCGTCATCCTGATGCCCGAGGACGCGCCCCGCTCCAAGATGGAGGCGACCCTGGGCTACGGCGCCGAGGTCGTCACCTACGACCGCTACACCCAGGAACGCAACGCGCTCGGCACCGAACTCGCCGAGGAGCGCGGTCTCGCCCTGATCCCGCCCTACGACCACCCCGACGTCATCGCCGGACAGGGCACCGCCGCACTCGAACTCCTGGAGGAGACCGGGGAACTCGACGCGCTCGTGGTCCCCGTGGGCGGCGGCGGACTCATCGCGGGCAGTGCCACCGCGGCCAAGTCCCTCCACCCGGCCGTCCGGATCATCGGCGTCGAGCCGGAGGAGGGCGACGACACCAAGCGCTCCCTCGACAGCGGCGAACGCGTCACCATCCCGGTGCCCCGCTCCATCGCCGACGGCCAGGTCGTGCCCTCCCCCGGCGAGATCACCTTCGCGCTCAACCAGCGGCTGGTGGACGCCATCGCGCTGGTCAGCGACGAGGAGATCGTGGAGGCGATGCGGTTCGCCTTCGAGCGGCTGAAGATCGTCCTGGAGCCGAGCGGCGCCACCGGCCTGGCCGCCCTGCTCTCCGGACGCGTCGACGACCTCCCGCGCCGCGTCGGCGTCATCGCCTCGGGCGGCAACATCGACACCCGCCGGTTCACCGAACTCGTCGGCTGACGACGGCGTCTCCGGGCGCGGTCACCAGGGGCCGCGCCCGAAGACGCCGCCGCTACTCGGGCGGCAGAGCGTAGTCCGCGAGCGACACCGCGCCCGAGTTGGCCAGCGGCACCCCGTCCAGGAAGGCGTCCGGCAGATCGAACGCCTCCACCAGGGCGCTCATGTGCGGGGCCAGCTCGCGCAGCACGTCGTCCACCAGCTCGGGCAGACCGCAGACCTGTTCCGCGGACAGGTGCCCGTGCGCCAGCAGGTCGCCGCTGTGGGCGCTCGTCTCCTGGAGCAGGAACAGCAGGCACAGCCGCCCGAGCAGCGCCCGCGCCCCCGGCTCCGCCGCCCGGTCCACCGCGTCCAGGAAGGCGTCGGCCGCGCGCAGCCGGGCGTGCGCCGAGACCATCTCCAGGGCCGCCGAGGAGGCGCCGTTCCAGCGAGCCACCGGATCACCGGACGGCCCCCGCCGCAGCCGGGTCCGCGCCCGGTCCCGCCAGATCGACTCGGCCCGCGCCAGCAGTTCGCGCAGGTGCCCGGGATCGGTCAACTGGGCCGTGCCGGCGGGGGAGTGGAGCGCACCCGCGGGCGGCTGCTCGGCGAACAGCATCTCGGCGGCCGCCTTCACCCAGATCACCGTGTTGTCGCCCTCGGCGGTGACGGTGCCCTCGATGTACTGCGGGAACTCGGAGAGCCCGTTGGCCGCGAACAGCGCCTGGGCGCCACAGCGTTCACGGCACTCGACGGTGACCTCCCGCGCCTTCCAGGTGATCCAGCTCTTGGCCACGGCCACCAACCGCTCGGCCTCCGCCTGCCGTTCGGTGTCCGGGTCCGTGCGGTGCGCGGTCCAGCCCTGAAGTGCCCGGCGGTGCAGGAAGGTCATGGCATAGGAGGTCGCCAGGCCCTTCAACAGCGGACCGTGGTGGGAGCGGTGAGCGTTCACGGGGATGCGCTCTCCCGCGCGCGGCCCGCTGACCTGCCGGAGACCGCCGTAGCGCACGGCTATGGCGAGCGCGGCCCGGGTGGCGCCGATCGCCGCGCCGCTCATGCAGAGCTTGCCCATGGTGACCCGGCCGATGGAGCGCAGGAACCGCTTGCGCCGGTTGCCGAGTTCGCTGTGCAGCCGGCCCTCGGCGTCCAGACGGCCGTGCGCGGACTCCAGCAGGGCCGAGCGGGGCAGCGGTACGCGGTCGAAGGAGGTCATGCAGTGGTCCACGGGCGCGCCGGTGCGCATCGGCAGCCTGCGCACCTGGACGCCGGGGAGCAGACCGTTCTCGTCGCTCAGCGGGGTCAGGAAGAGGAAGACCCCCTCGTCCCGGCCGGCCACCAGCAGCCGGGCGGCGACCACCGCGCACTTGGGTCCGCCCGTCAGGCTCGTGTTGGGCATGAACTTCTGGGCACCCGGATGCGGGGTGTGCAGAACGAACCCGCCGGTCTCCGGATCGAGTTCGGCGATGGTCTCCAGGGCCGAGGCGTCGTTGCCGTGCTCCAGCTCGGTGCACAGGAACGTGCCGACGCGGCGGAGCGAGGTGAAGTCGGACAGATCGCGGCCACCGTCGTGGTCGAGCAGGCTGCCGAGGAAGAGGTTGTAGTGGATGCTCGCCACCGTGCACAGGCCGCCGCCACCGTCCACGATGGCCGCCCACTCGTGCAGGGCCGCGAGTTCCACCGGGTCGTCGGCGAGCCGCTCCGGCGCTCCGGCAGTGTCGTTCACCAGGCGCAGCCAGGCGTAGGAGAGTGCGGCGCGCTCGGCGGCCTCGAGGCCCGGGCGGTGCCGGAAGGTGTCCTGGGCGATCAGCTCGCGCCAGCGTCCGTGCCCGCGCTCGCGGGCTCCGCCGTCGAAGAGGAGCCGGGTCAGCTCCGCCACCGCGGTCGCCGAGGACGGACTCGAACGGGGCGAAGGGAGAGGGACTTTGTGGTGCTCGTCGTCGCTCCCGGGTGCCGAGGGGAGTTCTGCCTGAGGTGTCAGAAGAGTCATGAGCCCGCTCCCGTGGTCGCAGATCCGGCAGGAAGGGATGCGCAGTGTCAGAAGATACGGACCTTCCGGTTTGCTTATCAAGCAAAGACTCTGTCAATCGGTCACCGCACGGTTGCGTAATGTGGGCGCTTCAGAGTGGACAACTGACCGAAACTGAACGGGTTTTACGGGGATGCGACACCCCCCGCACGGCACGCCGGGTCGCCCCGAAGGCGTTGTGATACCGGGCGGCACGTCTTATCGTGACCGGCGGTGAGGGTCCCCGGCGCTCGTACGTGAGGGCGAGCGCACGCTTGAAAGGGCGAGTTGCCGGGTGGCAGGATGCGTACCCGCCGGTCTCTTTCCGTCACCGACCGGGCCGTGAAGCCAGTGCGGAGGGTGTGCCGTGGCGCTGCAGGAACGTGCGATCAGGACAAGGCGCAACATCCTGGTGGCAGCCGCCGACGTGTTCGCCGACGTGGGGTACGAGGCCGCGACGATCTCCGAGATCCTCCAGCGCGCCAAGGTCACCAAGGGCGCCCTCTACTTCCACTTCGCCTCCAAGGAACAGCTCGCCCAGGCCGTCCTCACCGACCAGCTCACCTCCGTACCGGAGACTCCGCCGCGTGAACTGGTCCTCCAGGAAGGGCTGGACGCGGGTTTCCTCCTCGCCCATCTGCTCGGCCAGGGCGATCCGCTGGTGCGCGGCAGCGTCCGGCTCACCGTGGACCAGGGCTCGCCCCAGGACGGTTTGGACCGGCGGGTGCCCATGGCCTCCTGGATCGACCACAACGCCAAGCTCCTGGCCCGGGCGAAGGCGAGCGGCGAACTCCTGCCGCACGTCGACGTCGAGGCCGCCGCCAAGGCGTTCGTCGCCGCCTTCACCGGCGCCCAGGTGCTCTCCAAGATCATGAACGACCACTCGGACCTCATGGAACGCGTGGTCGACCTCTACCGGCATCTGATGACCAGCATCGCCGTCCCCGCCGTGCTCGTCCGCCTCGACATGGGCATGGACCGTGGCGAGCGCGTCCACGCCGAGGCCCTGGCCCTGCGCCGGGACGCCGAGGAGCCCGGCGTCACCGGCTGAGCGCCGGGGGCGGTGGGGAGGGCGGGGACCGGACCGCCACCCTGCCGATGCCCGGACCGCCCCGACCGGTAACGGGCCCCGGTCGACGGTCGCCGCCCGCCCGCCGCCACCGACCGGTGACCGGACGGCGGCCCGGCCGGGTCCGCACACCCCGGACGGCCCGCACACCCCTCGACCCACGGACCCGCCCGGAAGCCGGGAGCCTCCCGCCGACCGGCACCGCAGCACGACCACGTGAGCGCAGGACCGAACCAGGGAGGACACCGATGGAGACGACCGCCTGCCCCTACGTCTTGGACATCACCGGCCGCGACCACCAGGGCGAGGCCGCCCACCTGCGCGGACAGGGCCCCGCCGTCCCCGTCGAACTGCCCGGCGGCGTGATCGCCTGGGCGGTCGTGCGGCAGACGTACGTGGAACGGCTGCTGGCCGACCCGCGCGTCTCCCGCAGCGCCCGGCTGCACTGGCCCGCCTTCGTCGAGGGGAAGATCACCGAGGACTGGCCGCTGTACCCCTGGGTGGCCAACGAGAACATGCTCTTCGCCTACGGGGAGCACCACTCCCGGCTGCGCAGGCTCGTCGCGGGCGCCTTCACCCTGCGCCGCTCCGAGGCGCTGCGCCCCCGCGTCGAGGAACTCTCCGCCGAACTCCTCGGCTCCCTCGCCGCCGTGGCCCCCGGCACCCCGGTCGACCTGCGCACCGACTACGCCGAGGTGCTGCCGCTGCGCGTCATCTGCGAGCTGTTCGGTGTGCCGCGCGGCGCCGAGACCGACGCGCTCTCGGACGCGCTCAGCACCGTGTTCAGCTCCACGACCCCGGCCGCCGAGATGGAGGCCGCCCGGCTCCAGGCGTTCGGGCTCCTCGCCAGGCTCGTGGCGGTCAAGCGGGAGCAGCCCGGGGACGACCTCACCAGCTCGCTGATCGCCGCCCGTGACAACGGCGACCGGCTCACCGAGGAGGAACTGCTCGGCTCCCTCTTCATGTTCATCGCCGCGGGCCAGGACACCACCGCCACCCTCATCACCAACGCGGCCGGCGCGCTGCTCACCCACCCCGAGCAGCTGGAGCACGTCCGGGAGGGGCGGGCGACCTGGGCCGACGTCGTCTCCGAGGCGATGCGGGTGCACACGCCCGGCGCGTACTCGCCGCTGAGGTTCGCCGTCGAGGACATCGACCTGGACGGCGTGACCATCCGCAAGGGCGACTGCATCCTCGTCGACTTCGCGGCGGGCGGGCACGAGACCGACCGGCACGGGCCGGACGCGAGCCGCTTCGACGTGCTGCGCACCCGGCGCGACATCCTCGGCTTCGGGCACGGGCCGCACCGCTGCCTCGGTGCCCCGCTCGGCGAGATCGAGGCGGCCTCCGCGCTCGGCAGGCTCTTCGGGCTCTTCCCGGACGTACGACTGGCCTGCGCGCCCGAGGAGTTGCAGCCGCTGCCGACCTTCATGCTCAACGGATACCGTTCGCTGCCCGTGCTGCTGCGGCCCTCGGACGCCTGACCGGCGTGGGGCGCGGGCTCGTTCCCGCAGCGGGGCTCTGAAGGGGGAGCGCCATGGTCAAGCAGGAGCGGGCCGTCCGTACCCGGCAGGCCCTCGTCCGCGCGGCGGCGGAGCTCTTCGCCGCCGACGGATACGCCCGTGCCTCGTTACCCGCGATCAGCGCGCGGGCCGGGGTGAGCACGGGCGCCCTGCACTTCCACTTCCCGGACAAGGACGCGCTGGCCGGCGAGGTCGAGCGGGTCGCGGCCCGCACGGTGCGGGAACTGGCCGGGCGCTGCGGGCGCGCCGAGGGCAGCGCGCTCGGGGCGCTCGTCAGCGCCACGCGGCAGCTCGCGGTCACGCTCGCCGCCGACCCCGTGACCTCGGCGGGCTTCCGGCTCAGCGGCGACCCCGCCCGGCGGCACCGGGCCGGTCTGCTCGACTGGTGGCAGGCGTGGGTGCGCGAGACGGTCGGCCGGGCCGAGGCGGCGGGCGAACTGGCGGACGGGGTCTCGTCCGAGGGCGCCGTGGTCGCGGTCGTCGCGGCGACCGCCGGGTTCGAGGTGCTGGGCAGCCGGGACCGGGACTGGCTCTCCCGCGAGCGGATGGACCGCTTCTGGACCCTGCTCCTGCCCTGTCTGACCTCCCGCCCGCCCACGAAAGAACCCCGCCCCTGACTTCCGGGGACGGGGTTCTCGATGGAGCGCCGGGCAGGCCTTGCACCTGCATCTCCCCGCAGGAAGCGGGACGTCTTTCCTTGGACCACCAACGCACGGCGTGTCACCCGCACTTGCGTTTGGGTGCCTCGCTCAGGATCAAGCTTAGCCTACGATCACGGTGAGGTGAGCCATGGCCGACGACTGGACGTGGGACGAGACGCTGTTCGAGGGAACGGCCGCGCACTACAAGCGCGGACGGCTGCCCTACGCCCCCGATCTGGCACCCGTCCTGGCCCGCGCGCTGCGCCTGGACGGCACCGGCCGCCTGCTGGACGTGGGATGCGGCCCCGGCACGCTGACCCTGCGCTTTGCGCACCTGTTCGCGGAGGCGGTCGGTGTGGACCCCGACCCGGGGATGATCGCGGAGGCGCGGCGTCTGTCCCTCGCGGCGGGCACGGCCGACAGGACGGTGTGGGTGCGGGCGCGGGCCGAGGAACTCCCGGGCGGGCTCGGCGCCTTCGACGTGGCGGCCTTCGGGCAGTCGTTCCACTGGTTGGACCGGCCCCGGGTCGCGGCGACGGTCAGGGACCTGCTCCGGGCCGGCGGCGCGCTGGTGCACGTCGCGGAGGTCAAGGGCGGCGGTGGCGGCGGGGAGACGGGGTGGCCGCGTGTCCCGTACGAGGGCATCGCCCGGCTGGTGAAGGAGTACCTCGGGCCTGTACGGCGCGCGGGGCGTGGGGTGTTGCCGCGTGGAACGCCCGGCGGGGAGAGCGCGGTCCTCCGGTGGGCCGGGTTTCAGGGGCCCGAGCGGTATGTCGTCCAAGGCGCCGGGGAGTTGACGCGGGGCGAGGACGACGTCGTCGCCTGGGTGTTCTCGTTGTCCTCGTCGGCGCCGCGTCTGTTCGGGCGCCGAGTGGCCGCGTTCGAGGCGGAGTTGCGGGGCGTCCTGCGGGGGCGGTCGCCGCAGGGCTGGTTCTCGGACTGGGGGCCGGACACCGACGTGATGGTGTGGCGTGCTCCGTGAACCCGGCGTCGCCGTGCCCCCGGAGCGGGGGCACGGCGCGGGTGGGTCGGCGGGTGCCGTCAGACCGTGCCGCTCTCGGCGACGGTGATCTTGCCCCGGGTGGCACCGCTGTCGCTGCCGAAGGACTCGATCTTGTCCACGATGTCCTGGCCCTCGACGACCTCGCCGAAGACGACGTGCTTGCCGTCGAGCCACGGGGTGACGACCGTGGTGATGAAGAACTGCGAGCCGTTGGTGTTCGGGCCGGCGTTCGCCATGCTCAGCAGGTACGGGCGGTCGTGCTTGCGGGAGAAGTTCTCGTCCGCGAACTTCTCGCCGTAGATGCTCTTGCCGCCGGTGCCGTTGCCGTTGGTGAAGTCGCCGCCCTGCAGCATGAACTGCGGGATGACGCGGTGGAACGGCGAACCGGCGTAACCGAAGCCGTGCTCCCCGGTGGCCAGCTCGCGGAAGTTCTTGGCGGTCTTGGGGACCACGTCGTCGTAGAGACGGAAGACGATCCGGCCGGCCGGCTTGTCGTCGATGTTGATGTCGAAGTAAACGTTGTCGCTCATGGAGATCAACCTACCGTCGTGCGGCGTCCGGCGTTCACCGACGCCCGGTTCGGGGTGCTCGCGGGAGTGTGATCCTCGGCGCACAATTCCCTGACAATTCTCGACTGCAATCACTTGTGTGGGCGGTCGTGAGCCTGAATGGCCTTACAGCAGAGCATCGTTGCCCGGCTCGGATGCCTGGTATGTGCGCATCTGCGAACTCAGTCACCCATTGCGCCCCGTTCGCGGTCCGGCGAACAACTGACCTACCAAGCGACCGGCAGCGTCCTCGGCCCACGGATCAGACCGTCGCGCTGGAACTCGACCTCCCCGGGCGGGACCGCCAGTCGCAGCCGGGGAAAGCGTTCCATCACGGAGGCGATCAGCACCTCCGCCTCCATGCGGGCCATCAGCGCGGCCAGACAGAAGTGCGGCCCGTGGCCGAAGGCGACGTGCGCGGGGCCGGTGCGGTCGAAGTCGAGCGCGTCCGGGTCGGGAAACACCTCGGGGTCCCGGTTGGCCGCGACATAGGCGTTGTAGACGGCCTCGCCCTTGCGGATCACATGGCCGCCGATCTCCACGTCCTCGGTCGCGACGCGGGGGATGCCCACGCCGTTGCGGTGCGGGACGAAGCGGAAGAGTTCCTCGACCGCCCTCGGCAGCAGCTCCGGCTCGCGCCGCAGCCGCGCGAACTGCTCCGGATGGGTGAGCAGCGCGTACATCATCGAGCCGCTGTTGTTGCGCACCGCGTGACCGCCGCTGACGTACACCGCCATGGCGAGCGAGATCGCCTCGTCGTCGGTGATCTCACCGGACGCGGCGGCGGCCGCCAGCACCCCGGCGAGGTCCTCGCGCGGCTCCTCGCGGCGGCGGCTCAGCAGGTCCGCCACTCGGCCGCGGGTCGTCGCCCGGGCCTGCTTGTTGCGGTCCTCTCCGGCGGCCGCCGTGGACAGCAGCGCCTCCGAGTGGCCCGCCCAGGCGCGCCAGTCGTCCTCGTCGGCGCCCAGGAACGCGCAGACCACGGCGATGGGGAAGGGCGTGTACAGATGCTCCATGAGGTCGCCGGGCGGACCGGCCTGCTCCATGCCGTCCAGCGCGCGGTGGGCGATGCGCTCCGCCACGGGGCGCAGCCGCACCATGCTCCGCGCGGTGAACGCACGCGCGACGACCCGCCGCAGCACCGTGTGCCGCGGCGGGTCGACGTACTGGAGCCCGGCCGTCTGGGAGGCGACCGCCTGGGGCGTCATGCTGGTCACCCTGCGTCCCACCAGCTCCGCTCGGGAGAAGCGGGGGTCGGAGGTGACCGCGCGGACGTCCTCGTACCGGGTCACCAGCCAGGCGTACCCGTCGCCGTACGGCAGGCTGATGCGGGTGATCGGTTCGTCCCGCAGCAGCTGGTCGAAGAACGGGTCGGGGTCCAGTGCGGGGAGATCCTCGACGGTCCACGGCCGTACCGGCGGCGGGGGCGGGGGAGAGGCGGGCGCGGCATCCGGCGCGGACGTGGAGTCGAAGGGCATGGCGCGTCACTCCCGAAGTTTCCGGTCGGTCCGGGCGGTGCGAACTCTGACCCGTAGCCTGCCTCAGCCCCTCGGATCGCGCACGCCGGATGCGCCCGGCCCGGGAGTCACCAGTAGTGACGGCGGCCGGCGATCGCGTGACCGGTGGCACCCAGGATCCACAGCACGGCACCGATCACCGCCAGGATGATGCCGATGGTCCACAGGATCGAGATCCCGGTGAGAAAGCCGATGATGAGCAAGATGACGCCGATGAGGATCATGGCCCGCCTCCTGCGGTGAGGGAGTTCCTGTCTTTGCGGGTGCCCCCGAACCGCGCACATTCTCCCGCCCGGCAGGAAATTCTCCCGCCGGGCACGCGACCGGCTGTCAGGACTCCCGCGACATGCGGTCCTCGGGACCGGAGGGCAGGGCGAGGTGGGCGAGATCGCCCGGCGGCGGCGTGCGCACGGGCCACAGCGGAGCGGCGGCGCCGTCGGCCACCGCGGCGGGCGCGTCGGTGAGGTTCATGCGCTCACGCAGCCGCCCGTAGAAGTCCATCGGCCCGAGCCGCACCACCCGCAGTCTGCGGGAAGCGGCGTACACCCCGATCCAGTCGCCGGGGTTGAGCACCCCGCGCACCTGGCCGTCGATGCTCACGGCCGCCGGACCCGAGCGGTCCAGGATCCGCAGCGCGATCGGCTCGTCGGGGGCGGCCAGCACCGAGCGGTTGAACGCCATGTGCGGTGCGACCGGTGTGAACAGCAGCCCCTCCGCGCGCGGCGAGACGACCGGACCCCCGGCCGCGAAGCTGTACGCCGTCGAGCCCGTGGGCGTGGCCACCATGAGCGCGTCGGCGGAGTACGACGCGAGGAGCTGTCCGGCGATGTACACGCCCACCGACACCTGGCGGTCCCTGGTCAGCCGCTCCACGACCACGTCGTTCAGCGCGGTGACGTTCAGCGCGACACCCCAGTCGTCGCCTCGCTCGCACTCACCGCGCACCCTCGGCGGCGGGAGCAGCGGACCGCGCCCGTGGCCCACCAGCTCCTCCATGTGCTTGGGGACCTCCAGGCGGCAGGAGGCGCGCAGGGTGAGCAGCATCCTGCTCTCCAGGTCGAACCGGTCCTCCCGGACGGCGTCCAGGGCGGCGCGTACCGCCGGTGCGGGCACCTCGGTCAGGAACCCGACGCGCCCGAGGTCGACCCCGAGGATCAGCGCGTCGTCCTCCGCCGCCAGACGGGCACCGCGCAGGAAAGTGCCGTCGCCACCCAGGGTGACGATCAGGTCCGGGTCGTGCGCGGCGGCGACCTCCTCGCGGGCGCTGTGCCGCGCGCCCTCGTTCCACACGTCGATGTCGGCGCATCCCACCGCGTGCTCGGCGCACCACTCGCGCACGGCATCCGCCGCGGCCAGCGCCGCCGGGCGTCCGGCATGGACGACCAGCCCGATCCGGTTCACCGTCATGTCCGTCGCCTCCCGGCCGCTCGCCCAGAGGGCCATCCTCGCCGGGAATCGCCACGGCTGCGCGGCGCGCCACGCCGCGTCCGGCGGTCGCGGGGAAGCTCAGCCCGCGACCGCGGCGCGGGCCGCGCGCTCCACCAGGGCGACGCCGTCCTTCATGGACGTGTTGCCGTCCGAGAGGACCGCGACGAGGTAGCGGTGTCCGCCGCTGTCGATCCGCCCGACGCTGTTGACGTCCCACAGGCCGGTGGTGCTCCGCTGGAGCCAGCCGTTCTTCAGCGCCTCGTGCGCGCCTGCCGCCGACACGCCCCAGGACTGCTCGTCGGCGACGTTCCCCATCAGCGAGCGGATGTAGGCGCGGGACGGCGGGTCGAGCGGGGTGGCGCGACCGAGCTCGAACACCGCGCGCAGCAGCCTGATCTGGTCCGTCGGCGTGGTGCGGGTCAGTCCCCAGCGGGGTCCGGAACCGCCGTTCGTCTCGGTCAGCCCGAGCCGCCTGTTGGCCGCCTCCAGACCGGGGGCGAGCCCGATGCTCCGCCACAGGGCGTTCGCGGCCGCGTTGTCGCTGTGCTCGATCATCGCCTTCGCCTGGTCACGCTCCGCCGCGCTCAGCCCGTGACCGGCGTCCCTGGCGCGCAGGAGGGCGGCCGCGAGGATGTCCACCTTGACGATGCTGGCCGTGTCGAACGGGCCGGCGTCGCCGTGGACCTCGGGCTCGTGACCGGGGTTGTCGAGATCGAGGACGGCGGCGGCGACCCGGGCCCTGCCCTCGGCGTGCACCGCCTTGGCGAAGTCCGAGCCGTGTCCTGGCGCGGCGGCGGCCGGGAGCGTGCCGGCCGTCACCAGCGCGGCCGTCAGCGCGGCGAGCGCGCCCGCGGCCGTGGTACGCCGCGCCCTTCCGGCGCGGTACAGGTGCGTGAGCGGGTGGAGCATGGGCAGCGGCCTTCGTGGTGGGGGGCACGGTGCTGCGAACCCAATCAGAAACGCCCGGGCCCCGACGTGACGGCTGCCACCCCGGGGCCCGGTTCGCGTGAAATGTGACCAGGGCGACACCGCCCTACCGGGCGGTGCCGAAGTCCTGGGTCCAGTAGCTGCCGGGCTGCGCGAGGCCGACGCCGATCTCCTTGTAGGAGCAGTTGAGGATGTTCTCGCGGTGCCCGGGGCTGGCCATCCAGCCCGCCATGACCTCGGCCGGGGTGGAGTAGCCGTACGCGACGTTCTCGCCGTACGCGCTCCACTGGTATCCGGCGGCGGTGATCCGGGAGCCCGGGTCGGAGCCGTCGGAGCCGGTGTGCGACATGTTCTGGTGGGCCGCCATGTCGTCGCTGTGCGCCTGCGCGGCCTTGTTCAGCTCGGCGTTTACGGTCAGGGCGCTGCAACCGACCTTCGCGCGCTCGGCGTTGACCAACTGCACGATCTGGGCGACGGCACCGGAGGCGGTGGCGGCCGGGGCGGGGGTGGCGGCGGCGGTCGTCTTCGCCGGCTTCGGGGCGGGCCTGGGCGCGCTCGGGGACGCGGTACCGGCGGCCGACTCCACGGCGGTCGGAGTGGCCTTCGGGGCGGCGGACTTCACCGGCGCCGAGGTGGTCGCCTTCGGGCGGGGCGTCGTGGCGTGGGTGCGGGCGGGAGCGGTGCGACGGTGCTCGCGGTGCTCCCGGGCGGAGGGCGTCGCGGCCGGGGTCCCGGGCGTCGTCGAGGAGGGGGCCGAACCGCTCTCGTGGCCCTGCGGGCGGGCGTGGTCCCAGCTCCGGGTGACGTGGTCCGCGGCGTCCTGCTGACGGTCCCAAGCCGTGCGGTACGGCGCCGAGCCGGCCCGCGACCCGCTGTCGTCGCCCCACTTGACGCAGGCCATGGCAGCGGAGGGCACACCCACCGCGCCGACGGCGACGGCGGCTATCGCCATCCGCCGGTACTGCTGCTGCTTGCGGTGCTTTGCCATGTACGACCTCACTGCCATTGCGCGGACTTCGCCTTCTCAACTGCGAAGACGCTCTGCGAGACGCCATTCTTAGGAGGCGTTCACAGGGTGCGCAAAGAGCGGCTCGTACTACCCCGCCTCGTAGGACGGAAGGGGTCGGCGCGTACGGACAGGGGTGGGTCGACCCGTCGTCAGCGGGTCGACCCACCCCTGCCGTGTCGTCAGAAACCCTGTGCGTTCGCGAAAACGGAGAGTGGCACCGAGTGAAGATCACCCCATGCGGTCAGGAATGATCCACATCTACACCAAGACGGACAAATCCCATTTGTCGTCGAGGTGTCGTCTACTAAGCGACCCGCGTAGGTCAGCAGAAGGCTGTGACCGACGTCACGGAACCATGTCCGATTTCACCCGGGTCCTGACGACCGCCGCTCCGTGCGGCGCGCCTCACCCGGACACCTCCAGGCGCCCTGCCGCCAGCAGCCGCAGCGCCTCCTCGGACGGTGAGCCCGGCTCGGCGGTGTAGATGACGACGTTCTGGTCCCGGTCGGGCAGGTGCAGGGTGTCGCAGTTGACGGTCACCGGGCCGATCGCCGGGTGGTGGAAGGTCTTGCGCAGGGTCTGCCCGGCCGCCACGTCGTGCGCGGCCCACAGACGGGCGAAATCCGGGCTCGCGCCGAGGAGTTCCTCGACCAGCGCGGTCACCTCGGGGGAATCGGGGTAGCGCGCGGCGGCGGAGCGCAGGCCCGGACGGCGGACCGCGCGAACTCGTTCACGTCGGACACGCCGTACAACCGCCCGTCCCGCGGGGCCGGCCCGAGGAAGGCGCGCCGTAGGAGATTGCGCTCGCGCGGAGGCACGGCGGAGAAGTCCTCCATCAGAGCCGCCGTCAACGCGTTCCAGGCGAGGACCTCGTACGTCGCCGAGGTCACGAACGCGGCCGAGCCGGGCAGCCGGTGGATCAGGTCGAGGACGCCCCGCGGCACCTCGCGCGACGGTCCGGGCGGCGGGCCCGGGGGCGTGCCCGCGAGGTGGTGGAGGTGGTCGCGCTCGGCGTCGGACAGGCGCAGCGCCCGCGCGAGCCCCGCCAGCACCTCCCGCGAGGGTCGCGGGGCCCGGGCCTGCTCCAGTCGCGTGTAGTACTCCGTCGAGATGAACGCCAGCTCGGCGACCTCCTCGCGCCGCAGCCCCGGCGTCCGCCGCCGCGCCCCGGCGGGCAGCCCCACCTCGGCGGGCCCGATCCGCTCCCGCCTGCCGCGCAGGAACCCGGCCAGTTCTCCTCTGTCCACGCCGTCCAGTATTCCGCCGTCCCGCCGCGCGCGGTGGGGCACCGGCCGAGATCCAGCCAGGTACCGGTGATACCTGGCTGGGTTCCGCGAGACGGCGCAGGCTCGGAGACATGACCGACACCACCACTTCCCTCGGCCTGCTGGCCGGCAAGGTCGCCTTCGTCACCGGGGCCGGACGCGGCATCGGCGCCGCCGCGGCGCGGCTGTTCGCCCGTGAGGGCGCCCGGGTGCTGCTCGCCGCGCGTACCGAGGACCAGTTGAAGGCGGTGACCGAGGAGATCACGGCCGACGGCGGCACCGCCGCCTACACCGTGTGCGACCTCGCCGACGCCGACTCGGTGCGCGCCGCCGTCCAGCACGCCGTCGACACCTACGGCCGCCTGGACGTCGCCTTCAACAACGGCGCGTCCGGCCAGCAGCCCGGCCCGCTGGACCGGGCACCCGAGGACGACTTCGACCGCCTCTACGCCGTCAACCTCAAGGGCCAGTGGCTCGCCATGGCCGCCGAGGTGGCGGCGATCCGGGCCACCGCCGGGAGCGGCGCCATCGTCAACACCTCCTCCGTCGGCAGCCACGGCGCCAACCCCGAACTGCCGGTCTACGGCGCGATGAAGCGCGCCCTGAACAGCCTCACCGAGTCGGCCGCCGTCACCTACGGACCCGAGGGCATCCGCGTCAACGCCATCGCCCCGGGCGGCACCCTCACCGAGATGATCCGGGAGTGGGAGGCGGAGTCGCCGGGTCTGCTGGAGCGGCTCGCGGCGCACACCCCGCTGGGCCGCATGGCCGCACCCGAGGAGATCGCCGAGGCCGCGGCCTGGCTGCTCAGCGACCGGGCGTCGTACGTCAGCGGCACGATCCTGCGGGTCGACGGGGGCGCGCGGCTCTGAGCCCGGCGCGTCCGGAGCACTGAGCACGCCCCGCGCATGCCGCACGTCCGGCGTATTCGCGCCGGTCCCGCGCGGGGCGCCCGTGCCTATGGTGGAGCGTGATCGACTCCGACACCGAGCCCGCCCGCCGGCGCCGGCGGCCGGGCTACGCGGCCGCCGCGGGCGTCTTCGCCGTGGGCATGATGGGCACCACGCTCCCCACGCCGCTGTACGGGCTCTACCGGCAGCAGATCGGGTTCTCCGAGCTGATCGTCACGGTGGTGTTCGCCGTCTACGCCGTCGGCGTCATCGCCGCGCTGCTCGTCGCGGGCGGCGCCTCCGACGTCCTGGGCCGCCGCCCGGTGCTGGGCGGCGCCCTGGGGCTCTCGGCGCTCAGCGCGGTCTGTTTCCTCCTCGAACAGGGGCTGCCGTTGCTCTACGTCGGCCGGGTGCTGTCCGGCTTCTCGGCGGGGCTGCTCAGCGGCACGGGCACGGCGGCCGTCCTCGACCTGGCACCGGCCGGGCGGCGGGGGCGCGCCGCACTCGCGGCCACCGCCGCCAACATGGGCGGACTGGGCCTCGGCCCGCTGCTCTCCGGCTTCCTCGCGCAGTACGCGCCCCGCCCGCTGAGCCTGCCCTTCCTCGTGCACCTCGGACTGCTGACCGTCGCGGCCGCCGTCACCGCCCTGCTGCCCGAGACGGTCCACCACGAGGGGCGGCGCCGTCCGCCGCGCCCCCAGGGCATGACGATCCCGCCGCAGGTGCGCGGGGTGTTCGGGCCGAGCGCGCTGGCCGCGTTCGCCGGGTTCTCCCTGCTCGGCCTCTTCACGGCGGTCGCCCCCGCCTTCCTCGCCGAAACCCTGGGCGAGCACAATCTCGCCGTGACCGGCGCCGTCGTGTTCTGCGTGTTCTGCGCCTCGACCCTCGGCCAGGTCCTCATGGGACGCCTCGGCCCGCGCGCCGCGCTCCCGACCGGCTGCGCGGTGCTCGCCGCGGGCCTCGTGCTGGTCGGCGTCTCGCTGCTGACCGAGTCGCTGCCGGTCCTGCTCGCCGGGGCGGTGGCGGGCGGGATCGGACAGGGGATGGCGTTCCGCGCGGGCCTCGCGGCGGTCGGCGCGGCGGCACCCCCGGACCACCGGGGCGCCACCATCTCGGCCTTCTTCGTGATCGCCTACCTGGGCATCTCCCTGCCCGTCGTCGGCGTGGGCGCCCTCGCCGTGGCACTCGGCGTGCGCGAGGCGGGCATCGTGTTCACCGCGTGCGCGATCGTGCTGGTCGCGGCGGTGGGCATCCGGGTGGGGCGCCGGCCGCGAGAGGCGCTGTGACGGTCCCTCAAGGGACGTGGGCGTCAGGCTCCTGGAGGGCGACCGCCGGGTACGTCTCGGTGTACGTCTCGCCCCCGGCCCCCTGGTAGACGCAGGTGCGTGCCGTGAGGTCCACGTCGTACCGGACGACCCCCGCCTCCCAGCAGCCGCGCACGAACTCGGGGAACGACGTCTCGCCCGCCTGGTCGGCGCGGAGCGCGCCGAGCAGGGCCGCCCGGTCGAACGGCGGCACGTCGGTCATGCCGGTGATCAGCGGCTCGCCCTGGAGGGCGACGGGTCCGGCGTCCGTGAGGTAGAGCATCGACCCGGACGGGACGGTCATCGTGCAGCGGGTGGTCCCCGCCCGGCGCAGGGCCTCGGCGAGGTACGGGAATCCCCCTGCCCGGGGACGGACGGAGGCGCCGTGTTCGAGGGCTGCCTCGAGGGTCGGGACCGCGGTGTGTGGGGTCATGGGTGTCACGTTGCCACCATGGCAACATGTTGTCAAAATGGCCCGGTGCTGCGGATGTGGCAGTCTGTTGCGGTACGGAGAGCGGACGGGCGGGCCGGGAGGCTGGGCATGAGTGACGAGGCGGCGCTGCTGGTCGCGGACCTGTACGAGGCGGCGGGGGCGCTGCGGCGGCTGGGGGAGCGGACCGCGGCAGCCGAGGGGCTCACCCAGGCCAGGTGGCAGGTGATGAGCGTGGTGGCGGAGAGCCCGCTGACCGTTCCGCAGGCGGCGCGACGGCTCGGGGTGAGCCGCCAGAACGTCCAGCGGGTCGCGGGCGACCTGGTGGAGCGGGACCTCGCGGCCTTCGAGCCCAACCCGGACCACCGGGGTTCGCCGCTCCTGGTCCTCACCGGCGCGGGCGCCGAGGCGCTGGGCCGGGTCACCGTGCGCGCCGCCACCGCGCACCGTGCGGTGTTCGGCGAGATCCCGGGCGAGGACGTGCACGCGGCCAGGGAGTTCCTGCGGGGGCTGCTGACCGGGCTGGACCGGTACGAGGCGGAGGCCGGCGGAGCGGCCGGGAGCACCGCGGAGGCTCAGAACCGCTGACCCGCCGGCACCCGTACCGTCGTCGTCACCCGCGCCTGGCTCGGCCCGCGCGGCGTCGAGCCGAAGCCGAACAGCACCGGCGGCACGACCGGGCCCACGGCACCGAGGTCACGCCCCTCGTACACGGCCGTCCCCGCGGTGACCCGGCGCAGATCCCGGGCGCCGTACCACTCGTAGCGGCCGTGGCCCGCCGAACCGCGGGTGCGCAGGCCCAGCAGCCGGGCGAACGGGTCGAACACCGTGGCGCACGCCGTACTGGCCGCCACCCGTCCCGGCACGGCCCGCAGCAGCAGCCCCAGCGGACCGCGTCGGCCCACCGTGAAACGCAGGGCGAGCAGCGGACCGGCGTCCACGCTCCAGTGGGCGCCGTCGGTCCGCACCCCCACGGGGACGACCCTGACCTCGTCGAAGCCGTACGTCCCGGCGATGAAGTCCGCCGTCCGGCGGGTCGGGGCCAGCAGTACCCGGTGGCCCTCGGCGGTCTCCACCATCACGTCGCTGAACGGCCCGAACGGCGAGCGCGGCCAGTGGCCGAGGACCAGCCGGGTGCCCAAGGCCGTGCCGATGCCGGTGATCCAGCCGTCGAAGCGCAGCAGAGCGGGCCGCCCGGGGGTGCCGGGGGCCTCGTGCGGGGCGGGACGTGCCTGTTTCGGTCCGGGAGACACCATCCGCCCCGACTCCCCCCGGACCGCTGCGGCGAAACCCCTACCCCCGCGCCAGCATCTCCCGCGCCGCCTCCAGCGCCTCGGCCCGGTCGTGCGGGACGACACCGATCCGGGTGCGCCGGTCGAGGAGGTCGGAGGGCACGAGGGCGGCCTCGTGGCGCACCGCCCACAGGAGTTCGGCGCGGGTGACCGGGTGGCCGGGTATCACCGGCTCGGCCAGGCCAGGGTCCCGCTCGGCCAGCGCGTGCACCGCCACCGCCTCGGTGCCGTAGCGGCGGACCAGGCGGCCGGGGGCGGGCAGACGGCGCAGCGCGGCCGGTCCGGCGGCGCCGACCAGGGGGAGCGCGGCGGTGGGGGAGGGCCCGGCCGGGAGCCGGTGGGCGGCGACGGCGGCGTCCACGGCGTCCTCGGCCATGCGCCGGTACGTCGTCAGCTTGCCGCCCACCACGGTGACCACACCCTCGCCCGAGGTGAGCACGGCGTGCCTGCGCGAGATGTCGGAGGTCCGCTCCCCGGCCGACCCGGGCGCCGAGGTGTCGAGGAGCGGGCGCAGTCCGGCGAAGGCGCCGTCCACCTCGTCCCGGCGCACCGGTGTGTCGAGGACCGAGCCAAGCACGTCGAGGAGGAAGCCGATGTCGGTCTCCGGCACCTCGGGCTCGTCGGGGATCTCGCCCTCCACCGGCTCGTCGGTCAGCCCGACGTAGGTACGGCCGTCGCCCTGCGGGAGGACCAGGACGAACCGGTTGGTCTCGCCGGGGACCGGAATGTGCAGCCCGGCCGGGAGGGCGCCCAGCCGCCGTGAGCGCAGGACCAGATGGGTGCCCCGGGACGGCCGTACGCGCAGGCCCTCGACCAGCCCGCCCGCCCACACGCCGGTCGCGTTGACGACGGCCCGCGCCCTGATCTCCCCTTCCTCACCGGTGAGTTCGTCGCGGAACCGGGCACCCCCGGACTCCAGGCGCAGCGCGCGGACGCGGGTGAGGATCCGGGCGCCGTGCGCCGCTGCGGTGCGGGCGAGCGCGGTGACCAGACGGGCGTCGTCGGTCACCTTGCCGTCCCAGGAGAGCAGCCCGCCGCGCAGCCCCTCGGTGCGCACCGCCGGGGCCAGCAGCCGGGCCTCGGCGGCGGCGAGCCGGCGCGGCACGGGCAGTACCTGACGCGGGGTGCGGGCGGCGAGGCGCAGCATGTCACCGGCGCGGAACCCGGCCCACGCCAGCGACGCCTGGCCGCGCGAGACCAGCGGGGTCAGCGGCAGCACGAAGGGCTGGGCCGCCACCAGATGCGGTGCCGTGCGGGTCATCAGCACCCCGCGCTCCACCGCGCTCTCGTGCGCCACGTCGAACTGCCCGGCGGCCAGATAGCGCAGCCCGCCGTGGATCAGCTTGGAGCTCCAGCGGGAGGTGCCGAAGGCCAGGTCGTGCGCGTCGATCGCGACCACGCTCAGACCGCGCGCGGCGGCGTCCAGGGCGACCCCGGCGCCCGTGGCGCCGAGCCCGACCACCAGCACGTCGGCCGTCGATCCGTCGGTGGCCGAGGCGAGTTCACGGGTGCGCCGGGCGGCGTCGAGGGACGATCCGGGCGTGGCCCCGGCGGAGGCGTCCGTACGGCTCATGGCGTGAGGGTCCTCTCCAGAAGGATGCGCAGTTCGCCGAGCAGGGCCGCGGAGTCCAGCTCGGGGTCGTCCTCGTCGGTCATGGTGCGCAACGACAGGGCGAAGGACTGCACGGTCAACAGCAGTGCGCGCGCCTGCCGTTCGGGATGGCCCACGCGCACCGAGCCGTCCATGTGGCCCGCGCGCAGCGCCTCCGCGAGCAGGGCGAGCAGCGCCTGCTGGCTCGCGCCGCGCCGGTCCAGCACATAGGGGAGCAGCAGCTCGGGATCGACGTCGACGATCTTGCGGAAGAGGGGATGGGCACGGAACTCGGCCACCCCGGTGACCAGTCCGTCCACGATCCGCTCCCGCGCGGCGGTGCCCGCCCGCTCCTCGGGGAGAACGCGAGTGGCGACCGCGAGCCATTCGCGGGTCATCAAGTCGCCCACCAGGGAACGCAGATCGGGCCAGCGCCGGTAGAGCGTCATCCGGGAGACCCCGGCGCGGCGGGCCACGTCGGCGAGGGTGGTGCGGCGCACGCCGACGGCCAGGACGCAGTCGCGCACCGCGTCGAGCACGGGGTCGGCGTCCGTATGGTTGTGACGGATGGACGTCATGTGTCACAGTGTAACGCCCCGAGGGGCCCGGCGGACCCGGAGCCGGCCGAACCACCGGGTGAACCGCCTTCCGTGTGAACCGAGTTGGTGAGGACGACCGTTCGATGGACATGCTGTGGAACGGCTGGGGCGACCCGGCCAAGGCGGCACCGCTGCCCGAGAACGTGACCGGTCTGCTGCGCGACCTGCTCGGCGTCCGGCCGCGCACCACCGCCCCGCTCACCCTCACCGACCTCGACCTGCCAGGCACCCCGGCCGACCCGGCCGCGCTGCGCGCCCTCGCCGACGTCGTCGGCGGCTCCGAACACGTGCGCACCGACGCCGAGTCCCGCATCCGGCACACCCGCGGCAAGTCCACCCCCGACCTGCTGCGCCTGCGCGCGGGCGACCTCGCGGACGTACCGCACGCCGTCGTCCTGCCCGGCTCCCACGAGCAGGTCCTCGCCGTGCTGCGGGTCTGCGCCGCGCACCGGCTCGCCGTCGTGCCGTTCGGCGGCGGCACCAGCGTCGTCGGCGGACTCGCCCCGCGGCAGAGGGAGTTCGTCGCCCTCGACCTGCGCCGCATGGCCGGTCTGCTCGACCTCGACCCCGTCTCCCGTACCGCCGTCCTCCAGCCGGGACTGCGCGGTCCCGAGGCCGAAGCCCTGCTCGCCGAGCGCGGTTTCACCCTCGGCCACTTCCCGCAGTCCTACGAGTGGGCCACCGTCGGCGGGTTCGCCGCCGCCCGCTCCAGCGGCCAGGCGTCCGCCGGATACGGGCGCTTCGACGAGATGGTCCTCGGCCTCACCCTCGCCACCCCCGAGGGTACGATCGAGACGGGCCGCGCGCCGCGCTCGGCCGCCGGACCCGACCTGCGCCAGCTCGTCCTCGGCTCCGAGGGCGCCTTCGGCGTCATCACCTCCGTGACGGTGCGGATCCGCCCGCTGCCCGAGCGACGCGTGTACGAGGCATGGCGGTTCGCGTCCTTTGAGGAGGGCACCGTCGCACTGCGCCGCCTCGCCCAGGACGGACCCCGGCCCACCGTGCTGCGCCTGTCCGACGAGACCGAGACCCTGATCGGTCTCGCCCAGCCCGACCGCATCGGCGCCGCCTCGGACCAGGGGTGTCTCGCCGTCACCGGGTACGAGGGCACCGAGGAGGACGTCGCGTTCCGCCGCGAGCGCGCCGCCGCCGTCCTGCGCGACTCCGGCGGCACCTTCGCGGGCGCCGAACCCGGCGAACGCTGGGCCCACGGCCGCTACTCGGCGCCCTATCTGCGCGATGCCCTCCTCGACGCCGGAGCCTTCGCCGAGACCCTGGAGACCGCCGCGTTCTGGTCCCGCGTCCCCGAGCTGTACGCCGCCGTGCGCACCGCGCTCACCGACACCCTCACCGGCGCGGGCACCCCGCCCCTGGTCATGTGCCACGTCTCGCACGTCTACGAGAACGGCGCCTCCCTCTACTTCACCGTCGTCAGCGCCCAGGGCGAGGACCCGGTGGCCCACTGGACCCCCGCCAAGCACGCCGCCAACGAGGCGATCCTCGCCGCCGGGGGCACCATCTCCCACCACCACGGGGTCGGCACCGACCACCGCGACTGGTACGTGCGCGAGGCAGGCCCGCTCGCCGTCGACGCCCTGCGCGCCGTCAAGCACCGCCTCGACCCGGACGGCCTGCTCAACCCCGGCGTCCTGCTCCCCGCCGACTGACCGGCCCCGCCGACACCCACCCCGCCCCGGAGGCACACCGATGCGCCAGTTCACCGCCGTGGTCAACCCGACCGCGGGCGGCTCCACCGGGGCCGCCACCCTCCTCGCGGTCGGCCGCCTGCTCCGCGACGCGGGCGCCGCACTGGAGACCGAGTACAGCCACGACCTCGACCATGCCCGCGAACTCGCCCGCGAGGCGGGGGAGTCGGGCCGTGTCGTCCTCGCCGTCGGCGGCGACGGCATGGCGGGCGCGATAGGCGGCGCCCTCAGCGGCACCGGCGCCCTCCTCGGCCTCATCCCCTCCGGACGCGGCAACGACTTCGTCCGCGCCCTCGGCCAGCCCGCCGACCCCGCCGCCCTCGCGGAGGTCCTGCTGCACGCCGAGCCCCGGAACGTCGACACCATCGAGGTCGAGTCGGCCGTCCACCCCCGCACCGTCGTCCTCGGCAGCGTGTACGCCGGAGTGGACGCCCTCGCCAACCGGTACGCCAACCACGCCCGGCTGCTGCGGGGTCCGGCCTCGTACTACGCGGGCGGCCTGCGTGCCGTGGCCGGATGGCGTCCGGCCGACTTCCGCGTCACCGTCGACGAAGTGCCCCACGAATACCGGGGCTTCACCGTCGTCGCCGCCAACTCCCGCTACTACGGCTCCGGCCGGGTCATCGCGCCCGGCGCCGAGATCGACGACGGCCTCCTCGACGTCGTGTTCGTCCGCGAGGCACCCCGCACCCTCTTCTTCGCCCTCATGAACGACCTCAAGACCGGCACCCATGTGCGCCGCCCCGAGGTGAGCGTCGTACGCGGCCGGGAAGTGCGCATCGAGGCCGGCCGGCCCCTGCCCTACGGCGCCGACGGCGAGGTGGAGGCCACCCTGCCCGTCACCGTGCGCGTCCGCCCCCGCGACCTCGCCGTGCTCTGCTGACCGCACCGAAACGCGCCGCCGTTTCGCGCCCGCCGCCCGGCGCGGCACCCGCCCCGGCAGCGCCGACGCCCGCAAGCGGCGAACTGGTAACGTCGCGCAACCAACGGCGCGTCACCGAGGTCTGAACCAATATGAAGATCTCTTTCCTTCTGCACAACGCGTACGGAATCGGAGGGACGATCACCACGACCTTCAATCTGGCCGGGGCCCTCGCCGAGCGGCACGACGTGGAGATCGTCTCCGTGCTGCGCAACCGTGACAACCCACCCCTCACCCTGGACCCCCGGGTCCGGGTGCGGCCCCTGGTGGACCTGCGCACCGAACGCGACGACCCGCTGCACAAGGAACCGGCCCGGGTCTTCCCCGCCGCCGAGCAGCGCCACGGCCAGTACAGCCGGCTCACCGACGAACGCATCGCCAGGTGCCTCGCGTACACCGACGCCGACGTGGTGATCGGCACCCGCCCCGGACTCAACGTCCACCTCGCCCTCCAGGCCCCCGACCGCGTCCTGCGCGTCGGACAGGAGCACCTCACCTGGGACCACCACTCGCCCCATCTGCGCACCGTGCTGCGCCGCGCCTACCGCCGTCTGGACCTGCTCACCACCGTCACCGAGGCCGACGCCCGCGTCTACCGCCGCCAGGCCCGCCTCGACCGTGTCCCCGTGCAGGCGCTGCCCAACAGCGTGCCCGACCCCGTACTGCCGCCCGCCGACGGCAGCGCCAAGCTGATCGTCGCCGCCGGACGGCTCGTCCCGGTCAAGGGCTACGACCTCCTCGTGCGCGCCTTCGCCAAGGTCGCAGCCGAACACCCCGACTGGCGCCTGCGCGTCTACGGCATGGGTGAGGAACGGGACCGGCTGCGCGACCTCGTCCACGAACTCGGCCTCAGCAACAACGTCCATCTGATGGGCGCCGCCGCCCCCATGGAGGGCGAGTGGGTCAAGGCGTCCATAGGGGCGGCCAGTTCGGTCTTCGAACCGTTCGGCATGACCATCGTCGAGGCGATGCGCTGCGGACTCCCCGTCGTCAGCACCGACTGCCGCTACGGCCCCGGCGAGATCATCAAGGACGGCGTGGACGGCCGGCTCGTCCCGCCCGGCGACCCCGACGCCTTCGGCACCGCCCTGCTCGACCTCGTCCGCGACGACGAGCGCCGCCGCGCCATGGGCCGCGCCGCCGCCGAGAACGCCCGGCGCTACGCCCCCGCGTCCGTCGTCGCCGAGGCCGAACGGCTGCTCACCGACGCGCTCGCCACCCGCGCCGCCGGACACCGCCCCGAGGCGGGCCCGGACGCCCTGAGCCACACCCTCACGGGCACCGCCCACGCCGCCCGCGACCTCGCCCACGTCACCGCCGCGCGCGTCCTGCGGACTCTGCGCCTGCGAGGAGTACGCCGATGACGACAACGAACGGCACCGCACCCCGGGCGCTCTGCCGCGCCGACGCCGACGGCCGGATCACCTTCGAACTCCCCGGGTCCGCCGGCGCGGACCCCGGGGCCCGCGTCCTGCTGCGCGGCAGACCCGCCAAGGGCGAAGCGGTACCCGATGAGCACGCCCTCTCCCTCGAACCGGCGGGCGACGGACGCCTCCGTGCCGTACTGGAGCCCAAGCCTCTTCTCACCGAGGGTCGTTGGGACGTCCTCCTGGTCCGCGCACCCGGCGCCGAACCCGAGCGGCTGCGCTCCGGCCCCCGCGATCTGCGTGCGCTCCTCGACGGCCATCTGCGCGAGTGGCCCGCGCCGGTCGCGGTGCGCGTCCCCTACGCCACCAAGGACGGCCACCTCGCGCTGCGGACCTGGCTGCGCCCCGCGCACGCCGAGACCGACCGCGTCGACGTGGGGGAGCGGACCACGACGGTGACCGCGCGTCTGCACGGCACCGAGTTCACCGACGACGGTCTCGTGCGGGTGCGGCTGCGCGGCGGCCGGGGCCGCGAGGTGAGCGTGACGCCCGCCGTGGACGCCGACCACCGGGGCTTCGCCTTCACCGTGGACCACGGCGAACTGGTGGGCGCCGAGGCACCGGACGCGCCGGGCTACTGGGACGTGTACGTCCTAACCGAAGCCGGTGCCGCGCCGGTTCGGGCCGGACGCCTCCTGGACGACGTGGCCGACCGCAAGCACTCGTTCGTCCACCCGACGGCGCGGGTCGGGGGTGCCACCGTGCGGCCGTACTACACGGTCGACAACGACCTGTCCTTCGACGTCGGACCGGCGCGCTGACCGGTCGACCAGGTGACCGGCCGACCGGGGGCCCCGCCCGCGCCGTCGTGCGGCGCGGGCCGGGACTGCGAGCCGTCGGTCAGGGCAGGGTGCGGCACAGCAGCGCCGCGGGCCCCGGGCGGCTGCCCAGGCGGGTGGTGAAGGCGATGCCCGCCGCGTACTCGTTCACCGCGCACTGCCCCTTGTAGCTGCCCTCGGCGAAGTCGCCGCCCGCGCCGTCGGAGGGACGGTTGTCGGAGCGGTCGAACCACACCGTGCGACCGCTGCCGCCGAGCGCCCCCTTGCCCGGAGCGCACACCGCCGCCGAGACCCGCTCGCCGCGCAGGCTGTACCCGATGAGGAACGCCCCCGACGGGCACTGGAACTTGGTGTAGCCCGACGCCCAGTCGCCGCCCGAGGGGACGTACCGCTCGTCGTTCACCACCGTCTGGCCGCCGTCGGCGGCGCGCAGGTCAAAGGCGCCCGCGTCCGTGCACAGCCCGCGCCCGTTCGTGTGGCTCAGCCCGATCAGCCGCAGCCCGTCGGGGCAGGCCGCCTTGTAGGCGCCCGAGTCCCAGTCGCCGGCCGCCTTCGCCTGCAGGGACTCCACCGCGTCGCCGTGGTCGGTGCTCAGCATCCGCCACACCGGCACCGGAGCCACCGCGCCGGTCTTGCCCGAGTCGGCCATCAGCCGCTGCCAGCCCGCCGCCCGCCAGTCGCCGGAGTCGAGGAGGCCCGAGCGGTGCCCTGCGGTGTCGTAGCGCAGCAGCGCCCAGTCGTCGTGGCCCTCGAAGCCGACCAGCGGCCAGTACGCGAAGTCGGCGTCGTGGTCGGCGAAGTAGTCGGTGGCGTTGGTGAACCAGGTCCGCGTCTTCGCGTTGGTGTCACCCGACCCGGCGCCGAACTCGCTGATCCACACGGGCGCGGTGTAGTGCTTGCCGTTCTCCTCCACGAAGAACGCCTCGTCGTACAGGGCCTGCCCCAACTCGTCGCGGGACATGTCCTGGTAGCGGGCGTCGTGGGTCTCGCCCACCCCGGTCGCGCCGCTGTGGTGCGGACCGGTGTAGCCGTAGAAGTGCGCGGAGTAGACCAGCTTGTGCGCGTTCACCAGGGTGTGGGACAGGGTGCGCACCGGGGTGAGCATCGGGCGGCCGTGCGGCAGACCGTCCACGGGCAGACCCGTCCAGTTGATGCCCTCGATCACGATGAGCAGGTTCGGATTGCCCTCGGTCAGGATGCGGTCACCGGCCAACTGGGCGGCGGCATACCAGTCGTGGTCGTCGCCCAGCCCCCAGTTGGGGTCGTCGAGGATGTTGCGGCGGACCTCGTTGTAGAGGTCGGCACCGACCACGCCGGGCACCGAGGCGTAGCGGCGGGCCATGAACACCCAGTCGTCCGCCCACTTCTGCGTGGTCTGGCTGGTGTTCCACCGCTCGTTGCCGTCGACCCCGCAGCACCAACGGGCGGTGTTGGTGTGGTTGTTGAGGATGACCGCGAACCCGCTGTCGCTGAGCGCGTTCACCACCGCGTCGTAGACCTGGAGCGGGGTCTTGCCGCGCAGTTGGGGGTTGGCGGCGACGGCGGCGTCGGGGACCGTCGCCGTGGAGTGGATCATCTCGTTGGAGAACGGCAGCCGGATGCTGTTGATGCCCAACTGATGGAAGTCGGACATCAGTTGGGCCAACGGCACCCGGTCGAGGCCGAGCGGGATGTTGTGCGAGTCCTGGCCCGCGTGGTGGTTCGCCGGGTCGTCGGTGCTGCCACTGCCGTTCCACGAGCCCTGCGCGCCGTCCCAGTTGGCCGACTTCAGCCGGAAGCGCTCGCCTTGGCTGTCGACGATGTAGCGGCCCTGGGTGGAGAGCGGTCCGTGCCAGGTGGCCGCGGCGTCGGCCGCCCGGGCGCCGTGCGCGTCGGCGGCCGGGGCGGCGGTGGCGTTCGGCGCCGCGTGCGCGGCCGTGGCCGTGGCCGCGGTGGAGACGAGAAGCAGCCCTGCGGCCGTGGCGGCCAGACGCAGGGACGGCGAAGCTGTCGGCATGGGGGAGCCCTTGGTCTTCCGGGGGTGATGGCGCATGAACACGCCTGAAAAGTAAGGGAGTTGCACGAGCGGGCCGCAGTGACGGCCGCATCGGCTGGGCGGCAGTCTCCACCACCACGCACCCCGAGCGGAAGGGATTCCCCGGCGGTACGGACCACACTCGCGCAACGGTGTGGGCGGCGCGGCGGACAGACGGGGGCAGGTCCGGACGGACGCGCTCAGGCCGCCTCGTGCTGCGCCAGTTCCGCCCAGATGGTCTTGCCCCGGTGCTCGCGCCGGGTGCCCCAGTGCTCCGTGAGCTGCGAGGTGATGGACAGCCCCCGCCCGTGCTCGTCGTCGTCCTCCGCGTGCCGCAACTGGGGCGCGGTGCTGCTGTCGTCGGTCACCTCGATGATCAGGGCCGCGTGGTCACGGACCAGCCGCAGCCGGATCGGCCCCTCCGAGTAGCGCACGGCGTTGGTGACCAGCTCGCTGACCACCAGCGTCGCCGTGAAGGCCAGCTCCGCCAGGCCCCAGTGCTCCAGCCGCTCCTCCGTGCGGCTGCGGGCCTCACCGACCGCCTCCGGCTTGTTCGGCAGGGACCAGGAGGCGACGCGGTCGCTGCCCAGGCCGAGCGTGCGGGCGAGCAGCAGCACCCCGTCGCCCGTGGGATGCGGGCGCGCCAGATCGCTCAGGATCGTCTTGACGATGTCCGGCAGCGGACGGTCCTCGGGGCGCATCGCCTCCCCGAGCCGGGCCAACTGCTCCTGGGAGTCGGGGCTCGCGTCACGCAGCAGCACCGGGTTGCACAGCATGACCAGCGTGCCCACGGGCAGCTCGACGCGCACCGACCGGTAACGCGGCGCCCCGCGTCCCAGCGGGGGCCCGATCGGCATGTCGGCGAAGGCCACCGGCTTGCCGGGCCGGACCACGGCGGGCGGCGGATGGCCCGCGCTGGCCAGGGTGCAGCGGTGCGAGACCGGGTCGTAGACCGCGTACAGACAGCGCGTCCCCGCCCGTCTGCTGTCCAGCGTCTCGTCCGGGTGCCGGGACTCCTCCGCGTCCAGCCGGGACACCAGGTCGTGCACCCGCTCCAGCAACTCCTCCGGCGGCAGGTCCAGGGTCGCCAGGGCGCCGATCGCCGCGCGCAGCCCGCCCATGGTCACCGCCGCCCGGATGCCCCGGGTCGGCGGCTCCCCGACGACGAGCCCGACACGCGCGCCGGACAGCGGGATGATGTCGAACCAGTCCCCGCTGGTGCTGCTCGGCAGATAGCTGTGCGCCGTCTCCACCGCGCCGTGCCCGGGGACCCGCACCGGGCGCAGGCTGAGCTGGAGGATGCGGGCCACCGAGCGCTCGCGCGTGTAGAGCCGGGCGTTGTCCAGGCACAGCGCGGTGTGCCGGGTCAGTTCGTCGGCGAGCCGGAGGTCGTCCTCGGTGAAGGGGACTGCGGTGCGCTGCCGGTAGAAGCGGGCGAGGCCCAGGATGCCGCCCCGGGCGGCGAGCGGCACCGCCATCCGCGAGTGCGCGTCCTGCTCCGGCACCAGCGCGTTGCTCTTGCCGTGCGTCTCCGCCTCCTCGTGACCGTCCGGACCGCCGAGCAGCACCGGGCGCCGCTCGGTGAGGACCTGCTTGTAGCGCGAGGACAGACCGGGCTCCAGCACGCTGCCGACCTCGATGGGACGATGCCCGTTCGCCGGCCGCACCGAGCTGTAGCCCGCGCAGCGCAGCAGCAGATCGTGGCCGAGCGACTTCAGCGGGGGCACGTCGCCGCGCAGCACCGCGTCCAGGACGTCGATCACCACCGTGTCCGCGAGATCGGGCACGCACACGTCCGCCAGCTCCTGCGCCGTGTGCACGATGTCGAGCGTGGTGCCGATCCGTGCGCTGGCGTGCCGCAGCACCTCCAGGCGCACCTGCGCCCGGTAGCGCTCGGTCGCGTCCATCACGCTCAGCGCCAGGCCCTTCACCCCGCGCACGGAATCGCGCAGGCGGAACGCGGCCAGGGACAGGACGGTGTGGGGGAGACCGGCGCCGGCGGCGGCGTCCGGTACGGGGCGGTGTTCCACCTCGAAGTCCGACCTCGGCTCGCCGGTGGTCAGGACCTCGCGGAGCATGGCCTCGACCTGTTCGTGGTGCAGGCCGGGGGCCCACTGGCGCAGGGGCATCCCCAGGGCGCCGGTGGGGGGCAGGTGGCGGAAGTGTCCTGCGGCGTCGTTGAAGCCGACCAGTCGGAGTTCGGTGTCCAGGACGTACACCGGGTGGGGGGAGTCGGCGAACAGGGCGTCCAGTACCGCGCCGTCGAGGTCCCGGCCTCTGCCCCGGTCCGCGGTCATGTCCTGCGATGCGTTCACTCTTCCAGACTGCGCCAGGGGTGGCCGGGTGTCGTGCGGGGTGCCGTCGGCGGCGTGGCGGGCATGGCCGTTCGCGGGTGCGGTCCGGTGCCGCCGTGCCCACCCTCCCCCGAGCTCCCGGCTTCGCTCGGCCAGGGGGACCCCCATCGCCCCTGCGGCACGACTGCCCGCAGCCGAGCACGGCAGCGCGGCCATGTCAGGACAGACCTGACCAGACTGTGCCAAGCTCACAAACATGACCACTCCCGCACACACGACCGGGCCCGACGGGAAGACGCTCTACTACGGTGATCTGTCGGCGCCGCATGAGCTGCAGGTGTTTCTGGAGATGCGTGACCGGGCGTCCGCCCGGATGGCCAAGGCGTTGCTCGGCACGATCAAGCAGCTCGCGGACGACGGCAAGGCCGTCGTGAAGTTCCATTTCGCCGGGGCCATCGACGACAGTGTGGGCGGGGACGGTGACCAGCAGGCCGTCGCCGCACTGGCGGCCGCGAGCGATGCGGGGCAGGAGCAGCTCATCGGGTATCTGGCGGCGCTCTTCGACAACCAGCCCTTCCCGCCCGGCGAGGACAAGTTCTCCGACGCCGCCGTGCTGCTGTCCGTGGCGAACGCAGTGGACGGGCTGCGCTCCTCCGACTTCGACCAGAAGGTGTCTGGGCACACCTACGTGACCTGGGCGGGCGAGTCCATCTCCACCTTCGAGACCTTCGGGCTGCCCGGTACCCCTGCGGTCTGGTACGACAAGGAGAACATCCCCGTCGTCACCGTCGAGGGCGAGGTCGACACGGACCCGCAGAAGTTCCTGTCCCAGATCACACAGTCCTGAACCGTTCGCGTGCGGGGCGCTCGGCCCCTGGGTAGGAGACGACCGTCCGGCCGCGCGGCCGGACGGCCGACCTGCGAACAGGGATGGGGTGCACGGGTCATGACGTGGGAGCAGACCGGGGGCGGGGTCCAGGCGGTGGTGCCGTACGACGGACGGCTGCTGCTGGTGACCGAGGGCGACGGATGGGTGCTGCCCTCGGGGTCCGCCGAGGAAGCGGAGTCGGCGGAGGCCGCCGCCGCCCGGATCGTGTACGAACTCACCGGCTATCTGGTCGACGGCTCCCAGCCGCTGGAGCCCGGACAGGAGCCCCCGGCCGTGCTGTGCAGTCTGCTGACCGACGACCCCTCGGGCGGCGCCCGGCTCTCGCGGGACGCCCTCAAGTGGCTGCCGTTCGAGGAGGCGGAGAGCGCCGGGCTGCCCCCGGCCGTGGTCGCCTACCTCCGGGGGCACAGCCCGGTCTGAGCAGGGAAGGCGAGGGTCAGTCGGGCGCCGTCGCGAGAAAGCCCGCGCGGTCCACGACCACCCGGTCGATCTCGCCTGTGGCCACCAACTCGCCCGCGCCGTCCACGGCTTGCACCGCGAACGTCAGCCGCCGTCCCGGCTCGCCGGACGGCGGCTCGGCGGTCGCCTCCACGTGCCCGCCCACCCGGGTGGCCCGCAGATGCCGCACCCGCACGGCGGTTCCCACGGTGGTCAGGCCGGGCCCGGTGAACGGCGCGGCGGCCCGTACAGTCGCCGCCTCCAGCCAGGCGATCAGGCGCGGGGTGGCGAGCACGGGTACGTCACCGCTGCCCACCGCCTCCGCCGTGTCGGCGTCGGTCACCTCATGGCGCATGGCCTCACGGTAGCGGGCGAACGGACGGGGCGTACGGAAAGCCTCCGCACGCCCCTCCGACCGGTGCCGACCGCTACGTCGCGGGCGCCCCGGACTTCGCCGGCTTCTCCGGCTCCTCGGCCACCTCGGACTTCTCGGGGTGACGCACGCTCAGGTGCAGCGAGTCGCCCACCACGTCCGCCACGATCGTGTCGCCCTTGTCCACCTCACCGGAGAGCACCAGCTCCGCGATCCGGTTGTCCAGCTCGGTCTGGATCGTGCGGCGCAGCGGACGCGCGCCGAACTCCGGCTTGTAGCCGTGCGCGACGAGCAGCTTCTTCGCCGCCTCCGTGACCTCCAGACGGATGCCCTGCGCCCGGACCCGCTTGGCGCTGCGCTCCAGGAGCAGGTCGATGATGTGCCCGAGGTTCTGCTCGGACAGCGCGTGGAAGACGATCGTCTCGTCGATGCGGTTCAGGAACTCCGGCGGGAAGTGTCCCTGGAGCACCGACTCCAACTCGCCCCTGATCTCGTCCACCTTGCCCTGGTGGGCGAGGATCAACTGCGAGCCGATGTTGCTGGTGAGGATCACCACCGTGTTGCGGAAGTCCACGGTGCGGCCCTGGGAGTCGGTCAGCCGGCCGTCGTCCAGCACCTGGAGCAGCGTGTGGAAGACGTCCGGGTGCGCCTTCTCCACCTCGTCGAAGAGCACGACGCTGTACGGCTGGCGGCGCACCTTCTCGGTGAGCTGACCGGCCTCGTCGTACCCGACGTACCCGGGCGGGGAGCCGACCAGGCGGGAGACGGTGTGCTTCTCCTGGAACTCGCTCATGTCGAACCGGATCAGCCGGTCCTCGTCGCCGAAGAGCAGCTCCGCGAGCGCCTTGGCCAGCTCCGTCTTGCCGACACCGGTCGGGCCGAGGAACAGGAAGGAGCCCACGGGACGGCCGGGGTCGCCCATGCCCGCGCGGTTGCGGCGTACCGCCTGGGCGATGGCGAGGACCGCCTCGTCCTGCCCGACGACACGGTCGTGCAGCGCGTCCTCCAGCTTGAGCAGGCGCTCCTTCTCGCTCTCGGTGAGCTGCGCGACCGGGATGCCGGTCTTGCGGGAGACGATCTCCGCGATGTCGTTCTCGGTGACCGCGACGACGCCCTCGCGGCGCTCCTCGATCTGCGCCAGCTCGTTCTGCACCTCGGCGATCTCGTGCTTGAGGTCCTTGGCGCGGTCGAACGCCTCGCCGGCGACCGCCTCGTCCTTCTCGCGGTTGAGCCGGGCGAGCCGGTCCTCGCGGTCCTGGACCTCCTTGGACTTGCCGCGCGAGCGCAGCCGGACCCGGGCACCGGCCTGGTCGAGCAGGTCGATGGCCTTGTCGGGCAGGAAGCGGTCCGCGATGTAGCGGTCGGACAGCTCGGCCGCCGCGACCAGCGCCGCGTCGCTGAAGCGCACCTGGTGGTGGGCCTCGTAGGCGTCGCGCAGGCCCTCCAGGATCTGCACGGTCTCCTCGACCGAGGGCTCGGGCACCTTGACCGGCTGGAAGCGCCGCTCCAGGGCGGCGTCCTTCTCCACGTACCTGCGGTACTCGTCGAGGGTGGTCGCGCCGACGACGTGCAGCTCGCCCCGGGCGAGGGCGGGCTTGAGGATGTTGCCCGCGTCCATGGAGCCCTCGCCGCCGCCACCGGCGCCGACGACCGTGTGCAGCTCGTCGATGAAGAGGACGACCTCCTCCGACGCCTCGGTCACCTCCTTGATGACCTTCTTCAGCCGCTCCTCGAACTCGCCCCGGTACTTGGCCCCGGCCACGAGCCCGGCCACGTCCAGCTCGACGACCCGGCGGCCCTCCAGCGTGCGCGGCACGTCACCGGAGACGATCCGCTGCGCCAGGCCCTCCACGATGGCGGTCTTGCCGACACCCGGCTCACCGATCAGCACCGGGTTGTTCTTCGAGCGGCGCGAGAGGATCTCGATCGTCTGCTCGATCTCCTCGCCCCGGCCGACCACCGGGTCGAGCTTCCCGGCCTTCGCGTCGGCGGTGAGGTCACGGCCGTACTCGTCCAGGGTCGGCGTGCTGCTCGGCTCCTGCGGGGCCTCCGCGCGCGCGGCCGTACCGGCGTCGCGCGCGACCCGGTCGGTGTCCACCCCGAGGTTGCGGGCCACCGTGGTGGCCTGGTCGTTTCCCGGGTCGAGCAGTGCCTGGAGGATGTGCTCGGGGCCGATGTAGGAGGCACCGCTCGCCTGCGAGCGGGCGTGGGCGCCGATCAGCACCCGCTTGGCGGCCGGGGTGAGACCAGGCTCGGCGGACGGAGTGCCGCTGCCCGCCGGCAGCGAGGACTCCAACTCCTTGGCCAGACTGTCGGGGTCCGCCCCGGCGCGGGCCAGCAGGGAACGGGACGGCTCGACCTGGGTCGCCGCCCACAGCAGATGCTCGGTGTCCAGGTCCTCGCTGCCGTCCTCGGCGGCACGGCGCGAGGCGCGCGCTATGAGTTCACGCGCGGACTCGGTGAGCAGACGGCCCACCGGCACCCGCTGCACGGCCGGCGGCGAGGACGTGGCCGACATCCCGAAGAAACGATTCAACAGATCGGAGAAAGGATCTGACGATCCAAAAGAGCCGAAGCCCATCGGTGGCACTGACACGTTCATCAGCCTCCTCATCTCCCCGTGCGGGAAACTCCCACCTAATCACAGGGGCGTTGAGGAAGTCCCGTACTCCCGGACAATCACAACGGGCTCTCACACAACCGCCGTCGGCGGCCCGGCGGCGCTCCCGCCGGGCCGTTCCGTCAGTGGTGCAGCAGCCGCGCGAGCAGCAGATAGGCGCGCTGTTCGGCCGCGGCGAGCGCCGCCGGGTCGATCCCGGCCGACCACAGCTCACCTGCCGCCGCGTCGTCGGCGTCCCGCAGCTCCACGACGGTCACCGCGAGGCGCACCGGGACGACCGGGTGCACCGGACGTCCGGCGGCGAGTGTCCGCTCCGCCCGCCGGGTCGCGTCGGAGCAGGCGGCCAGCGCGCGCTCCACGCGCACCGCCGCCTGGTCGTGCACCACGAGCAGTGAACAGGCCAGCCCGACGACGATCCCGAGCAGACTGCCGAGCCCTCGGTCGTACACCAGCCGCTCCGGCGAGGTGGGGTCGGCCAGATCGCTCAGCAGCAGCGCCAGCGGGGTCAGGAAGACCACGCCCAGACCGTAGTTGCGCACCACCATGTACTCGAGCAGGAACTCCAGGATCACGATCACCAGGGCGAGGAGCGCGGGCGCGGGATGCCCGGCCAGCACACCGAGGGCGATCAGCAGACCGAGGGCCGTGCCCAGGGTGCGCTGGACGGCGCGCTGCATCGTGGTGCGCACGTTGACGGCGTGGAGCACGGCGGCGGCCGAGATCGCGGCCCAGTAGCCGTGCCCGAGACCGAGACCCACGGCCACCCCGCCCGCCACCAGCGTGCCGAGGAACATCCGCACCGCGGGCACGACCAGCACCGCCATCGGCGTGTGCCCGCCGGCCCGGCCGCGCACCAGCACCCAGGCTCGCCGGGCCGCCGGATCGACCGGCGTCGTGCGCTGCCAGCGGTGCCCGCGGTGCGCCGAGGTCACCGGGGTGTGCGCCGACAGGTCGGGCAGCACCGGCGGATCGCCGATCCGCCGGTCGGCCAGCAGGCCGGCCTGGGCACGCAGCAGCCCCGCCAGTTCGGCGGGGTCGTGCGGGAGCCGTACGGAGGAGTCGATCAGTATCGTCCAGGACAGGTCGGCGAGCCGCACGGTGGTCACCTCGCGGTTCACCCGGTCGCCGTCCGTCGGCGGGGCGAGACCCAGGCTGTGGTACGCCTGCAGCACGGCGGCCGTGGCCCGCTGCCGCGAGCGTCCGGTGCCGCCCCGGGCCGCGTCCATCAGCTCCGCGAGCGAGCGCAGCGCGCCCGCCACCGCCAGCCGCTCCGGCCGGTCGGGGTGCACGAACCGGCCGAGGACCGCCAGCACCCAGGCGAGCGCGGCGCCCGCCGCGGCCAGCCCGGTGCGCGGCAGCACCTCCCCGAGCGTGGTGTGGGCGTTCGCGGACACCGCGAAGGAGAACAGCAGCAGAATCGCGCCGAGCCCGCCGAGCCGGGTGGCGTCGCAGCAGTACTTCGCCACTCCCGCGACCACCGCCGTCGCCGCCACCACCGCGATGGCGCCCGTGCTGCCCTCCCAGGGACGGGCCACCGCGGCGAGCAGCGAACCAAGCCCCACGCAGGCGGTCATGGCCACCGCGACCGCGGCGAGCGCCCTGGCGCGGCGCCGGTAGGGCAGATTGCGCCCGAACGTCGTCGTGAAGGCGCCCATCATCCCGTACACGCTCAGGTCCGGGCGTCCGGCCGCGACGACGGGCAGCGCGGCGAGCGCCATGGCGAGCGCGGCGCGCAGGGCGAAGGTGAACGCGCCGTCCACCTTCTGCAGCGCGAGGGCTCCCCGCGGGGAGAGCACCCGGGCGAGAGCGGCGGCCGCTCGCCGCCGGCCGTCACCGGTCACGGCGCGCTGGGGCGGGCGGGATAGGGACATGTTCGGTGTATATCACTTGCTCCGGTCGGATTCCTGATCACTTACGAAACCCCTTCTGACCAGGGGATCGACTGATATCTCCGGCAGATCGGCCGGGGCCTCGGCCGTGCCGTCGGCCCGGTGTCCGCCGGGCCAGGAGGCGGCGGACACCGGGCCGACGGCGGCCGGGCCGACTACTGTTGTGGCGCATGAGCATCTGGCTGCCGGTGTCCGCGGTTCCCAGGCTGGCCGGCGCGGTCGGCGTCGGCGCGGCGGTCGGCGTAGCGGTCGGACTGACCACCGCCCAGGCCGCGCTGGGCATCCTCTGCGGTATCGCGGCGGCGGGCATCCTCTTCGTGGTCGCGGGCTGGATCGTGCTGTGGCCCATGGACGCCAAGGCCACCCACACCAACGCCCGGCGCGAGGACTTCCGCCCGTGCGTCGAGGAACTCGTGGTCGTGGCGGCCTCGCTGCTCGGCCTGGTCGGCATCGTGCTGCTGCTGGTCGCGGACCGCTCCGGCACCGGCCCCGCGGCGGCCGCCGTCGCCGTGTGCGGGGTGTTCATGGCCTGGGCGGCGCTGCACCTGATGTACACCGCCCGCTACGCGTACCTCTACTACGGCCCCGCCGACGGCGGCATCGACTTCAACTCCTCGCGGCCGCCCGCCTACCGGGACTTCTTCTACTTCAGCTACAACCTGGGCATGACCTACCAGGTCTCCGACACCAGCGTCTCCAGCCCGGTGATCCGCTCGGTCGTGCTGCGGCACTGTCTGCTGTCGTACCTGTTCGGCATCAGCGTGCTGGCCACCACCATCAACCTGGTCACCGGGATCGTCACGGGCTGAGCGTTCCCACGGCGGCCGGCGGGGACCGCGGCGCGCCGCTCAGCAGGCGCCGACCCACTCCCGCGTGCCGTCCACGAAGAGCTGCCGCTTCCAGATCGGCACCTCGTGCTTGAGGGTGTCGGTCAGCAGCTTGCAGGCCGCGAACGCCTCGGCACGGTGCGGGCAGGAGACGGCGGTGATCACCGCGACGTCACCGATGGACAGCAGTCCCGTACGGTGCACGGCGGCCAGGGAGAGCACGGGGAAGTCGGCGGCGACCTTCTCGGCCACCCGCCGCAGCTCCGCCTCCGCGCTCGGGTGGGCGCTGTACTCCAGCGAGGTCACGGACTTGCCGCCGTCGTGGTCGCGCACGGTGCCGACGAAGAGGGCGGTGCCGCCGGCCGCGTCGTCACCGACCGCCGCGTACACCTCGTCGAGCGAGAGCGCGGTGTCGCGCACGGCGAGCAGCCGGATGGGGGAGGCGAGGGAGGAGAGGGTCTCGGGCAGGTGAAGCATGGCGCGGTCCAGGGTCCGGGTTCCGATGGGGGAGCGGTCGTACGGGGTGAGTGCGGGATCAGCCGCCCGCGAACGGGGGCAGCACCTCTACCGTGCCGCCCTCGGGCAGCGCGATCGCCGTGTGGTCGCGGTCGCCCACCGGGGTGCCGTCGACCAGGAACGAACAGATGCCCAGCACCTGTCCGAAGCGCGGCCGGTCGGCGTGGCGGGCCCGCGCCTGCTCCAGCGCCTCGGCGAGCGTCGTGGCGCGGTAGGGCTCCTCGGCCGTACCGGCCGCGCCCTTGGCCGCGGCCCAGTAGCGGATGATCCCGGCGGGTGCCGTCTGTGTCTCCATGTCCTGTGCCTTTCCGGTGGTTGTCGTCTGGCTCGTGGGGGCGGGGGGAGGAAGGGCGAGCGGCGCTGCCGTCACCGTGCGGGCAGGTCCAGGACCTCCACGGTCGCCCCGGCGGGCGCGCCGCCGGGCGGGACGACGGCGAGACCGTCGGCCAGCGCGAGGCCGCGCAGCATGGCCGGACCGTCGTACGGCAGCGGGGCCACCTCGGCGTCCGCCCGGCGCACCGGCAGCAGCCGGGTGTCGCGCGGGTGCCCGGGCAGCTCCCCGCCCGTGACCGACAGGCGTGGCTCCGGGTCGGCGTGGCCGCCGAGGGCGCGCAGCAGCGGGACGGCGAGTGTGAGCGTCCCGGCGACGGCGGCCAGCGGGTTGCCCGGCAGGCCGACCAGGCGGCGGGCGCGGCCGTCCTCGGCGGGCGGCAGCTCGGCGAGCAGCATGGGGTGCCCCGGCCGGACGGCCACCGAGTCGACCAGCAGCCGGGCCTCCAGCATCTCCAGCGTGTCGTGCAGGAAGTCCACGGGTCCGGCCGCCGTGCTGCCGGTGGTGATCACGACGTCGGCGGGGGAGCGGCGCACGGCCTCGTAGAGCATCCCGAGCCGGTCGGAGATCCGGTGCTGCCCGATCAGTTCGGCGCCCAGGCCGCGCAGCCACGAGGGCAGCATCGGACCGAGCGCGTCGCGGACCCGGCCGCCCCGGGGCACGCCGGAGCGCAGCAGTTCGTCGCCGAGCACGAGGAGTTCCACGCTCGGCCGGCGGTGCACGCAGAGCCGGTCGTACCCGGCGGCGGCCGCGAGGCCGAGCACCGCCGGGGTCACCGTGGTGCCGGAGGGAAGCAACGCCTCGCCGCTGCGGCACTCCTGACCGCGCGGCCGCACGTCCCGGCCGTCGGCCACCGGGCCGCCCGGGGTGCGGTCGTGGAGCAGACCGTCCCGCTCGCCGGTCTCCCCGTGCTCGCGGCGCAGTACGGCACGGGCGCCGGGGGGCAGCGGGGCGCCGGTGGCGATGGGCACGGCGGTGTCCGGTGCGAGCGGGCCGGGCTGCTCACCGGCCAGCACCCTGCGCCCTGCCGGCTGCCAGGGACCGGTGCCGGAGACCGCCCAGCCGTCCATCGCCGAGGTGGCGAACGACGGCAGGTCGGTGAGCGCGGTCAACGGCTCGGCCAGCGCGTGGCCGAGCGCGTCGTCCAGAGTGCGCGGCACGGCGGGCAGCGCGTGCCCCGCCGTGCGCGCGATCGACCGGGCGCGCTCCCAGGTGGGAGCGGCGCCCCGGCCGTGTGCGTGCGGGGCGGTCGCCCGGCCGCCGCTCAGCGGTGCGTCGTTCACGGGGTCGCCGGACCGTTCTCGCCTTCGGCCTCGTGCTCGGCGATCCAGCGTTCGGCCAGCGCGGTCACGCGGCGGTTGGCCTCGGCGACCGCCTCCGCGCCGCCGCCCTGGAGGGCCGCCGCGTAGCCGACCAGGAACGAGGTGATCGGCGCCGCCGGGCGGGCCACCCCGTGGGCGACGACCTTCGTCATGTCGAGCAGCTCACCGACGTTGACATCGAGGTCGATGCCCAGGTCGGTCTTGGCCCCGGCGATCCATTCGTGCATCCGGTTCACTTCGGTCGTCCTCGCGTTTCGTGTCCGTCGTCTTCGGGTCGGTCGTCTTCGTGGCGGTCGTGCGTCGTGGTGTCCGCCGTGCGTCTTCGTCGTGGCGTCCCGGGCCTCCCCGGGCCCGGCGCTCGTCAGCCGCCGATGGCGGACATCGGGCGGTCCGGCTGTCGGAAGTCGGCGCTGTTGATGGTGTGTCCGGGCCCCTTGCCCGCGATGCAGGAGCGCCACGCCGCCTCCAGGGCGTCGTCGTCGGAGCCGTCGCGCAGCAGGCTCCGCAGGTCCGACTCCTTCGTCGCGAACAGGCAGTTGCGCAACTGACCGTCGGCGGTCAGCCGCACCCGGTCGCAGTTGCCGCAGAACGGGCGGGTGACGCTCGCGATGACGCCGACCACGGAGTCCGTGCCCGCGATCCGCCACTCCTCGGCGGGGGCGTTGTCCTCCCTGGGGACCGGCACCAGCTCGAAGCGCTCCCCGACACGTTCCAGGATCTCGGCGGCGGGCACCATCTTCTCCCGTTCCCAGGCGCCCTGCGCGTCCAGCGGCATGGACTCGATGAACCGCATCCGGTAGCCGTTCTCCACGGCGAAGGCGGTCAGGTCCGCGATCTCGTCGTCGTTGACCCCGCGCACCGGCACCGCGTTGACCTTGACCGGCGCGAGCCCCGCGGACTTCGCGGCCGCGAGACCGGCCAGCACGTCGGAGAGACGGTCGCGCCGGGTGATGGCGGCGAAGCGCTCCGGACGCAGGGTGTCCAGACTGACGTTGACCCGCCGCAGCCCCGCCTCGCGCAGCGCCTCGGCACAGCGGGCCAGACCGATGCCGTTGGTGGTGATGGACAGCTCCGGCGCCGGGTCGAGCGCCGCGAGCCGGGCGACCAGGGCCGGCAGACCGCGCCGTACCAGCGGCTCGCCGCCGGTCAGCCGGACCTCCCTGATGCCGAGCCGCCCGGTCGCGATCGCCACCAGGCGCACGATCTCGTCGTCGCTCAGCAGCTCGTTCTTCGGCAGCCAGTCGAGCCCCTCGGCGGGCATGCAGTACGTGCACCGCAGATTGCAGCGGTCCGTCAGGGAGAGCCGCAGGTCGGTGTGGACCCGGCCGAAACGGTCCGTCAGCGGCCGCGCGACGGTCCCGGTGGTGCCGCTCGGCTGATCGGTGTGCGGTCGGGACACGGTCCTGCCTTCTTCCTCTGCTGCCCGGAGGCTGTCGTACGGTGCGAGATCTTCCCCTGCCGGAGGGCGATCCCCGGTTCGTATGGTGCGTGATCCGGGCCGGTGACGGCTCGTCGGCGCCCATGCCGGCGGGGCCGCCGTGCCGGGCGGCCGGCCCGCCGGCCGCCCCGCCGCACCGTGCCCCGGCTCCCCGGCCGACCGCTCTTCGGCCGGGAGTCCGCGGGTGTGGGCACGGCGCGGCCGGAGCGGCGCGCGCCCACGGGTCCGGGACACTTCCCGATGATCATCTCGGGTGGTGCCCCGGCCCGTGGACATCGCCACGCCGTCGCCTGCCTCCCCGCGCGCCGCGTACGGGACGCGGGCGCGGGTGAGGCGGCGCAGGGCGCGGGACGTCATCACGCGGTGGGTGTTCACCGGGCGACGGTGTACCGGGCGCGGGGGTCGCCGTGGCCGTGGGAGTGCGACACAGGGATGTGCTGCACACCGATGCGCTTGCGGAACACCCAGTACGTCCAGCCCTGGTAGAGCAGGATCAGCGGGGTGGCGAACACCGCGACCCAGGTGATGATCCCCAGGGTGTACGGACCCGCGGCCGCGTTGGTCTCGGTCAGGCTCCAGGCCGGGTTGAGGCTGGAGGGCATGACCTGCGGGAACAGCGCCAGGAAGAGCACCGCGCTGGAGGCGGCGACGCCCACGCCGGAGCTGATGAACGCCCGGCCCTCGCGCTGCCCGAAGTTGAAGCCGAGCGAGAGCAGCACGGCCAGGACGGCGACCGCCTCGGCGATCACGCTGCCCAGGTTGCCGGTCAGGAACTGGGTCCAGGTGAGGAAGGCGAGCAGCAGCACGACGGTCAGGATGCCGAGCTTCTGGGCCAGATGACGGGCCCGGGGCCGGATGGAGCCGACCGTCTTCAGCGAGGCGAACACCGCGCCGTGGAAGGTGAACAGCACGGTCGTGGTCACACCGCCGAGCAGCGAGTACGGCCGGATCAGCTCGGTGATGCCGCCGTGGTACTCGTGGTCGGCCGTGATCGGCAGGCCGTGGACCATCGCCGCGAAGAGCAGGCCCCACAGGAAGGACAGGATCAGGGAGGTGCCGAAGATGATCGCCTCCCAGTTGCGCTTCCAGACGGCGCCGTCGCGCTTGACGCGGTACTCGAAGGCCACGCCGCGCAGGATCAGGCACAGCAGGATCACGAACATCGGCAGGTAGAAGCCGCTGAACATGGTGGCGTACCAGTCGGGGAAGGCCGCGAAGGTCGCGCCGGCCGCGGTGACCAGCCACACCTCGTTGCCGTCCCAGACGGGACCGATGGTGTTGATCAGGACGCGGCGCTCGGTCTCACCGCGGGCAAGGACCCGGGTGAGGATGCCGATGCCGAAGTCGAAGCCCTCGAGGAAGAAGTAACCCGTCCACAGAAAGGCGATGACGAAGAACCAGAGGTCATGGAGATGCACGGTCCGGGACTCTTTCTCAGTAGGCGAAGGCCATGGGCTTGTCGGCGTCCTGGTCGGCGCCCTCGAGCGTCGACCCGCCGCCGAGCCGCACGTCCCGCAGCGGTGGCCGCTCGGTGGTGACGGGTCCCGCGCCGGCGTACTTGACCAGCAGCTTCAACTCGACCACGGCCAGCGCGATGTAGAGCAGGCTGAAGCCGATGAGCGTGATGAGCTGCTCGGTCAGCGAGACGTTGGGCGAGACCGCGTCGACGGTGCGCAGCAGGCCGGTGACGGCCCACGGCTGACGGCCCATCGCGGTGAAGATCCAGCCGAAGGAGTTGGCGATCACCGGGAAGGCGAGCGTCGCGATGGCGGCACGCCAGGCCAGACCGGTCATGACGGGTCCCAGTTCGCGCTTCCTGGTCAGCATCAGCCGCGGCACGTCGAAGGAACCGGTGCGGAACTCGGGGGCCACCCAGAACCTGCGCCGGGTGAGCCAGAGTCCGGCCGTGCCGAGGGCGAAGGACGTCATACCGAAGATGATCATCGCCCGGAAGCCCCAGTACGTCATGGGGATGTTGGGCAGGTACTGGTCGGGGCTGCCGCCGTACTCGGCGGCCTCCGCCCTGGCCGTGTCGTTGATGCCGGGGACCGCCGAGTGGAAGTCCTTGTGCGCGAGGAAGGACAGCAGGCCCGGGACCTCGACGCTGACGCTGTTGCGGTGGTTGGCGACGTCCGGCACGGAGAACGCGGAGAACGGGGCCGGGGACTCCTTGTCCCACAGGGCCTCGGCGGAGGCCATCTTCATCGGCTGCTGCTCGAACATGACCTCGCCGAGCTTGTCACCGGTGATCGCGGTGCCCAGACCGAAGATGACGGCGAGCGTCAGACCGAGCCGCAGCGAGGTGCGCATGGCCGCGACCTTCTTGAGGTCGTTGGGCCGGCCGCGGCGCTGGCGGCGGGCCGCCTTCCACAGGTGGATGGCGGAGATGCCCATGACGAAGGCGGCGCCGGTCAGGAACGCGGCGGTCAGGGTGTGCGCGACGACGACGAGGTTGAGCTTCTGGAAGAGCACCGCGCCGATGTCGGTCAGATGCGCCTTGCCGGCCGCCTTGTCGAGGCGGTAGCCGACCGGGTTCTGCATGAAGGAGTTGGCGGCGAGGATGAAGTACGTCGACAGGATCGTGCCGATCGAGACCATCCAGATGCACGCGCAGTGGATCTTCTTGGGGAGCTTGTCCCAGCCGAAGATCCACAGTCCGATGAAGGTGGACTCGAAGAAGAACGCCAGCAGCGCTTCCAGGGCGAGCGGCGCGCCGAAGACGTCGCCGACGAAGCGGGAGTAGGCGGACCAGTTCATGCCGAACTGGAACTCCTGCACCAGCCCGGTGACGACGCCCATGGCTATGTTGATCAGGAAGAGCTTGCCCCAGAACTTGGTGGCGTGGAAGTACTTGGTCTTCCCGGTGCGCACATACGCCGTCTCCAGTCCCGCTGTGATCGCCACCAGGCTGATGGTGAGGGGCACGAACAGGTAGTGGTAGACGGTGGTCATCCCGAACTGCCATCGCGCGATGGTGTCCGGGGCCAATGCCAGGTCCACGGCAGGTCTCTCCTCAACTCCCCGGTGTGGCTCGCGAAGCCGGGCCCGACCACCGGTGGAGGGTGAATGTGAATGTTTGGGTTATGTCGCCCATGTCGCCCGAATGGGACGCACGTCATGTCTTCCCGGGCGGCCGCCGGTCCGGTCGTCGATTTCCGTCCGGGGCGACAATTCTTCGATTACTGCTCGCCCGTCAGCGTCGGCCAATTTCCCCGACAAGTCAAAGAGGGGTGATTGATCGGATGATCGGCGACGCTTATCTCTGTTGCGAAAAGCCGGTCGAGAGGGTCACAGGTGCCATGTTTCAGCTGGTCAGAAGCGTGCATCGGGTGTCGGGACGAGTGCTCGTGGTCCCCCCGGAAAGGCGGACGTGTGTAGAGTGACCGCTCGTCTGAATCGCCGTTCACCGGGGATGAGTGGACGATAAGTGGCGCCTATGAGGTGATCGAAATGGCCTCTTTGACTTCCCCCGGTGAAAGGCAGAAAATGGCTTTGCAGCGGGATTCGGATAACGCGAATCGCGGACAGGGCAAGGGGGACGGCGCCCGAGGCTTTCCCTCCGGACCGCACGTCTGCCGCAGCGGCCGCCCGCCCGGACCCGAGGGGACCTCACACCACGCTCCCGGGACCGAGCCGGCCTCCGCACGGCGGCGCGTCATCTCCCCGCCGACCGGAACCCGCCTGTACAGGCGTATGTGAGAAAGAGGCAGAGCACAAATGAGCAGCAGCATCGAGGACCCGATCGACGACCTTTCGGTCACGCCTCCCAAGAAGTGGGCCACCGGTGTTCCCGCCGTGACGCACGCGCTCGAGTACTCCCTGAGCCAGACGTCCCCGCGGCGCACCATGCTGACGCTGCTGAACATCAACCAGATCGACGGCATCGACTGCCCGGGCTGTGCCTGGCCCGAGGACAAGAAGCGCCACTTCAACGAGTACTGCGAGAACGGCGCCAAGCACATCAACGACGAGGCCACCTCGCGCCGCGTCACCCGTGACTTCTTCAAGCAGTACTCGATCGCCGAACTGGACTCGAAGTCCGACTACTGGCTGAACCAGCAGGGCCGTCTCACCGAGCCCATGATCAAGCGCCCGGGCGCCACCCACTACGAGCCGGTGAGCTGGGACGAGGCCCTCTCCCTGCTCGCCCGCGAACTGCGCGCGCTGGCCTCCCCCGACGAGGCGATGTTCTACGTCTCGGGCCGCCTGAACAACGAGGCCGCCTTCCTCCTCCAGCTCTTCTCCCGCGCGTTCGGCACCAACAACCTGCCGGACTGCTCCAACATGTGCCACGAGTCCACCGGTTGGGGACTCGGCCAGTCGCTGGGCATCGGCAAGGGCAGCGTCTCGCTGGACGACATCCACCACTCGGACCTGATCTTCCTGGTCGGCCAGAACCCGGGCACCAACCACCCGCGTATGCTCGCCGCGCTGGAGGAGACCAAGCGCAACGGCGGCTCGGTCGTCGCCGTCAACACGCTGCCCGAGGCCGGTCTGATCCGCTTCAAGCACCCGCAGAAGGCGCGCGGTGTCATCGGCAACGGCACCGCGATCGCCGACCAGTTCGTGCACATCCGCGCCGGCGGCGACATGGCCCTCTTCCAGGGCCTCAACAAGCTCCTCCTCGACGCCGAGGACGCGGCCCCCGGCACCGTGCTCGACCACGCGTGGATCAAGAAGAACTCCATCAACTTCCAGGAGTTCGCCGAGCACGTCCGCAAGATCTCCTGGGACGACATCCTCACCGCGACCGGCCTGACCATGGCCGAGATCGAGGAGATCCACCAGCGCGTCATGAAGAGCAAGAGCGCCATCGTCTGCTGGGCGATGGGCGTGACGCAGCAGAAGCACGGCGTCGCCACGATCCGTGAGATCACCAACTTCCTGATGCTGCGCGGCAACATCGGCAAGCCGGGCGCCGGCGTCTGCCCCGTCCGCGGCCACTCCAACGTGCAGGGCGACCGCACCATGGGCGTCTGGGAGCAGATGTCCGACGAGTTCCTGGACGCGCTCGGCCGCGAGTTCCGCTTCGAGCCGCCGCGCCACCACGGCTACGACGCGGTGCAGGGCATCAAGGCGATGCACGACGGCAAGGCCAAGGTCTTCCTCGGCGTGGCCGGCAACTTCGTCCGGGCGACCCCCGACAGCGAGTACACCGAGCAGGCGATGCGCAACTGTCGCCTGACCGCGCACATCTCGACCAAGCTCAACCGCTCCCACACCGTCTGCGGCGAGTACGCGCTGATCCTGCCCACCCTGGGCCGCAGCGACCGCGACTTCCAGAACGGCGTCGAGCAGTGGATCACCGTCGAGGACTCGATGAGCGACGTCCACCGCTCGCACGGCAAGCTGCCCCCGGCCTCCAAGCACCTGCTCAGCGAGGTCTCGATCATCTCCCGTCTCGCCCGCAAGACCCTCGGTGACCAGCCGAACATCCCGTGGGAGGAGATGGAGGCGAACAACGACAACATCCGTGACCACATCTCCCGCGTCGTCCCCGGCTTCGAGAACTTCAACGAGCGGGTCCGCCAGCCGGGCGGCTTCAACCTGGGCAGCCCGGTCAACCGCGACGTGTTCCCGACCCCGAGCGGCAAGGCCGTCTTCTGGTCCAACGAGTTCTACGCGCCGCACGTCCCCGACGGCCACCTGCTGCTCCAGACCACGCGCTCGCACGACCAGTGGAACACCATCTGGTACGCGCCCAACGACCGCTACCGGGGCATCCACAACGCCCGCCGCGTCGTGATGGTCAACCCCGCCGACCTCAAGGAGCTGGGCTTCGAGGACGGCGACATGGTCGACCTGGTCAGCATCTGGCACGACAAGGAGCGCCGCGCGGAGAACTTCAAGGTCGTCTCCTACCCGGCCAGCCGCGGTTCCGCCGCTGCCTACTACCCGGAGACGAACGTCCTCGTGCCGCTCGACAGCACCGCGGACATCAGCAACTGCCCCACCTCCAAGGGCGTCGTGATCCGCCTCGAACCCGCCCGCGTCCCCGCGGGTGCGACCAGCGCCGCCGGCTGAGCCGACGCGCGCGATCCTTCCCCGCCGACGGTCCGGCGGGGAAGGAGTGCCACGGACGGCCCGGCCCCGCAGCCCCGGCGGGCCGGGACGTCCGTGCACGTCCCCGGACCACGCACGTCCTGCGGGGGAAACCCGCCTGACGACGAGTCACTCCCTTGAGCCCTCACATCTCCCGCCCCCGGCTCCGGCGACCACACCCCCGCCGCCCCGGCTCCGGCCGCCCGGCAGGACGCCCCGCCGGACCCGTACGGCCCCGGCCCCGCCCGCCCCGCTGAGCTGTGCCCCACGCTCCACGCGGGGCACACGCGCACCCCGACCACCCATCCGTCGCGCCACGGCACGCGCCGTCGGCCGTCTCCCCGTACCACGGTGTCACCTACAGTGGATTTCTCAGAGTTCTGCTGTTTGCCGTCACCGCAGGAACCGCCCCCTGACCACCGGGGACGCACGGACCCCGTCGCCCGGTGCGCCCCTCCCCACCGGCGGCCCGCCCCGGCCGCCCAGCGAACCAGCTCACCGGCGCGAGACCCCCGCCGCCGGGCCTAGGAGAGGAACAAGACCATGGGACGAGTGACCGTGCGGCGTCGAGTGCTCCGCATCCGCGACGGCGCGTCCACGCACCGCCCGGACACCCTCGCCGCCGAGGAGCCGATGGAGATCCGCGTCGGCGGACGCCCGCTCACCGTGACCATGCGCACCCCCGGCGACGACTTCGACCTCGCCGCCGGATTCCTGGTCAGCGAGGGTGTCGCTCACAAGGAGACCGACGTCGCGGGCATCCGCTACTGCCTGGGCGCCACCGACGACGGCAGCAACACCTACAACGTGGTGGACGTCGTCCTCGGCCCCGGGGTAGAGGCCCCCGACGCCTCCCTGGAGCGGAACTTCTACACCACGTCCTCCTGCGGACTGTGCGGCAAGGCCAGCCTGGACGCGGTCCGCACCGTCGCCGCCTGGTCCGTCGCCGACGACGAGCTGAGCATGAGCCCGGAGATGCTGGCGACCCTGCCCGAGAAGCTGCGCGCCGCGCAGAAGGTGTTCGACAGCACCGGCGGACTGCACGCGGCCGGGCTCTTCTCCTCCGACGGCGAGCTGCTGTGCCTGCGCGAGGACGTGGGCCGCCACAACGCCGTCGACAAGGTCGTCGGACACGCCCTGCGCTCCGGGATGCTCCCGCTGCGCGGCTGTGTGCTGATGGTCAGCGGCCGTGCCTCGTTCGAGCTGGTGCAGAAGGCCGTCATGGCCGGCATCCCGATGCTCGCCGCCGTCTCCGCGCCGTCCTCGCTCGCCGCCGACCTCGCCGCCGAGAGCGGTCTTACCCTGGTCGGCTTCCTGCGCGGCGACTCGATGAACGTCTACACCGGCGCCGAGCGCCTGGAGCCCCAGCCCGTCGCCTGACGCGTCCCTGCCGCAACCCTGTGGCCGGGCGGAACGCTGCCGTGTACGGCGCCTCCACGGGCGCCGTACAGGCGGATCAGACCGCGGTGCCGGGAAGGCGCTCCAGTTCGGCGGCCACGTCGGTGCTCCGGGCGATCTCCGTCAGCGCCCGCGCCATCACCGACCCCGGCGTCTGGGCCGTCGTCACCAGGCCGACCGGCACCTTCCAGTCCGGCTCCACCAGCGGCACCGCGCGCATTCCGTGCGGCACGCCGAACACATGGAGCCAGGCGTGCGGCACCACGCTGGCCCAGCGGCCCGTGCGCACGTGGGAGAAGAGCGCGGCCACCGAGTCGGTCTCGATGCGCGGCGAGGGGACGGCACCGGCCTTGGCGAAGACGCCGTCCAGGATCTGGCGGCCCTGCATCGACTCGTTCAGCAGGCACAGCGGAAGCCGTGCCGCCTCGGCCCACGTCGCCGTCGCCTGATGGGCCAGACCGTCGGCTGCCGTGAGCAGCAGGACGTAGCGCTCCTCGTAGAGCGGAAAGGCGTGGAAATGGCTCGAGAGTCCATCCGGAAGATAAGTGATTCCGGCATCGATCTCGAAATTCTGGAGCTGGCGGAGAATGTCCTCCGACTGCAGGTCCGCTATCACTTCCACCGTCACCAGCGGATGCGCGGTGCAGAAAGGCCCCGTCAGCAGCGACACGGCGGCGGACGCGGTCGGCACCGAGCCGATCCGCATCCGGCCGCTCAGACCGCTGCGCAGGGCGCCGACCTCGTCGCGCAGGGCGTCGCGGTCGGCGAGGATGCGCTGCGCCCACACGACGATGCGCTCGCCCTCCGGCGTCAGGCCCTCGTACTTGCGTCCACGCCTGACCAGCGGCACGTCAAGTTCGTCCTCCAGCTTGCGGATCGCCTCGGAGAGGGCGGGCTGGGAGACGGAGCAGGCTTGGGCGGCACGGGCGAAATGGCGCTCCCGCGAGAGCGAGACGAGGTACTCGAGTTGACGAAACAGCACGCAATGGGTGTACCGGAATGCTCCGCGAAATGCCAATCGGCGCTCGCGGCGCCGGTCGCGGCGGGCGCCCGTCCGGACCTGGCACCGGCCGTTCCCGGGGCGTGTGACCAGGACCGACGGGCCGTCACTCGGGCGGCGCGAGACGTAGGGGAATTCACACATCGCCGGACCGGGAGCGGTTTCCCGGACTTTCGGAAATTCAGCGGCCGTATCGAACCGGCGCGATCCGCCGGATCACCGATTTGCTAGAGTTATTGAGAGATGCGAAAGAATCGCGGCAACGCTTCTTCTCTGTTCGCCGGACTGGCCCGTGTCCTGTCACCACGGGGCTCGTTCGCCATGGCCAAGGTGAGCGGAGCGCTTCCTTTCGCACTGCGGGCCGCGCTGACCATGGCGCTGCCGACCCTGCCGCTGGTGCTCCTCGGCCACCCGCATCTCGCCATCTTCCCCGCCCTCGGCGCGTTCACGATCACCTTCGAGCGCAGCCTGCCGATGAGCAGGCGGCGCAGACTCTGGATGCTCGCGCTGGTCGGCGCGACCATGACGGTCGCCGTCGGACTCGGCTCGCTCCTCGCCGTCTGGGCCGGTCCCTCGGGCCCCTGGTTCCAGGGCGTGGCCGCCGTCGCCGGGATGGCGGCGGTCGCCGGACTCGCCAAATTCGGCTGCGACTACGCCGGACTGCGCGGGCTCGGCGCCGTCCTGATCCTGCTCTCCTTCGCGGTCACCGCCGAGGGCACGCCCGCACTCGCCGACGTGCTCCCGCACACCGCGCTGGCCGCGCTGGGCGCCGCCGTCGCCTGGCTGGTCTGCCTGCCGAACTCGCTCCAGCCCCAGCGGCTGCAGCGCCTGGCCCTCTCGGACGCGCTGAACGCCTTCGCACGCGCCCTCGACGCCGCCGGGCCCGCCGAGATCGCCACGGCGCGTCACCAGGCCGTCGCGGCGGCCCTGCGCGCCTATCACGCGCTGAACGAGTCCGGCGGGGGCGAGCCCGACCAGTCCGCCAGACCCGTGTACTCCGCCGACTTCGTGTGGTCGCTGCTGACCGACGACACCCGGCACTCCGCCGAGGACGCCGAGGTCGCCCGCCGACTGCGCGAACAGGCCCGCATCCTGGCCGACCGCCGCTGGCACACCCTGCTGCCCCTGCCCGAGGAACTGCTCGACGGCTCGCCCCACGCCCGCAGCGGAGACGCCGTCACACCTGCCGAGGGCGCGGCCGCCACCCTGCCGCCCCTCCCCCCGAGAACGGACGCCCCCCGCCCGGTCGACCGGCGCACCCGGGTCGAGACCAAGCGCGGCGGCCCCGGACGCCGCCGGGCCGCCGCCCTGCTGCCGACCGCCGTACGCACCGCGGTCGGCACCGCCGTGGCGGGCGGACTCGCCCTGTTCCTCGGTGTCGGACACGGCTACTGGGCCGCGATCTCCGCCGCCGCGGTGCTGCACTCCGTCAACGTCTGGAGCACCGTCCAGCGCTCCGTGCAGCGCACCATCGGCACGGCGGTCGGACTGCTCATCACCAGCGCCGTCCTGGTCACACACCCCGGCTCGCCGGCCATCATCTGCCTGATCATCGTCTTCGAGTTCCTGCTGGAGTACGTCGTCGCCCGCAACTACGGCCTCGGCGTCGTCTTCCTGACCCCGCTCGCGCTCCTGCTCAGCGAACTGTCCTCCCCGGTCTCCGCCGAGCGCCTGCTCCACGACCGCGTCATCGGAAGCGTCATCGGCATCAGCGTCGGCCTGGTCTGTGCCCTGCTCCTCGTCCACGGCCGCGCCGCCGAACGCCTCCGCGACGCCCTCGCCGCCACCGTCTACGCCGCCGACCGCGCCCAGCGCACCCTCTCCGGCACACCGGGCCAGCGCCGCTTCGCCCAGGTCCAACTGGCCGCCGCCTCGGTGGAACTGTACGAGGCGAAGGAGGCGGCGCGCGGCGAGCTGCGCCCCTCCCGAGTCGACCCCGCCGTCATCACCGCCGCCCAGCACCGCGCCTACGACCTCCTGGGCCGCCTGAGCCACTCGATGCTGCGCGGCGAGGGCGAGCGCCGCCGGAGCCTCCCGCCCCCGCCCCCTGCGGACCTCTGACCCGGGGCGCCCCGGCGCCCGCTTCGGGCTCACCTGGTGCTCGCGCCCGGCGTGCGACGCGGGTGTGCCGGGGTGCTCGACCTCGGCGTCGCCGTGCACGGAACCCCGGCGGGTCTCGGCGCCCGGCCCGCCTCCACCGGGCCCGTTTCGGTGCTCGGCCTAGTCCACCGCAGCCCGGAACCCCGCCCCGCAGCCGACCCCCGCGGTTCCCCGAACGTGTCCCCAACCCTCCGCCTGCGTCTATGTTCGTGCTGCGTACAAGCGATGAGAAGGCAGGTTTTTCCGTGATCGAGACGCAGCCGATAGTCGTCCCGCCGGCCAGGGCGGCGGTGTTTCTGGTGGCCACCGTGGACCGGGGCGGGGAGGAGCAGGTCAGGGAACTGCTCGGGGACGTGGCCTCCATGCGGCGCTCCACCGCCTACCGCGTGCCCGACGCGGAGCTGAGCTGTGTCGTGGGGATCGGGGCGGAGGTGTGGGGGCGGCTGTTCAGCGGGCCGCGCCCGGCCGAGCTGCATCCGTTCGTGGAGTTGACGGGGGAGCGGCATCACGCGCCGTCGACTCCGGGGGACCTGCTCTTCCATGTGCGCGGGCGTCGGATGGACGTGGTGTTCGAGCTGGCGCGGCAGTTCGGGGAGCGGCTCAAGGGCGCGGCCACGATCGTGGACGAGGTACACGGGTTCAAGTTCTTCGACGACCGTGACCTGCTGGGGTTCGTCGACGGCAGCGCCAACCCGGAGGGGCGGCTCGCCGCCGAGTCGGTGCACATCGGGGACGAGGACCCGGAATTCACCGGCGGCAGCTACGTCATCGTGCAGAAGTACCTGCACGACATGGACGCCTGGCAGGGCACCTCGCTGGAGGAGCAGGAGGCGACCATCGGCCGCTCCAAGCTGGAGAACATCGAGTTCCCGGACGACGTGAAGGCCCCGGACTCGCACGTCATGGTGAACACCATCACCGGCGAGGACGGCCGCGAGCTGAAGATCGTGCGCGAGAACATGCCGTTCGGCCGCATCGGCGACCGCGAGTACGGCACGTACTTCATCGGGTACGCGCGCACCCCCGAGGTCACCGAGCACATGCTGCGGAACATGTTCCTCGGCCGCGAACCCGGCCTGCACGACCGCATCCTGAACTACTCGACAGCCGTCACCGGAACCCTCTTCCACGTGCCCACGGCCGACTTCCTGGCGGACCCGCCGCCCGCGCCGAAGCCGGACGGGAGCGCGACCGTCTCCCCGTCGTAGCGCGAGCGCCCCCGCGCACCGCCGAGTCGGAGGAGCGGTGGTGCGCGGGACCGCACCTGACGAACCCAACAGCCTTTCTTTGCGCAGGCTTTTCCGTCGGGCGCGCCCATCTCGCCTGCGGCGCCCGGCGATCCGGTCACCCCCGCCGGACCGTGACCTAGGCTGGGCGCACTCGCGACCTGCACACGCTGCGAGTTGACCCGGAGCACAGGGAGTTGCCATGACCCAAGACACGTCGGGACGGTCCGCAAGCGGCGAAGAGACGCGCTCTCCGGAGTTCCACCCCTACCACCACCCCGCGGCCGGCTGGGGCGCCGCGAAGAGCGTGTCCCGGTTCGTGATACGCGAGGGCGAGTTCGTGGACGGCCCGCGGGCCATACGCAAGATGAACCACGAGGACAAGGGCTTCGACTGCCCCGGCTGCGCCTGGCCCGACGACCTCAAGGGCCTCAAGCTCGACATCTGCGAGAACGGTATCAAGCACGTCACGTGGGAGATGACCCGCAAGCGCGTGGACCCCGAGTTCTTCGCCGCGCACACCGTCTCCGAGCTCGCCACGTGGAGCGACGCCGCCCTGGAGGACCAGGGCCGCCTGACGCACCCGATGCGCTACGACGCGGACACCGACACCTATGTCCCCGTCTCCTGGCAGGAGGCGTTCGCGCTCGTCGGCAGCACTCTGCGCGGCCTCGACAGCCCGAACCAGGCCGCGTACTACACCTCCGGCCGCCTCGGCAACGAAGCCACCTTCCTCTACCAGTTGATGGCCCGTGAGCTGGGCACCAACAACCTGCCCGACTGCTCCAACATGTGCCACGAGGCCAGCGGCCGCGCCCTCCAGGCCGCCCTCGGCACCGGCAAGGGCACCGCCGACCTCAAGGACTGGGAGGTCACCGACGCCCTGTTCATCCTCGGCGTCAACGCGGCCTCCAACGCGCCCCGGATGCTCACCTCGCTGGCCGAGGCGTACAAGCGCGGTGCGCAGATCGTGCACATCAACCCGCTCGTCGAGGCCGCCGCCCGCCGCACGATCATCCCGCACGACTTCGTGGACATGGCGCTGTTCAAGTCCACCCCCACCAGCACGCTCAACCTCCAGCCGAGAATCGGCGGCGACATGGCGCTGCTGCGCGGCATGGCGAAGGCGATCATCGCCGAGTCGGAGACCGACCCCAAGGCGCTGGACCGGGAGTTCATCGAGCGGCACACCAGCGGCTTCGAGGCGTACCGGGCGCTGGTGGAGGCGACGACCTGGAAGGAGATCGAGGAGCAGAGCGGTCTCACCCAGGCCCAGGTCGAGGAGGCCGCGCGCGTCTACTGCGAGGCGGACCGCTCCATCTTCAGCTGGTGCCTCGGCGTCACCCAGCACGAGCACGGCGTGGACACCGTCCGCGAGATCGTCAACGTCCTGCTGCTGCGCGGCAACCTCGGCCGCGAGGGGGCGGGCCCCTCCCCGGTGCGCGGACACAGCAACGTCCAGGGCAACCGCACCTGCGGCATCGACCACCGGCCGTCCGAGGAGTTCCTGGACCGCCTCGCCGGGGCCTGCGGGATCGACCCGCCCCGCGAGCACGGTCTGGACACGGTGGGCACCATCGAGGCGATGCACACCGGCGACGTGAAGGTCTTCGTCGGCATGGGCGGCAACTTCGCGCTCGCCGCGCCGGACACCGCGTACACCTTCGACGCACTGCGCAAGTGCGAGCTGACCGTGCAGGTCAGCACCAAGCTCAACCGCAGCCACCTGGTCCACGGCAGGCAGGCGCTCATCCTGCCCTGCCTCGGCCGCACCGAGAAGGACAGCCAGGCGGCGGGCGAGCAGTCGACCTCGGTCGAGGACGCGATGAGCATGGTCCACCTCTCGCGCGGCATGAAGCGCCCCGCCTCCCCGCATCTGCTCTCCGAGCCCGCGATCATCGCCGGGATGGCCCGGGCCGCGCTCCCCGACAGCGCCACCCCCTGGGAGTCGTACGTCGAGGACTACGACCGCATCCGCGACACCATGGCGAAGGCGCTGGAGGGCTTCGAGGACTTCAACCGCCGGGTCCGTCTGCCGCTGGGCTTCCGGATCAAGCAGCCCGCCCGCGAGCTGGTCTTCCGCACCCCCTCCGAGCGCGCGGAGTTCTCGGCGGCCGAGCTGCCCGACGTGCTGCCCAAGCCCGGGATGCTCAAGCTGGGCACCATGCGGTCCCACGACCAGTGGAACACCACCATCTACTCCGACGACGACCGCTACCGGGGCGTCAAGAACCTGCGCACGCTCATCTTCATGAACGAGGACGACATGAGCGAGCGCGGCCTGAAGCTCTTCGACGAGGTCGACATCACCAGCGTCGCCAAGGACGGCAGCACCCGCAGCCTGTACCGCTACAAGGCGGTGCCGTACGACATCCCGCAGGGCTGTGCGGCCGGGTACATGCCGGAGATGAACGTGCTGTGCGCCATCGGCGACTACAGCACGCAGAGCGACCAGCCGCTGATGAAGAACGTCAACGTGCGGGTGGTCCCGGCCGCTCCGGCGAAGTAGACCCCGGGCGCGCGTGGCCGGTCCCCACGGCGGGACCGGCCGCGCCGTGCCGTAGGCGTGCCGTGCGCCGCCGCGTCGTCAGCCGCCGAGTTCGATGGTGCGCCGGGTCTGCGCGCCCGTCTTGGGCAGCAGCACCGTCAGCACGCCGTCGGAGAGATCGGCCTGCACGCCGTCCACGTTCACGTCGCCGGGCACGCGGACGCCGTAGGAGAAGGTGCCCGACCTGCGGCGCAGTGCGTTGGTGCCCTCGGTGTCGTCGAGTCTGCCGTGGATGTGCAGTTCCCGGCCGTCCACCTCGACGCTGACCTGGTCGCGCGGGATGCCGGGGAGTTCGGCGCGCACCAGATAGGCGTCGCCCGCGTCCTCCTCCTCGACGAGCGGCATCCAGTGCCGCGCCGGGCTCTCCGGCTGCGCGGACTGCTCCACCAGGCGGCTGACCTCGCCCCAGAGCTGCTGGAGTTCCACCACGGGATCGTGACCGGCCCACCAGGCCGACCTCGCGGTCCCGGCGTCGCCCGCTCGTTCGTCCATGCCTGTCTCCGATTCGTCTCCTCGGCCTTTCGGATTTCCGAGTCTAGGCCCGATGCTCTCCGCCCGCGCAGGCAACGGAGAGTGACGGAATTCGGGTGTGCGTGATACAGCGATAAAAGATGCGCGCGGTGCTCCGACAAGGCGCCATTAAGAGAGGAGAAAGCCGCCGGACGACCTTGTGAAGAGGTCTGGACAAGCGGTGTGGAAAACCCCCTGGAGCCCTTGCGGGAGCTCGCCCGCTCGGGTTGCGGCGCACTGGACATCGCGGTTCAGTGAAAACCTGATCCGTCGCGCACCAGGAGCTGCCATGTCGATGTCGTTCGGCTCACCGTTCGGTTCGTCCGACCCATTCAGCGATCTGCTGAATCGGTTCTTCGGCATGTCGCCGGCGTCCTCGCCCCCAGCAGTCCAGCGCGTGCCCATCGGCCGGCTCCTGACCGAGTCCTCGCAGGAACTGCTCAACCTTGCGGCGCAGCGCGCGGAGGAGGACGGCACCTCCGACCTCGACACCCAGCACCTGCTGTGGGCGGCCACCAAGGTGGAGCCCTCGCGCAGGCTGCTCGCCCAGGCCGGGGTCGACCCCGACAAGCTCGCGCAGACCATCGCCGAGGTCCTTCCCAGCGAGTCCAGCACCCCCTCCGCCGAGCCGGGCCTCACTCCCGCCGCCAAGCGCACCCTCGCCGACGCCTTCGCCCAGTCCCAGGCGGCCGGCGTCTCCTACATCGGGCCCGAGCACATCCTCGCCGCGCTCCTCGACGACGCCGACTCCGGCGCCGGGCGCCTGCTGTCCGCCGAGGGCGTCGACGGCAGGAAGCTCGCCTCCCGCACCGAGCAGGCCGCCCGGCAGGACCAGGGCCGCGCCGGGGGCGGACCCGCCAGCACGCTGGACGAGTTCGGGCGCGACCTCACCGAGGAGGCCAAGCAGGGCAAGCTCGACCCGGTCGTCGGACGTGCCGACGAGATCGAGCAGACGGTCGAGATCCTCTCCCGCCGCTCCAAGAACAACCCGGTCCTCATCGGCGAGCCCGGCGTCGGCAAGACCGCCATCGTGGAGGGCCTGGCGCAGCGCATCGTCATCGGGGACGTGCCCGAGACGCTGAAGGACAAGCGGGTCGTCGCCCTCGACATGTCGGGCCTGGTGGCCGGCGCGCAGTACCGCGGCCAGTTCGAGGAGCGACTGAAGAAGGTCATCGAGGACGTCCAGGCGTCCGAGGGCGAGATCATCCTCTTCATCGACGAGCTGCACACCGTCGTCGGCGCGGGCGCCACCGGCGAGGGCTCGATGGACGCGGGCAACATCCTCAAGCCCGCCCTCGCGCGCGGCGAGCTGCACGTGGTGGGCGCGACGACCATCGACGAGTACCGCAGGTACGTCGAGAAGGACGCCGCCCTGGAGCGCCGCTTCCAGCCGGTGATGGTGCCCGAGCCGAGCGTCGCCGAGACGGTGCTGATCCTCGAAGGGCTGCGCGACGCCTACGAGGCGCACCACCAGGTCCGCTTCGAGGACGCCGCGCTGGAGGCGTGCGCCGCGCTGTCCGACCGGTACATCACCGACCGCTTCCTCCCCGACAAGGCCATCGACCTGATGGACCAGGCGGGCGCGCGCGTCCGCCTGCGCAGCGCGGCCCGCTCCACCGAGGTCGTCCGTCGTGAGGACCAGATCGCCAAGCTGCGGCGCGAGCTGGACGAGGCCGTCTCGGGCCAGGACTACGAGCGGGCGAACCAGATCAAGGGCAAGATCGCCGAGGTCGAGGCCGAACTCGCCGGGATCGAGGAGCGTCGCGAGGGCGTCGTCACCGTCACCCCGAACGACATCGCGGACATCGTCTCCCGCCGCACCGGCATCCCCGTCTCCCAGCTCACCGCCAGCGAGAAGGAGCGGCTGCTCAAGCTGGAGGAGGAGATGCACGCGCGGATCGTCGGCCAGAACGAGGCCGTCACCGCCGTCTCCCAGGCGGTCCGCCGCAACCGGGCGGGCATGGGCGACCCCAACCGCCCCGTGGGCTCCTTCCTGTTCCTCGGCCCGACCGGTGTCGGCAAGACCGAGCTGGCCAAGGCCCTCGCCGAGCTGCTGTTCGGCGACGAGGACCGCATGATCCGCTTCGACATGAGCGAGTTCCAGGAGAAGCACACCGTCGCCCGCCTGGTCGGCGCGCCTCCCGGATACGTCGGCTACGAGGAGGCGGGTCAGCTCACCGAGAAGGTCCGCCGCCAGCCGTACAGCGTGGTGCTCTTCGACGAGATCGAGAAGGCCCACCCGGACGTCTTCAGCACGCTGCTGCAGATCCTGGACGACGGCCGCCTGACCGACGGCCAGGGCCGCACCGTCGACTTCCGGCACACGGTCATCATCATGACGTCGAACATCGGCGCCCACCTGATCCTCGCGCACCAGGGCGACGTGTCCGAGATCAAGGACGACCTGCTGGAGGAGCTGCGTGGCAGGTTCCTGCCGGAGTTCCTCAACCGCATCGACGACATCATCATCTTCCACAGCCTCTCCGAGGCGGATCTGTCGCAGATCGTCGACCACCTGCTGGAGCAGAGCCGGCGCCGCGTGCACGCCCAGGGCCTGAACCTGGAGGTCACCGAGGCGGCCAAGAAGCTGCTGATCGCCCATGGCCACCAGCCGGAGTTCGGTGCTCGCCCGCTGCGCCGCACGATCCAGTCGGAGCTGGACAACCGCATCGCCGAGCTGCTGCTCAGCGGCGAGGCCGATCCGGGCGACACGATCGTCGCCGACGTCCGGGACGACTCGATCCACTTCTCGGTGCGCAAGGGCGACGAGCACGAGGGCGACAAGGACAAGAACGCCGAGAAGAAGGCGGAGGCGAAGGGCGGGAAGGCGAAGAAGGACGCCGAGCCGGCCGCCAGGAAGACCGCTTCCTCCGGCGGGCGCAAGAAGGACCACAAGGACGCCGACCGCGAGGAGTCGAAGAAGGGCTGACCGCCCCGGGGCCCGCCCCTCGCGCGGCGGGCCCCCGCAGGCGCGACCCGGGTGTGACCGGCGCCCGGGTTCTCATCGAGGGAGCACCCATGGCGCACCACCACAAGACGAACAAGGAAGTCGAGGGCAACCCCGACCGCGACCACGGGCGCGGGATGCCCCGCCGTCCCGACGAGGAGCGGCTCGAGGAGCGCACCCGGGAGGACGAGCGGGACGTGGGTCTGCCCGTCCGCGAGCCCGAGAGCCCGGAGCGCGTCTACGAGCAGGAGCGCAGCGAGATCGACCGCCAGGTGGACCGCGGCGAGATCGAGACCGGCGACGTCACCCGCAAGGAACGCGACCCCTTCCCGCCGTCCGACTACGACGACTGAGCCACCCCTCGCGGCCGCCGCCCCGAGCCATCTCGTCGCGGCGGCCGCGAGCGCGGGCCCGTGAGGTGACGAAGGGGTCGGGGGTCGTTCCCCACAGGAATGGCCCGTACGATCGCGCTCCATACCCGGTGCGCACGTTCTTCTGGAATGTGCGCACCTTTATCATGATGTGCGCCTGGCCGCACGGCCCGGAATTCGATCGGACCCGCTCCGCACGGCTCCGGGAAGTGCTGCGAGAACTTCCCGGAGCCGTGGGTGATTTCCGGGTCGGGAATTCCGTCGAGAATGCCGCGCAGGCGCCGCGCGATGGCAGCGACGAGTTCGGTGGGCCGGGAATCGGGACCGGTTCCGTAAACGGTCGCGCTCAGAATGTCCGAGGCCGCGAAGCGCCGGCCGCGACGGCGTACCCGAGCCGGGAGCACCGCTCCGCGATCTCGGCGGCGGTGCGGTGCTCCGCGCAGGCGGGCTCGGGGCGGGCGGCTCTCCCCGAGCGATTCGGGCATTCAGGGAGAGTCCACGTGAAGCGTGTGACGGCGGGCGGGGCGTGCCCCGGGGCCCTTCAGCCCTGGTCGCCCGGCGTGCCGAGCGAGACCACGACCGCCGTCGCCTTGCCGTCCGGCGCGTCGTACGACACCGTGTCGCCCGCGCGGTGGCCGAGCAGCGCCTGTCCCAGCGGGCTGTCGGACGTCACAAGGCTCTCGTCGCGCGCGTCGGCGATCTCGCCGATGTGCAGCGTCTGCGTCGTGTCGTCCGAGAACCGGATGGTCACGGTCGTGCCGACGCCCACCACACCCTCGGGCGGCGGACCGGCCAGGTCCGACTGCTTCAGCCGTACCTGCACGTCCTCGATGCGGCCGTCGAGGCGGCGCAACTGGTCGGCGCGCTGCAACTCGTCGGCCTGGTCGGCGCGGTCGCCCACCTCCTCGGGGTCCTTCAGCGTCGAGGCCACCAGCGCGCGTTCCTCGCGCAGGTCGGCCAGCTCCTGTTCGAGCGCGTGACGTGCGTCGGCGCTGATGGGCTCGGGGTCACCGGTCATCCCTGCTCCTGAGGTGGTACAGACGGACTGGCTGGACAGGAGAAACCTTAGGTGGGCCGTCAAGTCGCCTGCCAGTCGGCGCGGGTGACCGGTGACCGGCAGGTGTCCTCGGCCCCGTACGCCGGCTCACCCGCCCGGCACCCACGGCCGCTGCCACGGCACCCCGGCCGCCACGAGCGCGTCGGCCTGCGGCGGGCCCCAGGAGCCGGGCGGGTAGGGGTGCACCGGCGGGGGATACGTCAGCAGCGGCTGCACGATGCGCCAGCACTGTTCCACCACGTCCTGCGGCGCGAAGTAGCGGTCGTCGCCGGTCAGCGCGGCGTACAGCAGCCGCTCGTACGGCGCGAGGGGCGCGCCCAGCTCACGGGCGAAGACGTTGTCCAGCGGGACCATGCGCCACGCGGAGTTCTCGTCCAGCGCGGACAGTTGCAGCCGCATCCCGGCCTCGGGGTCGATGCGCAGCACCAGCTGGTTCCCGGCGACCCGGCACGGATCGGGCAGGAAGCTCAGCGTGGGCGGCTCACGCAGGATCAGCCGCACCTCGGTCACCCGCACCGGCAGCCGCTTGCCCGCGCGGATGAGGATCGGCACCCCGGCCCAGCGCCAGTTGTCGATGCCGAGACGGAGCGCGGCGTACGTCTCCGTCGTCGAACCCGGCGCCACCCCGGAGATCTCCTGGTAGCCGGTGTACTGGCCGAGTACGCAGTCGTGGGCGGCGGCCTCCGGCATCGCGCGCAGCACCTCGACCCGCTTGGCCCACAGGTCGGCCGCGCTGGAGCCGACCGGCGGGTCCATCGCCACCAGCGCGAGGACCAGGAGCAGATGGTTCTGCACCACGTCCCGCACCGCGCCCACGGCGTCGTAGAAGCGGCCGCGCTGCTCCACCCCGAACTCTTCGGCCAGGGTGATCTGCACGGCCGACACGCTGTCGCGGTGCCACACCTCGGCCAGCGCGGAGTTGGCGAACCGCAGATACTCCAGCTCGATGACCGGCTCCTTGCCCAGGAAGTGGTCCACGCGGAGGATCTGCCCCTCGTCCAGTACCTGGGTGAGCTGCCGGTTCAGCGCCCGGGCGGAGGCCAGGCCGTGTCCGAAGGGCTTCTCGAGCGCCACCCGCGCCTGGCCGAGCAGCCGCGCGGCGGCGAGCTGGTCCACGATCGGCGTGAACAGCGAGGGCGGGGTCTCCAGATAGAACAACGGGCTCCTGCGACCGCCCAGTCGATCCGCGAGGCGATGGTAGGGGTCGGGGCCCTGGAGATCCCCGTGGATATAGCTCAGACGGCTCGCCAGCCGGTCGAAGACGGCCTCGTTGACGGACGGTTCGGCCGCTTCCACCGCCTCGCGGGCCCGCTCCACGAGCTGGGCGTCCGTCAGCTCGCGGCCCGCCAGGCCGATCACCGGGCAGTCGAGCAGCCCGCGCCGCTCCAGCCGGTACAGCGCGGGGAACGTCATCTTCTGTGCGAGGTCCCCGGTCACCCCGAAGATCACCAGAGCATCGGCTTCCCACGTACCGGGCATGGGCTCCCGCTCCTCACCGTCGACGCGATCCTTCCTGGCCATCGTCCGTGTCCCGGACCTGGTACGCGACTCGGCCGTGCAGCGGTGGCTCGGTACGGGGACGGCATGTACGGTGTCCGGACGCGTCGCGCGGTGGCCCGTTCCGCCGTGCGGCCGGACCGAGCCGTCGACAGTCGCAGGAGGTATCCCATGTCCTCGAAGCGCCGCCGTAAGAAGAAGGCCCGCCGCGGCAACGCCGCGAACCACGGCAAGCGGCCTCAGAGCTGACACCGGCCTGAGACGCACGGGCCCGGGTTCTCTCCCCCGCAGGAGAGGAACCCGGGCCCGGCCTCGTTCTCCCGCCCGACGGCCCGGGCTCGCTCAGCCCCGCCGCGCCGGTTCCCTCACCTCGCCGCTGCCGCCGGGCGGGTGTCCGAAGCGGGCCTGGAGAGCCGCGTCGATCTCCTCGTACGAGCGGTCCCTCGTCTCCGGGACGAAGCGGGCCACGAACAGCAGGCCCAGGAAGCAGATCACCGCGAAGACCAGGAAGGTCTGGCCCTGGCCGATGGCCGCGGCCACGGGCAGGAACGCCTGGCCGACGACGAAGTTGGCGATCCAGTTGGCCGTCGTCGCCGTACTCGAACCCAGCGCGCGCACCCGGGGCGGGAAGACCTCGCCGACCAGCACCCAGAAGACCGGCCCGAGGCCACCCGCGTACGCGGCGATGTACAGGATCATGCACACCAGGGACAGCTCGGAGTTCCAGCCCGCGACGAAGCTCAGCCCGAGCAGCGCCACCAGGAGCGCCATCCCGGCCAGCGAGACCAGCAGCAGGGTGCGACGGCCCGCGCGGTCGATCAGCTTCGTGGCCAGGACCGTCATCAGCAGGTTGATCACGCCGATGAACACGGAGTAGAAGATCGAGTCCGAGGCGCTCAGACCGGTCTTCTCGATGATCGTCGGGGCGTAGTAGACGATCGTGTTGATGCCGCCGAACTGCTGGATCAGGGCCATCGTCAGGCCCACGGCCAGGGCGGGGCGCACGCCCGGCGTGAGCAGGGTGCGCCAGCCCACCGGGCGCTCCGGCTCCTCGCCCGGCTCGCGGCGCGGCCCCGGCACCTCGTTGCGCAGCCGGGCCACCACCCGGGACGCTTCCTCAGGCGGCAGCACCCGGCCCAGCACCTCGCGCGCCTGCCGCCAGCGGCCCCGGCGCACCAGCCAGGGCAGCGACTCCGGCACCACCAGCAGACAGCCCAGGGTCAGCACGGTCGCCGGGACCGCGCCGAGCGCGAACATCAGCCGCCAGTCACGGCTGCCCGCGAACGCCAGGTCCACGAGGTACGACACCAGGATGCCGGTCGTGATCATGAGCTGGTTGGCGCTGAGCACCCGGCCCCGGACACGGGTGGGGGAGATCTCCGAGAGGTACACCGGCACGGTCGCCGAGGCCGCGCCCACCGCCAGACCGAGCACCACGCGGCCGATCAGCAGGGTCCAGTAGGCGGGCGCCGTCGCCGCGACGGCCGTACCCACGAGGAAGACCGCGCCTTCGAGGGCGACCGCCTTCCGGCGCCCGAGCGCGTCGGCGAGACGGCCCGCGCACAGCGCGCCCACCATCGCGCCCGCGAGCAGGACGCTGACGATCGTGCCCTGCTCGGTGGGGGAGAGGCGGAAGTCGTCGGTGACGAACAGCAGCGCTCCGGAGACGACGCCGGTGTCGTAGCCGAACAGGAAACCGCCGACGGCGATCATCGCCGCCCACCGGTAGATCCTCCGCATCCCCTCGGGCGGCACCTCGGTGACCGGCCCACGCGTCCCCGGTTCGCGGGAGAACCCCTGCATCTGCGCGTCCCCTCGTCCTGGGCGTGTCCTGGGAGTGCGTCCCGGGTGTGGGCCGGGTGGCGGTGCGGGCAAGGTCTTCCGCGCCGGGCCGCCGCGGAAACGGGCGCGGACCTGGGCGGGTACGCCTTTCGCCCGGACGGACGGCAGCGATGGCCGGGGCGTCCAGTGCCGACGAGACTGGACGGCGAGCACCGGCCCAGGCCGTCCCGGGGCCGGCCCCGTCCGGGCCGCACCCGCGCGTGCGCCGCCACGCCGGGACGTCCCGCACCGAAGGGGATTACTGTCCGGCTATGAGCGAACAGGGTGAACCCGAGCAGGAACCCGGGACGAACGCGCCCAAGGGCCCCTACCTGGACGCGAGGGTGGGTTCGGCGGCCGGTCCGGGCGCGGGCGGATCGACGTTCACGGTGCTGGTGGCCGCCGCCGCCAACCTCGGCGTCGCCCTCGCCAAGGCCGTCGCCGGTGTCCTCAGCGGCTCCAGCGCGATGCTGGCCGAGGCCGGGCACTCGGCCGCCGACACCGTCACCGAGGGGCTGCTGTTCGTCGCCCTCAAACGCAGCCGGAAACCGGCCGACGAGGACCATCCCCTCGGCTACGGCCCCGAGCGGTACATCTGGGCACTGCTCGCCTCCGTCGCCACCTTCGTCGGCGGTGGCGTCTTCGCCCTCTACGACGGCATCCACGCCCTCACCCACGGCGAGAAGCCGGGCAACCCGCTGATCTCCTACATCGTGCTCGCGGTCGCCTTCGTCCTGGAGGGGCTCTCCCTGCGCACCGGCCTCCGGCAGGCCACCGGACGCGCCGAGCACTTCCGGGTGCCCATCCTGCGCTACCTCCAGCACACCCCCGACACGGCCGTGAAGGCCGTCGTCATGGAGGACTCCGCCGCCCTCGTCGGCCTCGTCCTCGCCGCGCTCGGTCTCCTCGGCGGCCAGCTCACCGGCTCCGGCGTGTGGGACGGCATCGCGTCCGTCCTCATCGGTGTCCTGCTGATCATCGTCGCCTGGGTCCTCGGCCGCGCCAACACCGAACTCCTCGTGGGTCGCGCCCTGCCCAAACCGATGCGGGACGCGGTACGCCGCGAACTGCTCTCCGTCGACGCCGTCCAGGAGGTCCTGGAACTCACCACCATGGTCCAGGGCCCCGGCGAGATCCTCATCGCCGCGAAGATCGACTTCCGCGACGTCTCCACCTCCAGTCAGATCGAATGGGCCTGCGAGGAGGCGGAGACCCGCCTGCGCACCTTGATCCCGGCGGTGAAGCGCGTGTACCTGGACCCGACACCACCGCGTACGCCTGCGCCTCCGGCGGCTTGACGGGCGGGGTGGAGCCCCGTCCGCCGCCTGCGGGGCACGTCGGTCTCGAACTTCGGGCGCTGGACCGGTCCGCACAGTGGCAGGGGGGCATACCGTCGCACGGCGCGGATCGGGGTCCGTCCGCCGGCGTCGGGCCCGCGCCGTCACGCCGGCCGCGGCACCATGCGGGACAGACCGTGGCGGTCGTAGTAGCGGGTGGCGGTGAAGCCGAAGACGAGGCCGACGACGAAGCCGATGGCGATCATCTGCCAGCCTCGGTCGAGGCCGGCGTCGGCGCGGGCGTCGAAGTAGAGGATCGCGCGGACGCCGGAGGCGAGTTGGCGCATGGGCTCGAAGGCGCCGAGGAAGCGGTAGAAGCCGGGGACCGCTTCCAGGGGGACCGTGGCACCCGAGGAGGGGAGGGCGAAGGCGATGAAGACGAACATCGAGACGAGCTGCCCGAGGGTGCCGAACGCGGCGTTGATCGCCTGCACGCACAGGCCGACGGTGAGCGTCGCGCAGTAGGAGAAGATCCACAGCAGGCCGGGGTGGGGGGCGTCCATGCCCAGCACGCCGACCGTCGCCAGCATGATCAGCGAGGTGGTGAGCAGGGACAGCCCCGCCGTCATGACCATCTTCAGCACCAGCGTCTGCGTACGGCTGATCGGAACCGTCGCCCTGCGCGAGTGCCAGGGGCCGATCTCGCTGTCCGCGTAGCCGAGCGCGCTGTCGACCGTGTTGTGGATGATGTTGCCCCCGATGAACCCGGACAGCACCAGCAGCAGCGCGTAGTAGAAGGCGGTCAGACCGAGCCCGCTGTGCGCCCCGATGGGATGGCCGACGGCGGTACGGACCTCCACCGGATCGGCGATCAGCACCCGCGTGGACGCGCTCTCGCCCCGCACCGCCGGGGAGGCGGAGAGCTGCTTGCCGACCGAGAGCGAGATCTGGTGCGCCGCCCGCTGGGTGATCTGGCTCGCCAGCGAGGAAGCAAGGCTGCCCACGCCGGGGTTGGTCAGCACGGTGAGCGTCGGCCGCTCGGCCGCGCGGGAGGTGGGCAGCGCGGCCACCGTGTCCGTGAAGTCGGCCGGGATCACCAGCGCGCCGTAGATCCGCCCGGTGTCGAGCCGCTCCTGCGCCTGCGCCCGGGTCAGCTTCAGCCAGCGCACCTCGCCCCCTTGCGTGGACGCGAGCACGGAACGGCTCGCCTGCGCGCCCAGATTGGCCGTCTGCCCCGGCAGCGGCTTGCCGGTGTCCTCGTCGACCACCGCCACGGGCAGCCGGTGCAGGCTCCCGGTGGGGGTGAGGATGCCGCCCATGTAGAGAAGGGAGAGGAGCAGCGACACCAGCCCGGTCATCACGGCCGGCACGATCCACAGCTTGCGCTTCCGCAGCAACCGGCTCGCCGGGAGCCGGTGGACGGAGGGGCGCGGAGGCTTCCCGGAGGCCATACAACTCCAAGGTCGTGGCGGCGGACGACGCACGGGACGGCCCGCGCGCAGACGACGATAGATCGCACACGGACGAACCGGACGACACGACACTTCTCGTCCGCGAGGGCGCAGGCGTCCCGCCGCTTCACCGCCGTCGCCGGGGACGCCCGTCTCCTTCCGGGTGACCGGACGGGTCCGACCTCGTAGGGTTCCGGTACCGCGCCCGTACGGCGTGCCCGGCGGCACCCGGCGAGCGCGCCCCGCGAGCGAAGGGACACTCGGCCCCGTGACCTCTCCACGCCTGCCTCCCCGGCCGTTCGTCGTGATCGGCAACACCAACCTCGGCCGCCGCGTCTGCGCGACCCTCCAGGAACGTGGCCGTACGGTCACCCACCTGGCCAAGCCCGGCGACCGGGAGCTGCGGGCCGCGCTCGCCGACGGCGCCGAGGGCGTCGCGATCCTGCTGCACGACGACGTGGCGGCCCTGCGCTACGCGCTCGCCGTCGCCCACCTGGTGCCCAGCGTCCCCATCGTCGCCACCGTCTTCGACCGGACCGTCTCCGACGAACTCGAACGCCTGCTGCCCCAGTGCGACGTGACCTCGCCCGCCGACCTCGCCGCCCCCGCGCTCGCCGGACCCTGCGTCGACCCGGCCAACCTCGCCCTGGAGCGCTCCGGCGAACGGCTGCGCGCCGTACGCGCCCGCGACGGCGTGCCGTGTCTGGAGGAGTGGCTGCCCTCCCGGCGCGGAGCGGCGCACCGCATGGGACGGCTCGCCGGTCAGCTCCGGCCGTACGACGCGGGCGCCCGGCTCCTGCTCATCGGGCTGTTCGGCATTCTCGCCGTCCTCGCGGGCGACTGGTCCTGGATGGTCGCGCACGGCCATCCGCCCGCCGAGGCGTTCTTCCACGCGGCCCGCGTCGTGGCCGGGGTGGGACCGGCGATGGCAGGCGAGGACGAGACCGGCTACCAGATCACCTCCGGGTTCGCGATGCTCGCCACCCTCGTCTTCAGCGCCCTGTTCACCGCCGGGATCATCGAGCGGATGCTCGGCCTGAAACTGATCGGGCTCATCGGTCCGCGCACGCTGCCCCGCTCCGGACACGTCATCGTCGTCGGCATGGGGCAGGTCGGTATGCGGCTGGCCGCCGAACTCCAGCGGCTCGGCATCCCCGTCGTCGGCGTCGAGCGCGACCCGCACGCCACGACCGCGCGCCTCGCCCGCTCTCTCGGCATCCCCGTCATGACGGGCCACGGCGGGGACCGGGCCGTCCTCGAACGGCTGCGCCTCGGCCACGCCCGCGCGCTCGCCGCCGTCGGCTCGGACGACCTGGACAACATCGCCGTCGCCATCGCCGCCCACGGCGTGGCCCCCGGCACCCGCATCGTCGTCCGCGCCGGGGAGCACGAGGCCATCGCGGAGACCCGCTCCCTGCTCCCGATGGGCACCGTCCGCGACGTCACCAGCCTCGCCGCCGCCTACGTCCTCGCCCGGCTGCTGCGCGAACCGGTCACCGGAGTGGTCGCGCACCAACACGACGTCTGCCTCCAGACGGACGAGGAGACCTTCGTCCCCTTCCCCCTGACCTCCCGCGACCACTGCCCCCACCCCAACGGCACCGCGTCCGCCCCGGAGGCCCCGGCCGCGCACCACTGAGCGGTACCGGCCCGCCTCCTCGGGCGGCGCGCGCGGCGGTGAGGCCGAACACGGAGAGAGGACCGCTGCTCCCGACGGAAGGATCTCCCCAGGGGGCTGCCGCACCGCACGGATCTCGGAGTCCTGGCCCTGCGCCTGGGCACCGGTGGCGTCCTGGCCGCGCACGGCGCGCGGAAGCTCTTCGGCCGGTTCGGCGGGGGCGGGATCGAGGGCACCGCCCAGGCGATGGAGGCCATGGGGTACAAGCCCGGCAAACCGAGCGCCATCGCCTCCGGACTCGCCGAGGGCGGCGGCGGTCTGCTGCTCGCGTTCGGTCTCGCCACTCCGACGGCCGGTGCCGCGGTGGCGGGCGGCATGTCGGGTGCCGTCGCCGTGCACCGCAAGTCCGGATTCTTCATCACCTCGGGCGGCTACGGATATCCGGCCTTTCTCGGTTTCGTCGCGGCCACCATCGGCCTGTTCGGACCGGGTCGCCATTCCCTGGACCGGGTCATCGGCTACCGCCTCGACCGGCCCGGCCTGATCGCGCTCTCCTTCCTGGCGAGCGGTGCCGCCGCGGCTGTGGTCGTGGGACGCCGGGAACGGGCGGTCTCGGGGACGCGAAGGAGGAGGCGAAGGAGAGCGCACGGGCGGCCGTGAGGGCGAGCGCGGCGGCGATGGAGTGAGCATCTGCTCGCGTGACGCCCTCAGGCGAGCCGCAGCTGCGAGCGGCAAGGGGAGAAAAGCCTCGGATGTGCGATGAAGGACTCGGTCTCCCGGTCCGGGTCCTTCGCATTTCCGCCTTTCCTGCCATTGCTCTCGACCGCCTGTCAACCAGCCGTCAAGGAAAGGAAGTTGGGATTATGTCCCGAATTCCCCGGCTATTGCGCGTCGCGTGGCGTGGGGTCTTTCACCGGCATAGTCTGATTAAAGCGCCATATAAGGGATATGGATGCCTGCCCAACGGCGGAAGGGTGAGAGCCTTGAGCACCTTGGACGAAGAACAGTCAAAGATGATGGAAGCGGAGTCGGATCTCGAACCCCGCGTGGGCCCGATCCCCAAAGGGGAACCGTACTTCCACCCCTACCATCACCCCGCCGCAGGCTGGGGCGCCGCCACGAGCGTGACCAAGTTCCTGCTGCGCGAGGGCACGCTGGTCGAGGGCCCGCGGGCAATCATGAAGATGAACCACGAGAACGGTGGTTTCGACTGTCCCGGATGCGCGTGGCCCGACGACACCAAGGGTCTGAAACTCGACATCTGCGAGAACGGCATCAAGCACGTCACGTGGGAGCTGACCCACAAACGCGCGGGCCGGGAACTCTTCGCCCGCCACACGGTGAGCGAGATGCACGAGTGGAGCGACTACAAGCTGGAGGACCAGGGCCGCCTCACCGAGCCCATGGTCTACGACGCGGCCACCGACCACTACGTGCCCATCTCCTGGCACGACGCCTTCGAACTGGTCGGGCGCCATCTGCGCAACCTGGAGAACCCGAACCAGGCGTCGTACTACACCTCGGGACGCCTCGGCAACGAGGCGACCTTCCTGTACCAGCTCATGGCGCGCGAGCTGGGCACCAACAACCTGCCCGACTGCTCCAACATGTGCCACGAAGCCAGCGGCCGCGCCCTGCAGGCATCCCTCGGCACCGGCAAGGGCACCGTCGACCTCAAGGACTGGGAGGCCACCGACGCCCTGTTCATCATCGGCGTCAACGTCGCCTCCAACGCGCCCCGGATGCTGACCTCGCTCACCGAGGCGTTCGACCGCGGTGCGCAGGTCGTCCACATCAACCCGTTCATCGAGGCGGGCGCGACCAAGGCGATCATCCCGCACGACTTCATGGACATGGCCACCTTCCATGCCACGCGGACCAGCACGCTGGACCTCCAGCCGCGGGTCGGCGGCGACATGGCGCTGCTGCGCGGCATGGCCAAGGCCGTTCTGGAGCAGGCGAAGACCGACCCCAAGGCGATCGACAAGCAGTTCATCGAGCGCCACACCGCCGGTTTCGCCGAGTACCGCGCCCTGTGCGAGGCGACTCCGTGGGAGGAGCTGGAGCGTCAGTCCGGGCTCAGCCGGGCCGACATCCTCAAGGCGGCGCGCATCTACACCGACGCCGACCGCTCCATCATCAGCTGGTGCCTCGGCGTCACCCAGCACGAGCACAGCGTCGACACGGTCCGCGAGATCGTGAACGTGCTGCTGCTGCGCGGCAACCTCGGCCGCGAGGGCGCCGGTCCGTCCCCGGTGCGCGGGCACAGCAACGTGCAGGGCAACCGCACCTGCGGCATCGACCACCGTCCGGAGCCGGAGTTCCTGGACCGGCTGGCCGAGGTCTGCAAGATCAACCCGCCGCGCGACCACGGGCTCGACACCGTCGGCACGCTCCAGGCGATGAACCGGGGCGACGTCAAGGTGTTCATCGGCATGGGCGGCAACTTCGCCCTCGCCGTGCCGGACTCGCCGTTCAGCTACGAGGCGCTGCGCAACTGCGACCTCACCGTCCAGGTCAGCACCAAGCTGAACCGCAGTCACGTCGTCCACGGCAAGGAGGCGCTGATCCTTCCGTGCCTCGCCCGCACCGACAAGGACCACCAGCGCAACGGCGTCCAGAGCACCTCCGTCGAGGACTCGATGTCCATGGTGCACCTGTCGGTCGGCATGAAGCGGCCCGCCTCCAAGCATCTGCTGTCGGAGCCCGCGATCATCGCCGGCATGGCGCGTGCGGCGCTGCCCGCGAGCCCCACGCCGTGGGAGTGGTACATCGAGGACTACGACCGTATCCGGGACACCATGTCCGAGGTCCTTGACGGGTTCGAGGACTTCAACCGCCGGGTGCGGCTGCCGCTGGGCTTCCGCATCAAGCAGCCCGCCCGCGAGCTGATCTTCCTCACGGAGTCCGGCAAGGCGGAGTTCTCCCACGCGCCGCTGCCGGACGTGGTCCCGCCGCCCGGGATGCTGATGCTCGGCACCATGCGGTCGCACGACCAGTGGAACACCACGATCTACTCGGACAACGACCGCTACCGGGGCATCAAGAACCTGCGCGAGCTCGTCTTCATGAACGAGGACGACATGCGCGAGCGCGGGATCTCGGAGTTCGACCCGGTGAACATCGTCTCCACGGCGAAGGACGGCAGCCACCGCTACCTCGACGGCTACCTCGCCATCCCGTACGACATGCCCCGGGGCTGCGCGGCCGGGTACATGCCCGAGATGAACGTCCTGATCGCCCTGTGCGACTACAGCACCCAGAGCGACCAGCCGCTCATGAAGCAGGTCAAGGTGCACATCACCCCCGCGACCTGAACACCCGTCCACGACGAGCAGGTGGCCCCCCTCCCGACGAGGGGGGCCACCTGCCGTGCGGAGCGTGCGGGCGCGGGTGCGCGCGGGATGCCGTGCGCACCCGCGCCTCCGGCCCGCGTCCGCTGCCCCGCCCGACGTGGGTCACTCCGGTCGCGGGGCTGCCCCGGTGGGCGCTACTGCTCCGCCGATGCCCGATGCCCGATGCCCGGGGCGCCACGGCTGCCCTGGGCGTCGGGTGCGGCGGACTGCCGTTGCCGCGTGCAGGATCGCCACCGGGGCGCCGGGGCGTCTTGGTGCGGCAGTCCGGCGCGCGGAGGGCTCCCTCGGTGCGCAGCGGAGCCAAGCGTCCGTCGGTCTCGGCTGCCCTGGTGGGCGTATGCCGGTCCGTCGGCCACCGCACTGCGCCGCGCAGATCTTCGGCATCAGAGGAGGCAGACCACCACCGCCCGTGCCGGGTCGGCCCCCTGCGATCGTCACTGACCCGGCCCGTTGGGCTACCTACGCGCCGGCCATCCCTCTGTTGCAAAAACGGAGGTGGGGAAGCCTCTCCGCGCGCTGCCGCGGGCCAGGTCGGTCGCGGGTGACAGGTGCCCGCGTGGTGCCGCGGCGCCGGCGCCCCACGGCCGGGCGCTGTGGCCGTCCGCGGTGTCGGACGTGGTGGGCGCCATCTGCCCGGTGCCGCAGGGCGGTTCGGCGCGGTGAGGCTCTCCCGGTTCCGCTGCGGAACCGGGAGAGCCTCGATGGGCGCGATCCTTCCTCAGTGGCCCGACGGGATGTGGTGGACGGCGATGCGCTTGCTGAAGACCCAGTAGGTCCATGCCTGGTAGAGGACGATGAGCGGGGCGAAGATCGCCGCGACGATGCTCATCACGGTCAGGGTGTAGGAGCCGGACGAGGCGTTGCTGACCGTCAGGGACCAGGCGGGGTTGAGCGTGGAGGGCATGACCTCCGGGAAGAGCGTCAGGAACAGCATGGCGACGGATGCCACGATGCTCAGCCCCGTGAAGATGAACGCCCAGCCCTCGCGGCCCAGTTGGTTGAAGAACAGGGCGATCGGCAGCGCCACGAACGCGACGATCATCACGGCGAGGCTCTGGCCGTTGCCGGAGTTCGCCTGGGTCCACAGCAGGAAGGCGAGCAGCAGCAGAAGGCTGATCACCCCCAGGACGGGCACGAACTTGCGGGCCCGCTCCCGGATTTCACCGGCTGTCTTGAGCGCCGCGAAGACCGCGCCGTGGGCGACGCAGACCGCCAGCAGGGTGAACCCGCCGAGGATCGCGTACCCGTTGAAGAGGTCGCCGGGCGTCCCCACGTACGACTTGCCCGCGTTGATCGCGATGCCGCGCACCATGTTGGCGAAGACGACACCCCACAGGAACGGCAGGATCAGCGAGGTCCAGAAGGTGACCTGTTCCCAACTGCGCTGCCAGCGCTCGCTGTCGCGTTTGGCGCGGTACTCGAAGGACACGCCCCGTCCGATCAGCATGAGCACGATGATCAGCAGCGGGATGTAGAAGCCGCTGAACAGCGTGGCGTACCAGTCGGGGAAGGCCGCGAAGGTGGCTCCGGCGGCCGCGATCACCCAGACCTCGTTGCCGTCCCAGACGGGTGCGATCGTGTTGATGAGGACGCGCCGCTCCTTGTCGTTCCGGGCCATCACCTGGGTGAGGACGCCGATGCCGAAGTCGAAGCCCTCCAGGAAGAAGTAGCCGACCCAGAGGAGGGCGATCAGGATGAACCAGAGATCGTGGAGATGCATGGCCGTCCGTCCTCAGTAGGCGATCGAGAGGGGCTTGTCCTGCTCGTCCGGGGAGATGCGCATGGTCGGGTCCTTGGACGGCGGTCTCTCCTCCACGTCCGGACCGGGTTTGGCGTACTTGACCATGAGCCCTCCTTCGACCACCGCGAGAATCGCGTAGACGGCACTGAGCGCGGCCAGCGAGCCGATCTGGGTGCCGATGCTCACGTTCGGGGAGACGGCGTCCGCGGTCTTCATCAGGTGGAACACCACCCAGGGCTGGCGGCCCATCTCGGTGAAGATCCAGCCGAAGCTGTTGGAGATCAGCGGGAAGCCCAGCGTGAGCAGCACGATGCGCCAGCTCCACTTGGTGAAGAAGTCGTTCATCCTGATCTTGTCGGTGATCATCAGGTTGGGTGGCTCGTCCTCACCCGTGCGGTACCTGGACTGCACCCAGAATTTCTTGCGCGTGAGCCAGAGGCCGAGCACGCCGATGCCGAAGCTCGTCATCCCGAAGAAGATCATGAGCCGGAAGCCCCAGTACGTCATGAAGATGTTCGGGATGTAGTCCGTGCGGGTGCCGCCGAAGAGCCGGACCTGTTCGTCGGCCCGGTTGTTGATGCCGGGGACGGCCGAGTGGAAGTTGCTCTTGGCGAGGAAGGACAGGGCACCGGGAACTTCCAGTGCGACGTCGTTGCGTCCCTTGCTGACGTCGCCGACCGAGAAGATGGAGAAGGGTGCCGGTGCCTGGGTGTCCCACAGGGCCTCCGCCGCGGCCATCTTCATGGGCTGCTGCCGGAACATGACCTTGCCGAGCTGGTCGCCGCTGAACGCGGTCAGGATTCCGGCGACCAGCATGACCACCAGCGCGCACCGCAGGGAAGCCCGCATGGCGGCGATCCGGCGGCGGTCGGTGTCCTTGCCCCTCTTGGCCCGCCACAGGTGATAGGCGGCGATGCCCATCACGAAGGCCGCGCCGGTGATGAACGCCGCGGACAGGGTGTGGAAGACCTGGGTCAGGGTCGTGTCCTGGAACAGCACCCGCCAGATGTCCACGAGCCGCGCCTTGCCGGAGACGGGGTCGATCCGGTAGCCGACCGGGTGCTGCATGAAGGAGTTGGCCGCGAGGATGAAGTACGCCGAGAGAAGACTGCCGATCGTGACGATCCAGATGGTCGCGAGATGTACCTTCTTGGGCAGCCGGTGCCAGCCGAAGATCCACAGACCGATGAACACGGACTCGAAGAAGAAGGCGATCAGCGCCTCCATCGCCAGCGGGGCACCGAAGACGTCACCGACGAAGCGGGAGTAGCTGGACCAGTTCATCCCGAACTGGAACTCCTGGAAGATGCCCGTGACCACACCCAGCGCGATGTTGATCAGCAGGAGCTTGCCCCAGAACTTGGTCGCGTGGAAGTACTTCTCCTTTCCCGTCCGCACCCAGGCCGTCTCCAGACCGGCGACGATGCCTCCCAGGCCGATGCTGAGCGGGACGAAGAGGAAGTGGTAGACGGTGGTGACACCGAACTGCCATCGGGCGATGGTCTCGTGAGCGATTGCTAGTTCCACTGCGTCCTTCTCTCGCTTCGATCCAGCCGCATTGTGGCTAAAAGGTATCTCCAGCGCATAGTCGCGTCGACTCGAACAAATACCGCGCAACCGGGCGAGCAGTGAAAGCCGCCCCGGCGGTCGCGAGCCCTCCCAGGTTCGGCGTGCCCCACGGGTGACCGGGAGCGCTGCCGAGGGCGGGCTGTTCGGGTGAGCCGGGGTGCCGGTGCGGGGCGGAGGTGCTCGGGCCGCCGCCGCGCGCGGGGTCGCACCTGCGCACCGAAAGGCCGGACGTCCGTCGCAGATGCGACCTTTATGTGGCATTTATTCCGTAAATGGTTTGTCCCCGCAATCGAATGGCGGCGGCAATGCCTATTGCCGTCCCGCCATTCCTTCACGTTCGGCGCATAACCGGCCGGTAATCACGCGAGAACAGCATCCCCGAGCCACTGCGCGGCCAGCAGCGCGGCCCGTACGGAGAAGTCGTCGTCGAGGTCGCGGGCGCCGCCCGGCAGCAGGGCGGACGCCTGGCGCACCCGGTACTGCACCGAGTTGCGGTGCAGGTTCAGCGCGGCCGCGGCGGCCGCGTGACTGCGTCTGCGGGCGAGGAACACCCGCAGCGTCTCGCGCAGTACGGCACCCCGCGCGCCGGGCTCGGCCAGCTCACCGAGCGTCACCGTCACGAAGTCCCGTACCGCCGCCGGATCGCCCGCCGTCAGCGCGGTGCGGGTGATCTGTTTGGAGGGCCAGCCCCTCCACCGGCAGACTCAGGACTATGAGATCCACGACGCCGCCCTGGGCCTCCTGGAGAGCGGCCATGTCACGGTGCGCGACATGCTGAGCCGCCAGCCCTGGCCCACCGACGGCCCCGACCACCCCGTGCACGACGTGCGTTCGCGGCACCCGCTGCGTCCGGTCCCCGGCACGCCGTCCGTCCCGGACACCGCCTCATGACCTCCGCCCTCGTGGTCGGCGGCGGGCCCAACGGGCTCGCCGCGGCCGCCCTGCTCGCGCGGGCGGGCCTTGAGGTCACCCTGCTGGAAGCCTCGGACGAGGTCGGCGGCGGCACCCGCAGCCACGAGGCCCTCGTGCCCGGACTGCTGCACGACCACTGCTCCGCCATCCACCCCCTGGCCCTCACCTCACCCGCGCTGCGCGCCCTGGACCTGGAACGGCACGGACTGCGCTGGCTGCTGCCCGAGATCGACTGCGTCCACCCCCTGGACGACGGCGACGCGGGCGTCCTGCTGCGCTCCGTCGAGGACACCGGCCGTCTCCTCGGCGCCGACGGCGACCGCTACCGGGCCCTCCTCGGCTCCTCCGTACGGAACTGGGACGCGCTCGCCACCGACGTGATGGGACCGCTGCTGCGCGTGCCCTCGCACCCGCTGCTGCTCGCCCGCTTCGGACTGCCCACCACCCTGCCCGCCGCCGCCCTCGCCAGGCTCTTCACGACGGAGCGGGCCCGCGCCCTGTGGGCCGGGGTCGCCGCCCACGCCTACCGTCCGCTGAACCGCCCGCTCACCTCGGCCATCGGGCTCGGCATCCTCGCCGCCGGACACGCGGCCGGGTGGGCCGTCGCCGAGGGCGGCTCGCAATCCATCGCCCGCGCCCTGGAAAAGGTCCTGCGCGAACACGGCGGCACGATCCACACCGGCGTCCGGGTCACCGACCGGCGGCAGCTCCCGCCCGCCGACGTCACCCTGCTCGACCTCGACCCCGGCCAGACCGCCGCGATCTACGGCGACCTGCTGCCCGCCCGGGTCCGGGCCGCCTACCGGCGCTTCCGGCGCGGTCCCGGTGCCTACAAGGTCGACCTGGCCGTCGAGGGCGGCGTCCCCTGGACCGACGCCGACGCCCGGCGCGCGGGCACGGTCCACCTCGGCGGCACCTTCGCCGAGATCGCCCACGCCGAGCGCGAGGTGTCGGCGGGCCGGATGCCCGAGCGGCCCTTCGTCCTGGTCGGCCAGCAGTATCTGGCCGACCCCGGCCGCTCGGTGGGCGACGTGCACCCCGTCTGGACGTACGCCCACGTCCCGTACGGCTACGACGGGGACGCCACCGGGGCCATCCTCGCCCAACTGGAGCGGTTCGCGCCCGGAGTGCGGGAGCGCGTCGTGGGCATGGAGGTCACCCGGCCCGCCGGTTTCGCCGCCGCCAACCCCAACTTCGCGGGTGGCGACATCCTCACCGGCGCGAAGACCGCGGCTCAGCTGGTGCTCGGTGCCCGTCCCGCGCTCGACCCGTATGCCACGGGTCTGCCCGGGGTGTTCCTGTGCTCGGCGGCCACGCCTCCGGGACCCGGCGCCCACGGGATGTGCGGCGCGGGTGCGGCGGCTTCCGCGCTGCGGCACCTCGGCGTTCGTACCGATCCGCTCGCGGACCGAGCGCGAGCGGTCTGAGTGCCAGCGGTCTGAGGGCGAGCGGTCTGAGTGCGAGCGGGCGGCTCCGGATCGAGGGGCCGCCCGCGTACGGGAGTTCAGCTGCCGGTTCAGCTGCCCGCGAGGAGCTCCAGCGTGTCGATCACGCGGTTCGAGAAACCCCACTCGTTGTCGTACCAGGCGACGACCTTGATGTGCCGGCCGTCCACCCGGGTCAGTGCCGAGTCGAAGATCGAGGAGGCCGGGTTGCCGACGATGTCGGCCGAGACCAGCGCGTCCTCCGAGTACTCCAGCACCCCGGCGAGCGGACCCTCGGCGGCGGCGCGGTAGGCGGCCAGCACCTCGTCGCGGGTGACGTCCCGCGAGACCGTGGTGTTCAGCTCCACGATCGAGCCCACCGGCACCGGCACCCGGATCGAGTCGCCCGACAGCTTGCCGTCCAGGCCCGGCAGCACCAGGCCGATGGCCTTGGCCGCGCCGGTCGTCGTCGGCACGATGTTCACGCCGGCGGCACGCGCCCGGCGGGCGTCGCGGTGCGGGCCGTCCTGGAGGTTCTGCTCCTGGGTGTAGGCGTGCACCGTCGTCATGAAGCCGTGCTCGATGCCCGCGAGGTCGTCCAGGACGGCGGCCAGCGGGGCCAGCGCGTTGGTCGTGCAGGAGGCGTTCGACACGACGGTGTGCAGCGCCGGGTCGTAGGCGTCGGTGTTCACGCCGTACGCCAGCGTCACGTCCGCGCCGTCCGACGGCGCGCTCACCAGCACCCGGCTCGCGCCCGCGTCCAGGTGGACGCGCGCGGCCTTGGCGGCGGTGAAGCGGCCGGTCGCCTCCAGGACGATGTCCACGCCCAGCTCCGCCCACGGCAGCTGCGCCGGGTCGCGCTCGGCGAGCACCTTGATGCGACGGCCGTCGACCACCAGGGTGTCCCCGTCCACGGACACCGGGCGGCCCAGGCGTCCTGCGGTGGTGTCGAAGGCGAGCAGCCGGGCGAGCACGGCGGGCTCGGTGAGGTCGTTGACGGCGACCACTTCGAGGTCGCTCCCGCGCTCCAGCAGCGCGCGCAGCACATTGCGTCCGATGCGGCCGAATCCGTTGACGGCGATACGAGTCATGAATGGTGTCCCTTCCGTTCGCCCCCAGATTCGCGGGCGGCGCGCGGGCGGGGGAGCGGCGGGAGCGCCATGGTTCGCAAGGATCGTGCCAGGCGTTCCCGTCGGTACTGCCAGTGGCTCGGCTCCCCTTCGTGGAGGTGCGCCTGTCGCTCAGCTCCCCTTGGTGAAGGTGCGCCGGTAGTCGCTCGGCGTCGTCCCCAGCACGCGCTGGAAGTGCAGCCGCAGATTCGCGCCCGTGCCGAGCCCCACCTCGGCCGCGATCCGCTCCACCCCGTGGTCCGAGCGCTCGAGGAGCTCGCGGGCCAGGTCGACGCGGGCCCGGGTCACCCACTCCATCGGCGTGTATCCGGTGTCCTCCACGAACCGCCGCGAGAAGGTGCGCGGCGACACCGAGGCGTGCCGGGCCAGCGCGGAGAGGCTCAGCGGCTCCCCGAGCCTGCGCAGCGCCCACTCCCGCGTCCCGGCGAACCGCTCGCCCAGCGGCTCGGGCACGCTGCGCGGCACGTACTGCGCCTGACCCCCGCTGCGATAGGGGGCCGCGACCAGGCGCCGGGCCGCGTGGTTGGACGCGGCCACCCCGAGGTCGCCGCGCAGGATGTGCAGACACAGGTCGATGCCGGAGGCGGCGCCCGCCGAGGTGAGCACGCTGCCCTCGTCCACGAACAGCACGTTGCCGTCCACGCGGACCAGCGGATGCCGCTCTGCCAGGGCGCGGGTGTAGTGCCAGTGCGTCGTGGCCCGCCTCCCGTCGAGCAGCCCCGTCGCCGCCAGAGCGAACGCGCCCGTCGAGATCGCCGCGAGCCGCGCCCCGCGCGCGTGCGCCGTGAGCAGCGCCGTGACGACGGCGGCCGGAGGGTCCTCCCGGTCCGGGAACCGGTAGCCGGGCACGAACACGATGTCCGCCCACTCCAGCGCCTCCAGGCCGTGTGCCACGTGGTACGACAGCCCGTCGCCGCCGGTCACCAGACCGGGCTCGGCCCCGCAGACCCGCACCTCGTACGGCATGGAGGCACGGGTCGTGAACACCTGGGCGGGGATGCCCACATCGAGCGGCTTGGCCCCTTCGAGGACGAGGACGGCGGCGCGCAGCAGCGGGGGAGACGGCACGGGAGCCAGCGTACGAGGACGGCGAACCGGCACGCTGACACGGCGTGTTCACCGCGTGCCCGCAGGTCCCGCCCTGCCGGGAGAGGAAGATCACCCGGACCGGCGCGGTCTTGGCCGCGCCCCTCGTACGCGGTACCGTCGGTGCGAAATCGATGACGGCGGAGCGGAAGCCGGTGGGAATCCGGCACGGTCGCGCCACTGTGAGCGAGGCCCCATGAGGGCAGCGCGAGTCAGACCCGTGGCCGTCGTCCTGTGCACCACCGAGATGGGACGCGAATTCCCGAGGAGGTCCTGCCATGGCGCAGACCGTCGCTCCGCCGACAGCCACCACCCCCGCCGTACCCGCCAAGCTGCCGCTCAAGGACATCGCGCCCTGGGCCGTCTTCTTCGGCGTCCTCATGCTGGTCCTGCTCTACTTCGTCGGCGCCGAGCAGGGCGCCACCTCCGTGTTCAACGGCACGGACGTCCACGAGTGGGTGCACGACGCCCGCCACCTGCTCGGCTTCCCCTGCCACTGACGTAAGGGACGCCGCAGGCCCATGAACTCCGCAACGGTCAGAAACCTCCTGGTCCGGGGCATGTTGGCGGGTCTCGCCGCCGGGCTGCTCGCCCTGGTCGCCGCCTACTTCCTCGGTGAACCGAACGTCGACCGGGCGATCGCCTTCGAGGACGCCCACTCCCATGAGCACGAGATGGAGGTCGTCTCCCGCTCCCTGCAGTCCACCGCCGGTCTCGCCACCGGCGTCCTGGTCTACGGGGTCGCCTTCGGCGGCATCGCCGCGCTCGCGTTCTGCTTCGCGCTCGGCCGCGTCGGCCTCTTCGGCCCCCGCGCGACCGCGCTGCTGCTGTCCACGGCCGCGCTGCTCGCGGTGTACGTCGTGCCGTTCCTCAAGTACCCGGCGAACCCGCCCTCGGTGGGCGAGCCGGACACCATCGGCAAGCGCACCACGCTGTACTTCCTGATGATGCTGCTCAGTGTGCTGCTGGCGGTCGGCGCCACCCTGCTCGGCAAGCGGCTCGCCCCGGGCCTGGGGACCTGGTACGCCACCGTCGTGGCCGTCGCCGCCTTCGCGGTGGTGATCGGCCTCGCGTACGCGTTCCTGCCGGTGGTCAACGAGGTGCCCAGGGACTTCCCGGCCACCTTGCTCTGGCGCTTCCGGCTCGCCGCGCTGGCCGTCCAGGCCGTGCTGTGGGGCGGATTCGGGCTGCTCTTCGGCGAGTTGGCCGAGCGGCAGCTCAACCCGCGCCCGGCGAAGGTCCCGGCGGCGGTGGCCGCCTCGGGCTGAGCCGGCCGTTCGACGACGGCCGTACGACGACGAGAGGGCCCCGGGACCGTCCGGGGCCCTCTCGCGTTCGTCCGCCCGGCCCCCGCCACCGGGAGCGGCACGGAGCCAGGGCGAAGAGCGGCGCCCGGTGGGACCGAGTACCGGGCGCCGACTCGCCAAAGTCACTCAGCCTTGCCTGAGTTTCACCGGTCGGTCCGGGAACGGTCGGATTCGGGCGGTGACGTCGCCTCTCCGCCGAGCGGGCGCCCGAGACGTAGATTCCAGCGTCCGGCCCGGCCGCTCAACTCCGTGACGGTCAGCGGCAGTACGTCCAGGCGCCAGAACGTCTCCGGAGGCAGGACGAGTGCGTGGACGACGGCCGCGCGGACGACGTCCGGTTCGACGACGGCGAGCGTGCGGGAGTCCGCCGGTACCTCCGACTCCAGCCAGCCGCCGACGCGTTGGCACAGAGCGCGCACCGACTCCCCGCCGTGCGGGGAGCTTTCGGGATCGGCGAGCCACCGCATCAGCGCCTCCGGCTCGGCGCCGCCCACCTCCGCCAGGGTGCGCCCGCGCCAGCGGCCCGCGTCGAGCGTGGCCAGATTCGGCAACTCCGCGGCTTCGAGACCGAGTTCGCCCGCCGTCTCCTGGCACCGGGCGCCGGGCGACCGCACGACCCGCTCGGCGCGGGGCAGCATGCCCGCCGCCGCGCGAGCACGGGCCGCGCCGGAGGCGTCGAGGGGGCCGAGCCCGTCGTAGAACCGGGCTTGCCGCAGCGCCGGGCTGCTCGCGGGGGAGACGAGGAGGACACGGCTGGTCACGGGGCTCCTGGTGCTGTCGTACGGGCGGACGGCGAAGGTAACACCGTCACGGTGCGTCGAGGTCCGTGCCCCGGGAGACCTCCTCCCGGCTCGCCAACTCCGCCCGGACCGAGTCCAGATGGGCGACCAGGGCGTCCACCGCGTCACCGCCGAGGGCGAGCCGCGGTGGGGTGTGCTCGGCGTCCAGGGGTTGACCGGCGGCCCGGCCGGGCGGCCGCGGGTGGGGATGCCGTCGGCCGGGGCCAGGGCGAAGACGGGCGCTTCCCGACCAGGCGGCTTCAGGCGTTCGCCCCCAGTCGGGTGAGCGCCGCCGTCACCAGCGCGGCCGTCCCCGTCTCCAACGTCAGCCGGACGCTGGGGAGATAGCGCGGGGAGTGGTTGCCGGGGAGGGTGCGGAACTTCTCTGTCGGGGTGTCGCCCGGCGCCGCCGCCCACTGGGCCGGGCCCACGGTGCCGAGCATCCAGTAGCCGCCCCGGATGGCGGGATGGCCGTGGACGCCGGCGCCCGCGCCCGTGAGCAGGGGGAAGTCCTCGGTGGCCGTGGTGGCGGGCCAGCCCGTGACGCGAGCGGGGCCGAATGCCGCGCGGTGGACCTGTCGTACGGTCGCCGTGACCTCGGGGTCGGGGAGCGTGACCCCGGAGCGGGACAGTTCGGTGACCGTCACCCGGGGTGGCAGCGCGGCGGCGGACGCCTCGGCGCGGGCCACGCGCTCCACGGCGGCGGCCGCGCCGCAGAGCGCCGACTCGGAGAACGCCCGTATGGTGACGCGGAGTTCGGCGCGGGAGGCGATCACGTTCCCGGCGTGACCGGCGTCGCCCGTATGCAGTGCGGAGGCCGTGACCGTGAGGCGTTCGGCCGGGTCGCTCTCCCGGGCGGCGATGGCGGGCAGGCGGGTGACCAATCCTGCCGCCGCCGACAGCGGGTCGGCCGACAGGTGCGGGGTCGCCGCGTGGCCGCCGTCGCCCTCGAAGACCAGCTCCAGTGTGCGGCTGCCCGCCAGCACCGGGCCGTCGGCGTGGGCCACCATCCCCGCCGGGAACGCGGCCGTGTGCTGCGCCAGCACCACGTCGGGCACCGTGATCCGCTCGTACAGCCCGTCCTCCAGCATGGCCCGTGCCCCGCTCAGCGTCTCCTCGGCGGGCTGTCCGACGACCAGGAGCGTGCCGCGCCAGCTGCTCGGGTGCGTGGCGAACCAGCGGGCGGCCGCCGCCGCGCAGGCCAGGTGGGCGTCGTGGCCGCAGGCGTGCATGACCGGTACCGGGCGCCCGTCGGGGCCGGGGGCGGTGACGCTGCTCGCGTAGGGGGCGCCGGTGCGCTCCGCGACCGGGAGCGCGTCGAGTTCGGCACGCAGGAGGACGACCGGACCGTCGCCGTTGCGGAGCTCCGCCGCCACGCCGTGACCGCCCACGCCCCGCAGCACGCGGAAGCCGTCCGACTCCAGCCAGTGAGCGAACCGGGCCGCCGTGCGGGCCTCCGCACCGGACAGCTCGGGGTGCCGGTGCAGGTCGAGGTACAGCTCGGCGGCCGGGGCGAGCAGGGTATGTACGTCCGGCGACTCGCCCCCGGGGAACGGGGTTTCGTGGAGGTCGGGCACGGCGGGGCTCCTCGGGATCGTGGCCGGTCCGGGCGGAACGCGGGGTTCATGGCCCGGCTTGGACGGAACATGTCAGCGATGTGACAGCGGTACGCCAGGACGCTGACAACGGACGCGCGTAGAAAAGGAGTTGCCGAAGGCCACGGCCTCCGGCGGGTTCGCCGCACCACCGGCCGGGCGTCGTCCCGTCCGGCAGTACGTCCCCTGACCCGGAAGGAGCCATCATGGCTGACAACAACCTCGCCTCCCTCGCCCAGGAGATCCTGGACCTGGAGTCGGAGACCTTCGAGATCACCGACTACTCGGACGCCAGCGAGGTCATGCTCGGCTCGTCCACGAGCTGCTCGTCCACGAGCACCTGCTCCAGCACGACCAGCACCACCTCCTGCACCGCCTGACGCTCGTCGTCGGCCCCGACGGTCCCCGGCACGCGTCTCGCGCGCCGGGGACCGTCGGCGTGAACGGGCTCTGGCAAAAGACTCGTTCACGTCTCCGAAGACCGGCTTAGGGGAGCCGGTCCCGGGGCGACGGCTCTACGGGAACGGATGCGGCACCCTCCGCAGCTCCTCCTCCCGCAGCGGTGCCGCCACCATCCCCGCCCGATGGGGCGCCGTGCGCAGCCGGGGCATGTGCAGCGCCCGCTGCCGCAGCCAGCCGAAGTCGATCGGCAGCAGCCCGGGCGCGAGCGTCGCCACCGTGCGCAGTCCCATCCGCCGCTGCTCGGGAGTCGTCTGGTCCACGGCGACGACATCGCATCCCGCCCCGGCCAGCAGATCCCGCAACAGCAGCAGATCGTCCCGGAGATCACCGGTGCGGGGACGCAATTCCTCCCACCCAGAGAACAGTTCGTCCGGGGTGGCCGTTCGTTGCGGGTTCAGATACTCACCCGCGTGCTCCCGCATCGCGGGCAGCCCGAACAGTGCCGCATGGTCGGGCAGCCGCCGCACCAGATCGAAGTCCTCGGCCATGGCGGCGAGTTCACCCGGCCGTTCCGCCACCTGGCCCGGCAGATGCGGGATGTACGTCAGGATCTCGGAGACCGCCGACTCGACGGCCGTCTCCGGGTCGAAGGACGCCCCCGCCGCGAAGGCGAGGGTGCCCGGGCCGTCGTCGCGGCGTACCGCGAGACCGGTCACGACGGGCACCGGGAGGTCCACCCGGTTGTCGAAGACGTGCACGTCGTAGCCCTGGAGCGCGGCCCGCGCGACCATCGCCCGCACCCGGGGTCCTGTCACCGCCGCCAGGTCGATCTCGGGCAGCGGGAGGCTGCCGTACCAGCCGAGCAGGAAGGCGTCCCGCTCGACCAGTTCGAGCAGCCCGAAGAAGACCGCCTCCTCCCAGGTGCCGCCCGTGGCACACCCGTTGGAGCACTCGAAGACGAAATTGTCCGCCCGGGTGCCTTCGCTGTAGTACACCAGCCGCGCCGGGACGAGTACCTCGCGTTCGTTGCGCAACGACCAGCCGCTCACCCAGGGGATGGGCCGGGCCGGGTCGAAGGGCTCGACCATCGGGTCCTCGGCGTAGGTGCGCGGGCCGTAGAGCCCGCAGGCGCGCGGGTCCAGGGCGCGCTCGCCCAGCTCCTCGAGGGAGGCGGTGACGACCGGCGCGCGGTGACGCCGGTGCGTTCCCGCGTACCGCTCCAGGCCCTCCAGGAAGGCCAACTCCCTGCTGCCGGCGAAAGAGTTGGACTGACCGCTCCACGTCACGTCGGTCAGACCGGCGTACCCCCGCATGAAGACGCTGCCCGCGACCGGCGCCGTCGTCGGCGAGGTCACGTCGATCCAGGTGCCACCGCCGAGCACCCCGCACACCGGGTTGGCGAGCCCCTTCACCGGGAGCGGATAGTCCGCCGCGCGGCGCAGCCGGTACGCGTCACGGTCGGGCTTGGGCAGCGAGGCCGGCGCCGAGAGCGTGGCCTCCGACGCCGCGCGTGCCGAGTCCTCCCCCGTGAAGGGACGGCACTGCGGGCACATCGGCTCGGGCACCAGCGGGAAGGTACGCACCCGCAGGGTCTCCAGGTCCACCTCGGTGACCTGCGGCAACGCGGCATCCGCGCCTCGCGCACGATGCCGGGCGGCACCCGAGACGATCAGCCGGTGCAGCGACCACACGGCGTCCACCGTGTGGTCGGGCAGCATGGGCCACTGCCCGGCCGCCGTCGTCTCGATCCCGGTCTCCAGCGCGTCCCGCTCGGTACGGGTGCGCAGCCGCTGGCGGCGCATCGCCAGACACGTGCCGCACGCGGCCGGATTCCCCGGCGCCCCGCCCCACGGGCCCAACAGCACGGCCTGCGCGGTGAGATGGACGTCCGCCGGGTTCGGCGGCAGCTCGGCGCGGACGCTCTCGCCGAGCACATTGGTGTCGCCGATCCGGGAGACGGCGGGCGCGGGCAGCCCGGCCGTGGCGGCGCGCGCCGCGAGCCGGGCCGCCAGGTCGGCCCGGGCGGCCTCCAGGGGCGCGGGTGCGAGCGTGGTCGTCATGTGCGGTTGCTCCAGCGGAAGATCCGGGTGGCGATCAGCCCGAAGACCGCGGCGAACACGACGAGCCCCGCACAGTCGAGGCCGATGTCCCCGAGGTCGCCCCGGCCGCCCATCGCGTCGGTGAGACCGTCGTTCAGGTAGTGCAGCGGCAGCACCTTGGCGACCGTGCGCAGCCAGCTCGGCATCAGGTCGTCGGGGAAGAACGAGCCGGACAGGAACGCCATCGGCACCATCACCAGGTTGGCGATGGCCGCGACCGCCTCCGGGGTGTTCGCCAGGCTGCCGACGACCAGACCCATCGCCAGGAACGCGGTCACCCCGAGGACGAGGAGCGGAAACGCCGCCCACCAGGGGCCGTTCAGCTCAAGACCGAAGAACGGCAGCAGCGCGACGGCGGTGAACAGCAGCGTCTGCGTGAGCGCCACGGCCAGCGCCACCGTCCAGCGGGACGCGATCAGGGTGCGCAGCGGGGTCGGGGTGCGCCAGATCAGCCGCAGCAGATCGTCACGGCGCTGCTGCATGAGGGAGAACCCGACCGAGAACACGGCCGCGTTGCCCACGCCCCAGGACAGCACGCCCGGCGCGATGTAGTTGATGGACGCCAGTCCGCCGTCGACGTGCTGACCCTGGAAGATCAGCCCGAACAGCACCAGGAAGGCCAGCGGGAAGGCGAAGGTGAAGAAGAGGGTCGTCTTGTCGCGCACGCTCGCGACATAGGTGGCCCTGGTCAGTGCGGCGTAGGCGCTCAACGGTGGTGCTCCGATCCGGTGCCGGTCAGCGAGAGGTAGGCGTCTTCGAGGGTGGGGGTGCGGACGGTGACCGAGTCGATGTCGACCAGGTCGCCCAGCACGGGGAGCACCCGGTTGGGCACGGTCGTCTCCAGGACCAGGTCGCCGCCCTCCACGCCGGCCCGGTCCACCCCGTCCAGGGCGAGCGCGGCCTCGGGGGTCACCCGCCCGGCGGGCACGAGGAGCCGGGTGGGCGCGTGCAGCGCGCGGATCAGATTGCGCGGCGAGTCCAGCGCGACGACCCGTCCGCCGGCGATGATCGCGACCCGGTCGCACAGCGCCTCGGCCTCGTCGAGGTAGTGCGTGGTGCAGATGATCGTGCGCCCCTCCGAGCGCAACGACCTGAGCAGCTCCCACAGTTCGCGCCGCGCCTCCGGGTCGAGGGCGGCCGTCGGCTCGTCCAGGAAGATCAGCTCCGGCTCGTGCAGCAGCGCCGTCGCGACCGCGAGCCGCTGGCGCTGACCGCCGGAGAGATGGTCGATCCGGGCGTTCTCCTTCTCGGTGAGTCCGACCCGCTCCAGCGCCGTCGTCGCCACCTCGGGCCCCATGCCGTAGAGCGCGGCGACCGTGCGCAGATGCTCCCCGGCGGTGAGCCGGGCGAAGAACGCCGAGGACTGGGTCTGCACACCCATCCGCGCCAGCAGCGCGGTGTCGCGCGGCCACGGGCTCCGCCCGAAGACGCGCACGGTGCCCGAGTCGGCCTCGCGCATCCCCTCGACGATCTCCACCAGGGTGGTCTTGCCCGCGCCGTTGGGGCCGAGCACGCCGAAGAACTCGCCGTGCCGCACGGAGAGCGAGACCCCGTCGAGGGCGGTCACCTCGCCATACCGCTTGGTCACGCCGTCGAGGGCGACGACCGTCTCGGTGGGGGGCTCGGGGTGTCCGGCGTCGGACCCGGTCCCGGGACCGGTCTCCTTCGCGGGCTCGGTCTCGGTCTTGCTGTCGGGTGCGCTCATCTCGCCTTTCCTTGCTGTATCCAAAGCGGCCGGGACGACCGCCGGAGCGGCACCTCCCGGCGGACTGTGGGGGTGGGGGACGGTACGGGGGGCGGGGGCCGCTTCCGGCGTCGCCGTCGCGCGCCGCTCCCGCAGCGAGCGACCGAGCCCGCCCAGCGCCCACAGCAGCAGCACGGCCGCGAGCAGGGCGGGCGGCAGGAACCAGGCGAGCATCGCGTAGCGGTCCGGGAACATCGACCTCAGCGCCGCCCCGCACAGCACGAGCAGCGCCGCGCTCTGCACGGCGAGCAGCAGGGCGAAGCCGCCGTACAGCAGCCGCAGCCGCACCGGGTACGCGGCGACGCCCGGCCCCCGCCGGAGCACGCGCCGTACCGCGAGTGCGAGGAACGTGCGGCTGCCGCCCGCGAGTTCGACCACTCCGAGGGCGTGGGCGAGCGCCTTGTAGCCGTCGAGGGGCGGCAGCGGGAGGAGGTTGGCGAGGCCCAGTACCGTGCCGAGCAGCAGCAGCGCGCCGAGCGCGGAGTGGCCGTCGGCGCCGGCCGGGAGCAGGGCCCACAGTGCGTAGAAGGGCACCAGGAAGAGCAGGTTGGCGAATGCTCCCGCGCAGGCGGTGGCCACCTTGCGGCGCCGGCTGCCGAGGAACTGAACGTCCTCCACCTCGCAGTACAGGTACGTCGCGAAGCAGAACCAGCGCAGCCCGATCTCGGTGACCTTCCCGCCCCAGGCACGCGCGAACAGCCCGTGCGCCAGCTCGTGCAGGGCCAGCCCGCACCACAGCACACAGCCGATCGCGAAAAGCAGCACCGGCTGCCGCGCGGTCTCCTCCGTCTGCCTCCACAGCGTGCCCGCCTGGACGGCGACGGCGACGAGCACACCCGCCGCCAGTGCGGTGAGCACCGTGAGGACGGCGGGGCGGCGCGCCCACGTGGTCGTCCGGTGGAGCCGGTCCATCAGCGCGGGCGCGTCCGCCACCATCCGGGTGCGACCGGCGAGAATCCCGTTCGGCGGATGCCCGGAGCCGGGCGGGGGACCCGCGGCGGGCGCGGGGGAGCCTTCCATCAGCCCCCTGCCGTGCAGCAGCCGCAGCAACTGCCCCCACTGCGCCTCGCCCAGCCTGGCCCCGAACGTCCCGGCGTAGTCCTGCCCGATCTCGGCCAGCGTGCGGCTGCCGTCCATGCGGCTGATCAGGAAGTGTTCCTTCGGGCCGATCTCCAGGCGGCGCCCGGAGCGCGGGTCCTTCAGCAGATGGACCCGGGCGGCCCCGCGCACCAGCGCGGGCCCTTTGACGAGGTCGGGCCGCACCCGGGGCCGCGCGGCGAGAAAGGTCTCGGTGGTCACGCCCCGCCCTCCGGCTGCGGACACGCGCCGCCGTCGCGCAGGGCGCGCGCGAGGACGTACGACAGGAACGCCTCGTCCCGCACGGTCGTGCTCAGCCGGTTGTTGGTCATGTGCATGTACGGGGAGAGCAACATGGGCAGCGCCTGCGCGGACCCCTCGGGGACGATGTCCCGCGTGCCGTCGTACGAGCGGAAGACCAGCGCACCCTTCTCCGCCAACTCCGTCGCCCGCTCCCGGAGTTCGGCGCAGTGCCCGGACCAGCCGCGCAGGAAGGCGGGAAGCCGCGCCGACTCGCCCCCGGCGACCGCCCGCCGGATCTCCCGGAACCTCCCCGGCAGGCTCGTGCCCATCGCGGAGTAGGCGCGGTCGTAGCCGTGGTCGGCGGTGTAGTTGGTGGTGCTGAACGCCCGGTTCCAGAAGCTGTGGTAGCGGTCCAGGAAGGTCAGCAGCGCCTCCTCGTCCCGCAGGAACGTGCCGGACATGACCATCATGAGCTGGGCTGAGAGCCCCAGCAGCACGGTGCGCACATGGAGGTTCATCGTGCGCGCGGCCTCGATCACCAGGTCGCTGGAGTGCTGGAAGTGCCACTCGGCCAGCTCGATCCCGGCCGGACCGCCGTACTTGCCGTACTCCGGCTCGTACGGGCGGTCCTCGAAGGAGTTGTTGGGCCGCAGCAGCATCTTGCCGTCCGGACCCAGGTACTCCGAGCGTTCCTCGTCCCCGAACTCCAGCGTGAACAGCGTCTCGTAGAGGTCCGCGAAGAAGCCGTCCCTCACCTCGTACAGCGCGGGCCGCTCCCGCAGGAACGCGGCGAGCGCGGCGTGCGTCCGCTCCCGTACGGTCCCGGTGTCGGCGGCCCGGGCGGGCTTGAGACGCAGCCGCAGATGCGGTCCCTCCAGCCAGTAGTTGATGAAGAAGTACCCGGCGAGCAGCCCCTCTTCGGTGAGTGCGTCCACCAGCGGGCGGACGCACTGGAGGAGCAGCGGGCGGGGGCTGGCCGCGTAGAAGATGTGCACGGCCAGCCACTCGCCGGGAGCGTCGTCCCCGGCGGCCGGTCCGGGCGCGGCGGAGGATGCGGTGGAAACGGTCATCGGGGTCCGTCCTCTTCGGGCCGTCCGGCCGGGCCGGGGAGCAGTTCTACGGCGAGTTCGGCGACGTGCCGGCCGCGCGGGGAGGTGACGTGCAGTTCGTCCTCGCCGGGGAGCATCTCCTCGAACACGGTCCGGACGCGCTTCCCGGCGAGGAGCCCTTCGAGGGCGGTGAGCGAGAGCGGGGACTCGAAGTCGACGTACTGCGGCTTCGAGCCGCCGAACCAGGCCGGGGCGTCCCCGGAGCCGGACTCCTCGTGGACGGTCGCGAACACCCGGGCGGGCAGCCCGTGCCGCTCGCGCCAGCGGTGCCAGTTCAGGTACCACTCGCCGTCCGTCGCGCCCGGCGTTCGCAGCGGCAGCGAGCCGTCGGCCGCCGTCCAGGAGCGCCGCTGGAGGACCAGCGCGTGATGGCGCACGCGTGGTCTGCGGGTGACCCCCGCCTCGGCGGGACCCTCCGGCACCCCGCGCCACACGTCGGGGACGGCGCGGGAGGTGGGGGAGAAGAGCAGCAGGGTGCGGGGGATCTCGGGCAGCACCATCGGGACCAGGTAGCCGAGGTAGACCGGGACGACCTCGCGGTCCAGGCGGCGTGAGCGCAGCAGCAGCCGGTCGGTGGTCTCGTCGTGGACGGCGTAGAGGTCGTCCAGGTGGAGGCGGGCCTCCTCGGGGGCGGTGCTGTGTTCGCCGGGGCAGACGATCTCGTGGTCGGTGAGACGTCCGTGCAGGTTCAGGTTGGTGGTGGCGGCACCGGCGGTCACCTCGGCGAGGACGGCGCCGGGCGGCAGGGTGCCGCGCAACTCCTCGCGCAGGGCGTCGGTCAGGCCGACCGAGTCCGCGCCGTCGAAGCAGTGCGTGAAGCGGGTGAAGGGGAAGCACAGGCCGCCGTAGGAGTTGTTGAGCACGGCCAGTGGGCCGTCGTCGCGGCGGGCGAGCTGGAGGAAGTGGCTCTGCGGGGCGAAGGCGGGCGCGGCGGAGCCGAGTTCGGCGGCTGCCGCGTCCACCGTGGCGTCGTCGAGGACGAACTCCGGTGCGTCGGACGGAAGGCCGGTCCAGCTCGCGCGCACCCGGGCGGTGAGAGCGGCTCGGGCCCGGTCGATGGCCGTGATCTCGGGCAGGCCGAGCCAGTTCTCCTCGGGGGCGTGGCTGCCGTCGGGGAGGTAGCCGCTCCTGGCCGAGGTGAACTGGAGGTACTGGCGGAAGATGTCCTCGTGGAAGTCGTGGACCAGGCGCAGCAGATCGTCGCAGCGGCCGCCGCGTCCGTAGCGGGCGAGGAAGAAGCCCTTGAGGGTGAGGCGTTGGGGGAGTGCCACGTCGAACGCGGGCAGCACGCGGCCGATGGAACGCAGCGGCCCGCCCGCCAGCGCGGCCCACTCGGCGAGCCCCGCCGTGGTGGTTCCGGCGGAGACGTCCTCGTAGAGCAGGGTCTGCGGAAGCACGGGTCGTTCGGCTCCCAAGTCGGCTTGCAGGGACTGTAGTTCGGTACGCAGCCCGGAGAGAGCCGCGCGCCGGGCGGGCACGTCGGCCGCCGCATAGCCGGCGATGGCGGCGGCCGGGCCGTCCAGTCGGGCGGCGAGCGTGTCGGCCCACGGCAGTCCGAGTCCGCGCAACGCCGCCTGGAACGCCGCCAGCGGATCGGCGCTGTGCACGCTGGTCTCCAGCGTGGGCAGCCGCAGCATCCCCAGGTCGCGCAGCGCGGCGAGGTAGTGCTCGGCCTCCTCGTCCCCGGCGCCGGTGGTGTCCGCCAGCCAGCTTGCCAACTGCCCATGCGTCAGCGGGGTTTCCGCGTCGCGCAGCAGCTCCAGCATCTGGTCCAGGGCGCCCTGGCGGCGCAGGAAGAACAACCGGTCCTGCGCGGCGTCGAAGCTGACCGGCGCGCTGTCGTCGCCCGCCGTCACGGCCCGGCGGACGTAGCGCACCCGGTCGTCGTCCAGCTTCCAGCCGGAGGCGAGCGCGACCGGCAGGCCGGCCCGGCGCACCGGGTCGGCGGTGATCAGCTCGGCGAGCCGGGCGAGGACGACGACGTTGAGCCGGGGGTGACTGGTCCAGGCGTCCCCGACGACGGTCTCGTCACCCTCAGCCTCGAAACGCCCCAGCGCCACACCGGTCAGCGTGCTGAAGGGACTGGTCTTGCAGGCCGTCCGGTAGAGGTACGAAAGCAGCGAGCGCTCCATCTTGCGCGCCCGCTTGCCCGGCAGCGGCGCCGGATCGGCGGCGAACGCGTCCAACCTCTCCTCCAGCGTGGGCGAGGCCAGCAGCAGGCCCCGGCGCAGCCGGTCGTCGCGGGCGAGCCCGCGCAGCGCGGCACGGGTGCGGGCCAGCCCGTCCGCGACGACCTTCTCGCCCTCGACCCGCAACTCCTCGAAGCGGACGCGGGCTTCCAGCCAGGCGGCCAGATCCGCCCCGGTCGTACCGCCAAGGCCCTCGGCCAGGGCGCGGGCCGCGTCCAGGTCGCCTGGCAGGCGGTTGTTGAAGACCTGCCGTCGCAGCGCGAGCAGGCGACGGCGCCGCGCGGCGTCCTCCGTCGCGCCGACGGCGGCGGACAGCGGATCGCTCAGCCGGGCGCCGAGGTCGCGCAGCCGTGCCTCCTCGGCGGCCGTGCGGGCGGCCCAGCCGGCCGCCTCGGGCGCGCGCAGCGCCTCCACGGCGGTGACGGGCAGACCGGCCACGCGCAGCATGAACCGGTGATGCAGGCCGACCGGCCCGGCGGTGCCGGGGGTGTCCTGCGCGGTGGTGGCGGTCGGGCTCATGCCGGGCCCCTTTCGTCTGTCGGCCGCTCGTCCGTCGACCGCTCGTCTCTTGGCCGCCCGGAGCCCCGGCGCACCGGGGAGGCGTACGGGATGCGGGTCACCGGGCGACGATGTCGTAGCGGTAGTCGGCCGGACGGCGGCGCTCGTCGCCGATCATCATGATCAGCAGCGGGATCTCGCCCCGCCCGTCGGCGCCGAACTCCTCCGCGTACGACACGCAGTCGAAGCCGAGCGCGACCCCGCAGCCGGTCCCGGCGGCCGACGCGGCGGTGTACACGGCCTGGGCGGTGGCGCCCACGACGGCGTTGACCAGCCGGTAGCCCCGGTCGCCCACCGCGTCCATGACGGCGTGCGTGTGCGCGACCGGGACCAGGACGGCCGCGGCCTGCTCCAGGTTGTAGTTGGCCAGGAAGTAGTTCTCCTGGAGGAAGGCCCCGAAGGACCCGGCCCGCGTCAGCACCAGCTCGCCGGTGTCCCGGTCGTACTCGTACAGTCCCGGCGGCACCTCGCGTACGTGGTTCACGAACACGTGCAGCCGGGTGAGCGGCGGTGCGCCGGGCGTCTCCGCGTCGGTGTCCAGGCAGCTCCCGGCGACGGCCGCGGCGAGGACGGCCGAGAGCGTGGCCGTGTCGAGCGGGCTTCCGGTGAACCGGCCGAAGCTGCTGCGCCGTTCACGCAGCGCCCGGCGTACCGGGGCGTCCAGGGGCGCGGGGCCGGGCAGCGCGATTCGCTCGCCGGGACCGGCTGGAGGAGCGAGCGCGGGGTCGAGCACGCCGGGCGCGGGACGGTCGGCGGAGCCCTCCACCGTGGCGGCGTGCACGCGCCGAAGCGTCGGGAAGGTCAGGGTCCGCCGCGACTTCTCCGTGGGCACCCGGCGCACCCGCGCCCCGGACACCGGACCGGAGCCGGCGTCCGGGGCGGTGCCCGCCCAGCGCAGCGGCACCACCGCGAACACCCCGTCCTCCTCCGGGTCGAAGCCCAGCAGCCGACCGATGCGCGGCTCGTCGAACCAGAACGCGCTGCCCAGGCGCAGCCCGTGCGCGCGGGCCCACATGCGCCAGGTCTGGAGCAGGGCGCCGATGTCCATGGTGATCGCGTGGTAGCAGAAGCTGTTGTACTTGAAGGCGTTCTGCCAGAACGTCACGCCCAGGACCAGGAATTGATCGGTGTCCGCCGCCTCCGGCAGCACGCCGAGCGCATCCCGGACCTCGCCGGACACGTCCCCGGACAGGAGCCGGGTGAGCCGGTGGTGCGGGGTGTCGTAGTAGTAGACGCCCGGGTTGAGCGGGCCGCTCGCGCCGCTGACCCAGTGCACCCCGATCGGATAGAGGCCGCCGCCGGACGCCGTGCCACGCGACCAGTTGGCGTGCGTGTGGAACGGCAGCGAACCCAGGTCGGAGTTGGCCTGCACGGCGAGACGGCGCCCGGTCAGACCGTAGGAGTCGCGGAGCATCGAGCCGAGCAGCGGCAGCGTGAACGCGCCGTCCCCCGCCTCCCCGAACAGGCCCCGGCCGAGCGTGGCGTCCTCGGCGCATCCCCCGTCGGGCAGCGGGAACGACGGCGCGCCCGGGAAGTGCTTCCCCTTGCGCGGCCGGTCGGCCCAGTCGGGCACGAAGTCGGCCGGCTCCATGGGCGTTCTGCCCCGCCGCATCACCGCGGTCGCGTACTCATGGGCGTATCCCACGGTCACTCCCTTTTGTCTGCATCGTCTGTGGGGGCGCCGGCGCTCTGGCCGGCACCGGAGGAGGTGGAAAGGCTGGTCAAGGGAAGGGGTGCGGCGCGGGGTTGAGGTCTTCCGGCGACAAGTCGTCCGCGCGCAGACCCGCTTCGCGCAGCGCCGTACGGGTGCGGGGCATCAGGGCCGCCCGTTGACGGCTCCACCCGAAGTCGATCGGGATCAGGCCGGGCACCAGCACCTTGACGGTGTGGAAGCCCAACCCCCGCTGTTCGGGCGCGGTCTGGTCGACCACCACCACGTCGAAGCCCTCACCGGTGACGGCCGCGACGCAGGCCGCCACGTCCTCGCGGAGATCCGCGGCCGGACGCGGCGCGCCGTCGGCCAGCGAGGCGAGCGGCACACGCTCCTCGTCGTCCCGGCCGCGCAGCAGGAAGTCGGTGTACCGGCCCATCTCGGGCAGCCCGTACAGCAGCGGATGGTCGTGCAGCACGCGCACCTCGTCGAAGTCGGCCGCCATGCGGCGCAGCCGGGGCTCCTCGCGCGCGGTGCGGCGGCGCAGGTTCACCGAGTCGGTGGCGATCTCGCACAGCCCGCCCGCGAGCGCGTCCTCCGGGTCCGGCGAGGCGCCCGCGCCGAAGCACAGGAGACCCGGACCGCCGTCCACCCGCTCGGCGACGGCGGTGACGACCGGCACCGGAAAGGTGATCCGGGTGTCGAAGAACCGCGCCCGGTAGCCGTACATCGCCAGCCGGTCCACCATCGCGCGGGTCGCGGTCCTGGTGCTGCTCGCCGGGTCGATCTCGGGCAGCCCTGCCCGGCCGAACCAGGCCAGCAGGAACGCGTCCCGCTCGATGGTCTCCATCAGCCCGTGGTGCACCGCCTCGGTCAGACTCCCGCCGGACGCACAGCCGTTGGAGCTCTCCTGCACGAAGCGCCGCCCGATGCCGCCGGGTGCGTGGTAGTACGCGACCACCTCAGGCACCAGCACCGGCCGCTCGTCGCGCAGCGACCAGCCCCACACCCAGTCGACCGGCCGGTCCGGCGCGAAGCGCGGCGCGCCGGTGCCGAGGTCGTGGAAGGAGTCGGCGTACAGCCCCGTCACCCGCGGGTCCACCGCCGTGTCCCCGAGCTCCTCCAACGTGGCCGTGATCACGGTGCGTTTGGCGCGGGCGCGCATCCCGGCATACCGCTCCAGACCCTCGAGCAGCCCCACCCGCACGCTCGTTCCGTAGGTGCCGGTGTGGCCGCCCCAGTAGCACTCGCGTAGGTAGTCGCCGGAGCGGGTGGTGAACGCGCCGACCGTGGACGAGGTGGACGCGGACGCCAGATCCGGCGCGACCGAAGGGCCGAGCATCCCGGTGAGCGGGTTGACGAACGCCTCCAGCGGCAGGTCGTACGCCTCGATGGGCCGCGTGCGGAAGCCGTCCGGGCCGTGCTTGGGGGAGGGGCCGAGCACGATCCTGGCGCCCTCGGCGGTGTCGTCCGGCCGGCGCGCGCAGGTCGGGCATTCGCCGTCCGGGACCAGCGGGAACCGGGAGACGCGCAGCGTCTCCATGTCGAGGAGCCACACCCACGGGCGGTGCGCGGGACCCGGTCGGCGGCTCGCGGCCGTGACCAGCGCGGCGAGCGCGTCCACCGTGAACGCGGTCCGCCACGGCGGCACCCCGGTCGCCCGGGTCTCCCGTCCCCGCTCCAGCGCGTCCCGCAGGAACCCGGCGCGCACCGCCTGCCAGCGCCGGGCCAGACACCGCGGACAGCCGGTCGCCCCGGCCGCAGGGACCGGACCGACCACGGCGTGATGCCCGTACAGGCCGACGGGTACGACGCCGGGCGTGAACTCGACCGCGCCGCAGGCGAGTTCATCGCGTGCCCCGAGCCGCGTCACCGCGCAGGGCGGAGTGCCGGGGCGTGCGGCGAGGTCGGCCGTGAGCGCGGCGCACACCTCGTCCCACGGCTCGCACGCCACCGGATCGGCCACGGCCGCCGTGGTCTCAGTGGGCACGGGACTCCCCGCCGGTCAGCAGGACCCGCACCACGTGCACGTCGCCCGCGGCGAGGTCGGGTGCGGCCACCGGCACCGCGAACGCGTCCCGCCCGTCGGCGGCGAGGCCGTCCAGCACGGCGGCCCACGTCGTGCCGGTCTCGCCGAGGGGTACGACGTCGCGGGCCACCAGCGTCGCCGCCTCCAGGTCGTCCCACACGGCGTCGCCCGTGTCGGGCTCGGCAGCGGCGCGGCGCATCTGCTCCGCCCCGAGCAGATCGCGCAGCGCCTCCAGCACGGCCTCGCGCGGACGGAGCCCACTGCCGACGGCCCAGCGCGTCCGTCCGCTCTCCGGGTCGGTGAACCGGGACAGGACGACCGGGAGTTGGCCTTCCGTGCCGGTCAGGTGCAGGACCTCCGCCGCCACGCCCAGGTTCTCCGCCGAGCGCAGCAGGAAGAGCAGCTCGGGGTCGCCGGTGGGCGAGCCGAGGTCCAGCCCGCGCACCGGAGCGGCCCGTCGGACCGCGCGGCGCAGCGCGTCGCAGGCGAGCGCGGTGCGCAGGGCGCGGGTCAGCGCGGCACGCGGAGTGCCGCCCGCGCCGGTGCCGGCAGAGGTGCGCTCGAACAGCCCCTGGTCGTTCCAGCCGCCCAGGGTGCGCGTCGCGCCCGTGGGGACCAGGACCGTCCGCCCGTCCAGCAGCGAGACGGCCTCGCTCCAGGCGGCGACCCGGTCGGCGGGCACGTCGAGCCCACTGGAGACGGCGAGTTCGGCCGGGGCCACCCGCGCCCACTTGCCGGAGGCCGCCTCCAGCGCGGCCGGGTCCAGTATGTGGGGCGGCACCACATGCTCGGCATACACCTCGGCGGCCCGGAAGAGCGCTGCGAGACGTGCGCCGGCCACATGGTGCACATCGGCGGCGGAGACCTCCCGGACCCGGCCCGGTGCGATGCCGAGCCGTACGGTGCTCAGCTTGAGCGGCGTCTGCTCCCAGTCGTCGTCGGCGTACGCGGTGAAGACTCCGGCCGCCGCGTGGACCAGCACGTCACGCCGCTCCAGCTCGGTGAGCGCGGCCTTGGCGGCGGCCTCGTCGGCCGGGCCGTCGGCGGGGAGCGCGGACGCCTCGTCGTCGGCGTGCGCCTCGCGCAGCACGTCACCCGAGACCGCCTCCACCGGCAACGTGGTCCCCGCGCAGAACGGGCAGCGCGGGTGCGGCAGCAGCGGCTCGGTCAGCACGTCGAGCGAGTCCAGGTCCTGCACGACGATCCCGCCGCGGGTCTCGGCGGGCAGCGCGCCCGTGACCAGGCGGAACACCTCGAAGGCCAGGAGGTTGCCGAGCATCCCGGCAAGGGGCCCGGCCAGGACGCGGTCCGGGGTGCCGAGCGGCGCGGCCGGTCCGACCGAGGACCACAGGTCCGCGCTGTCGGCGGCTTCGGCCCCCGCGCCGAGCCGCAGCGCCGCACAGGACCAGCAGCCGGGTGTACCGGCGGTCGTGGCCGGGCCCACCACCGCGCGGTTGCCGAACGTCCAGGCGCCGAGGAGGCGCCGTCCGGCGGGTACGCCCTCGCCGAGCAGCCTGAGGATCTGCCGGGGCGCGTCGGGGCCGGTCACCAGCACGGTGTCCCAGCCGTCCAGGTCGGCCCAGCCGTAGGTGCCGTCGACGGACTCCGGCAGAGGGGCCACGCGCGGCGGACAGCCCGCGTCCGTCAACTCCCCTGTCTCAGCGTCGAGTTCGGCGATTCCCTCCACGCCGTGCAGCTCGCGGCTGAGCACGGCGGGCGCGGGTTTGACGGTGACGGCCACTGCCTCGCAGCCGTTGCGCAGCAGACCCAGGGCGGCCCAGCGGGCCAGCGCGTCGGTGCCGAGGACCGCGACCGGGGTGGAGCGGAAGCGCAGGAAGCGGCCTGCCGCGTCGTCCGCGTAGTGGTCCAGATAGTCGACCTGATGGGCGAAACGTTTGGCCACCTGCGGCGGGAGCGGGTCGGACGCCGGTCCTGGTCCGGCGTCCCGGGCGAAACCACGCGCGTAGAGTGCGCGCACGAGTCCGTGGACCATGTCGCGCTGCTTGTCCCCCAGGCCGGTACAGATCTCGTCGACCTGCCGTTCGCCGTTGAGATGAGGCACGATCAGGGAGGCGAAGCGGTAGGCGTTCTGGGTGACCACGTTGAAGCCGCCGTGGGCGTTGTGGAAGAGCACGCCGTCCGGGGTCCGGGTGAACAGCACGTCCCGGCGGATGCGGGGACGCGACCGGGCGATCTCCTCGGGAGTGGCGGGAGCCTTGGCCATGCTTGCGGTACCTCCGAAAGACGAGGGGGGACAGCCGGCCGGGGCCGACGCGGGCGGTCCATCGGGTCGTGCGGGTCTTACGGGCCGTGCGGTTTCCGCTGGTGAGGCGGGTCGCGCGGCGCGGGCGCGGGGGGCGGCGCGGTGGCGGGGGCGGTGGCCGGGAGGCTGGTGCCGGCCGCCTGGACGAAGAGCCGCAGCAGGTCGTGGACCCGGTAGTGCCCCGGCGGGTCCTCCGCCAGCAGTCCGGCGTCCACGAGCGCGCGCAGCACCAGGTCGCCGGGCGCCGGGGGAGAGGCCCGGCCGAGACCGGGCGGCGCCTCGCCCGGTGCCGAGGGCGGAACCCCGGAGGCGGGCGGTGCGGGCCGCTGACCGGACGGTTCGCCGCGCAGCACGGCCAGTTGGAGTCCGCGCAGCGCGGGCCCCGGCTCCACACCCAGCTCCGTGGTCAGGTGGGCGTGGATACGGCGGTACTCGGCGAGCGCCTCGGCGCGGCGGCCCGAGCGGTACAGCGCCTCGATCAGCAGCGCGGAGAGCCCTTCGTGACCCGGCTCGGCCCGTACCGCCTCGCGCGCCTCGGCGATCATCTCCCGGTGCCTGCCCAGGCGGAGTTCGCCGTCGAAGACCCGCTCCACGGCGAACAGCCGCTCCTCGGCCAGGCGCGGCACATGGTCGCGGTGTAACTCGTCGGAGTGCACGTTGCCGAGAAGCGGGCCCTTCCACAGCCGTAACGCGGCCCGGCCGAGGCGCAGCGCCTGCTCGGGGTCCTCGGTGGCGGACGCCCGGCCGAGCAGCCCCCGGAACTGGAGCAGGTCCAGGGTCTCGGCGTCGGCATGCAGCCGGTAGCCGCCGGGTACGGCCTCGACCGCGCCGTCGGCGACGCCGTACTTGGTGAACAGCCTGCGCAGTCTCAGGACGCAGGTGTGCAGGGCGGAGCGGCCCCCGGCGGGCGGCCGGTCGCCCCACACGACGCGCTGGAGCAGCTCGGCGGAGACGACCGCGCCCGGGTGCAGGAGCAGGGCCGCCAGCAGGGACGTGGGCCTGGAGGGCTGGAGCACGACCGTCTCGCGGCCGTCGGTGATGGCCAGCAGGCCGAGGACGAGGAAGCGGGGGCGGCCGGGGTGTGCCGCGGCGGCCAGTCGCTCGGGAAGGGCGCCGTCGGGCGCGTGGACACCGGTCTTCACCACAGCCTTTCGCATCGCACGGTGAGTGATGCACCAACGGCTTCGCAGGACATGACACTTGTTCACATCCGGGGTGTAGGTTGTGAACAAGTCCCCTGCCGAGAGGGGAACTTAGAAGCGAACGGGTCATCCCGTCCAGTGGTTGGCGCGAAACAACTGGTTACGTCTGAGGTCCAAGCGCCTTGCCGCGCCGCAGTGTTGGCGAGTGGTCCGGCAGGGCATACCCTCCCGGTGGAGCCACGCGGCGCTCCCCGCAAGGCCGCACAGGGGAGGAACCATGCTGTGGTGGGCGCTCGTCCCGGTCGTCACGATGATCACCGGGCCGGTGGTCCTCTACGTCCTCAGCCGCCGCAAGCGGACGGACGACGACACCGAGGAACGCTACGAGGAACTCTCCCGCAAGTACGACGAGTTGCTGGAGAAGACGGAGTCCGCCGAACCGCCTGCGCCGGGTGACCGCCACCCGCACGCGTGAGACGCCGCGCCCCCGGGCACAATGACCGGATGCCCGACGGGACCGTCCTCTTCACGCTGCCGCGCGGCGCCACGGGCTTCTTCCGCCCGCAGGACGGCCCGCTCCCGGACACCGACCGCCGCGCCTTCCGTACCGCCCTCCACGCGGCCGCCCGTGCCGCCGGAGGACGGATCGGTGACGTGGTGGAACAGACGTATCCCCGCACCTACCACGCCGCGACCGTCGTCGACCGCGCGGGGAAGTGGACCGTGCTCTGCCACGCCCACCACCCGTGGATCGCGTTCGCCGACGAGCTGCACGACCTGGGCGTGAGCGGCTTCCTCGCGCCGCCGGAGTGGGCCGGCGTCTTCGCCGACGCGGGGTTCACGGTGCTCGGAGCGGACCTGCTGACGGCGCCGCTCTCCGCGATGGACACTTCGGCGTCGACCGCGTCCGACCGGTCCGGGATCCGTTACCACCGCGTCACCGCACTCGGCGAAGTCCTCTTCAACGCCTGGGACTGAACCACCCTCACGCCGGGGCGTGTTCGCTCATGTACCAGCCGTCCACGCGGGGTCCGACCAGGTCGGCCGGCCAGCCTGCCGTGGCCACCGCCGCGTCGTAGACCGCGTCGCCGAACGACACGATCGACTGATGGGGGTCCGGGGTCTCACGGAGCGTGGACCACGGGAGGATGACGAGGCCCGCGTCGGGGTGCCACTCGGCTCCGTCGACGCCCCAGGAGCGGCCGTCGAGGCCGTCCGGCTGGGGCCAGATGTAGGCGTACATCCCGATGTCCAGCGGATTGCCGCCGCCGGACTTGGTGTTGTCGAAGGAGAAGCCCACCGACACGTACTCGTAGAGCTGGGCGTTGCGCATGAACGGCGGGCCCTGGGGCGGGGGAGAGGTCGGCTGGGCGCGGAAGCGGGTCGCGGAGAGGTCGAAGCCGCCCCACATCAGCCCGACGCGCGGCCGGTGTCCGAGGTAGGGGGCCTGCCACGCCTCCAGGCCGTCGGCGGCCAGGTTGAACGCCTCCCACATGTGCCGGGCGGGGTGGGCCGACCAGACACGCTCGGCGCGGTCGTCCTCGAAGGCGTGCGGCGCGCCCGGGATCTCGCAGATCAGCGAGCTGTGTGGGGCGGGGATGCCGAGCTGCGCCGCCGCGTCGCAGAAGTGGGCGTAGAAGTCGGCCACCGAGGTCCGCGACAGCGACAGCGTGCGCGTGCCGTCGTCGGTCTCGATCACCACGTCACCGTCGAGCAGCCGGTAGTGCACCGTGAAGGTCACCCCGTCGCGCCGGTAGACCGGAGTCGTCAGACCGCGTGGTGTGACGGTGAGGACGATGTTGCCCCAGCCGACCTGGAAGGGATCGTCCAGGGCGTACTTCCCCGCGATCTGCACGACCCGGTTCACGTACTCGATCATGGGACCCAGTTCCGCGTGGTCCAGCACCGGCCACGCGTCGGAACGTGTGCTCACGAAGGCCTCCCGACGTGTCGGAGGATCGTTCTGGGACGAGAGGACCGGCCCGGCCTCGACGTGGGCCCGGACCGCGCCCTCATTTTCCCACGGTCGCCCGCGTCCCGCCCGTTCCCCACCCCGCCTCACCGGTCGCAAGCCGCCGTCCCGGCCGCGCCGCACCCCGCCCTGCCGGATCGCCCCCGCCGTGCGACCATGGCGGACGTAGTGGCACACGGGGCGCGCAGGGGCGTACCGCCGGTGCCGGAACCGGCGCGCCAGGACGCGCGGGTGAACCGGCGACCGCCCCCGGGAGGAGCGCGACCGGCCGCTCCCGCCCAGCCCGCCAGGACCGCCCCGTCAGCGAGTCCGGGAGGAACCCAGCATGGCGTCGTCCGAGACCGCCGGTACGTCACCGGCCACCGGCGCGGGACCGGCCCCGGACGTGCCGGGCGCGTCCGGGATGCAGTTCGGCATCTTCACCGTCGGGGACGTCACAGCCGACCCCACCACGGGACGCACTCCCACCGAGGCGGAGCGCATCCAGGCCACCGTCGCCATCGCGCGCAAGGCCGAGGAGGTCGGACTCGACGTCTTCGCGACCGGCGAGCACCACAACCCGCCCTTCGTGCCGTCCTCGCCCACCACCCTGCTCGCCTACATCGCCGCGCAGACCGAGCGCATCATCCTGTCGACCTCCACCACGCTGATCACCACCAACGACCCGGTGAAGATCGCCGAGGACTTCAGCGTGCTCCAGCACCTCTGCGGCGGCCGCACGGACGTCATGCTCGGCCGCGGCAACACCGGCCCGGTCTACCCCTGGTTCGGCCAGGACATCCGCGAGGCACTCCCGCTGACCGTCGAGCACTACAACCTGCTGCGCCGCCTGTGGCGCGAGGAAACGGTGGACTGGGAGGGCGAGTTCCGCACCGCGCTCCAGGGCTTCACCCTCACCCCGCGCCCGCTGGACGACGTACCCCCCTACGTCTGGCACGCCTCGATCCGCACCCCCGAGGTCGCCGAACTCGCCGCGTACTTCGGCGACGGCTTCTTCGCGAACCACATCTTCTGGCCCGCCACGCACACCAGACAGCTGGTGAACCTCTACCGCAGGCGGTTCGCGCACTACGGCCACGGCACCCCCGGCCATGCCGTCGTCGGTCTCGGCGGCCAGGTCTTCATGCGGCCCAACAGCCAGGACGCGATCGACGAGTTCCGCCCCTACTTCGACAACGCCCCGGTCTACGGCCACGGTCCGTCGCTGGAGGAGTTCACCGAACAGACCCCGCTGACGGTCGGCTCACCGGCCCAGGTCATCGAGAAGACGCTGAACTTCCGCAACTACGTGGGCGACTACCAGCGTCAGCTCTTCCTCATGGACCACGCGGGCCTGCCGCTGAAGACCGTGCTCGAACAGCTCGACCTCCTCGGAGAAGAGGTGGTGCCGGTCCTCCGCAAGGAGTTCGCCGTCGGCAGACCCGCCGACGTACCGGCCGCCCCCACCCACCAGTCGCTGCTGCGCGCCCGCCGGGCGGAGGAACAAGAGGCCGGCGACGGCAGTGAGCCGGACGCCGACGACGAAGGGAACCCCGAGACCCGATGAAGATCACCATCATCTCCGGCGGCCTGCGCGAGCCGTCCTCCACCCGGCTGCTCGCCGACCGCCTGGCCATGGCCGTCACCAAGGACCTGGAAGCCCAGGGCGAACCGGTCGAGCTGTCCTACGTCGAACTGCGCCCGCTGGCCCACGCCATCATGGACGCCATGCTCACCGGCTTCGGCGGAGGGGCGCTGGAGGCGGCGTTCGAGCAGATCAGGGAGGCGGACGGGGTCATCGCCGTCACGCCCGCGTTCAACGCCTCCTTCAGCGGGCTGTTCAAGTCCTTCTTCGACGTGCTCCCGGAGGAGACCCTCGCCGACATGCCCGTCCTGATCGGCGCGACCGGCGGCACCGAACGCCACTCCCTGGTGCTCGAGCACGCCCTGCGCCCGATGTTCTCCTACCTGCACGCCATCGTCTCGCCCCGCCCGGTCTACGCCGCCACCGGCGACTTCGGCGCACAGAGCGGCACGGCACTCGGCAACCGCATCACCGCGGCCGCGGCCGACTTCACCCGGGTGCTCCGCTCCTGCGGACCGCGCTCCCGGCGTGACGCGGGCGAGGAGGAACTCGCCGCGATGCAGCGCCTGTTGACCGGCGAGCCGTAGCCGCGCCCGACCCGCTTCCGGTGCGCCCCGCCCGACCCCGCCCCCACAAAGCAACAATTCAGGACACGTCCAAAACTTTGAACCAAGCCTGAAGCGACAAATCTTGACGTCCTCGAACGTGGTCCGTACCTTCCGCAACGGCTGTGACGCGTTCCGCGACGGAAACGGAACGCGGTTTCCCCGCACGCCGGTTGGAAGCACGTCCCGTCCTTCGAGGAGCAGACGATGCGCCGAGAGAGATCGCTTTTACCGTCCGTCCTGGCCGCCCTGCTGCTCCTGCTGGGCTCCCTGATCGGACTCGCCGGGCGCGCCGAGGCCGCCGGTTCGCTGCCGTGCGACATCTACGGCGCGGCCGGCACCCCCTGCGTCGCCGCGCACAGCACGACCCGCGCCCTGTTCTCCGCCTACAGCGGCCCGCTCTACCAGGTCACCCGCGCGTCGGACGGCGCCACCGCCGACATCGGCGTCCTGTCGGCGGGCGGCTACGCCGACGCCAACCGTCAGGACACCTTCTGTGGCGGCTCCACCTGCCGGATCAGCAAGGTCTACGACCAGACCACCCGCCACAACGACCTGACCCCCGGCCCGGCCGGCACCGCCGGGATGGGCGCCGACCGGGGCGCCGACGCGAGCGAGATCGCCGTCACCGCGGGCGGCCACAAGGTCTACGGCATCTGGATCTCCCCGGGTGTCGGCTACCGCTACACCGGGGTCGCCTCCGGCGTCGCCGTCAACGGACAGCCCGAGGGCGCCTACATGGTGGCCAGCGGCACCCACGTCGGCTCCGCCTGCTGCTTCGACTACGGCAACGCCGAGCGCACCCCGGCCGACACCGGCAACGGCCACATGGACGCCGTCAGTATCGCCACCACCTGCTACTTCGCCCCCTGCACCGGCTCGGGACCGTGGGTCGAGGCCGACCTGGAGAACGGCATGTTCCAGGGCGACAACGGCTCCAACACCGCCAACCGGGGCAACGGCAGCACATACGTCACCGCCATGCTCAAGAACAACGGCCAGACCAGGTACGCCCTCAAGGGCGGCGACTCCCAGTCCGGCGCCCTGACCACCTGGTGGGACGGCGGGCTGCCCACGCGCGGCGGCTACAAGCCCATGCAGCAGGAGGGCGGCATCATCCTGGGCACGGGCGGTGACAACAGCAACTGGAACATGGGCACCTTCTTCGAGGGCGTGATGGTCGCGGGCTACCCGACGGACGCCGCCGACAACGCCGTCCAGGCCAACATCGTCTCGGTCGGCTACTCCGGCCAGACCAACGTGCCCAACGGCCCCCAGGGCACCATCACCGGACCCGGCAACAAGTGCGTGGACGTCGCCGCCGACGACACGGGCGTCAACGGCGCCGCCGTCCAGCTCTGGGACTGCCAGTCCTACGCCGAGGACCAGCACTGGACGCACAACCCCGACGGCTCGCTCGGCACCATCGGCCGCTGCCTCGACATCAACGGCAACGGCACCGCCAACGGCACCAAGGTCGAACTCTGGGACTGCGACGGCGTCGGCGGCCAGAAGTGGGTCCAGCAGTCGGACGGCTCGCTGCTCAACCCGCAGTCGGGGCGCTGCCTCGACTCGCCCAGCGGCGCCACCGGCAACGGCACCCGGCTGCAGATCTACGACTGCAACGGCTCGGCCGCCCAGAAGTTCGCGGTGAACGGCGGCGCCCCGGTCGCCGGGCCCGGCGGCAAGTGCGTGGACGTCGCCGCCGACGACACCGGTGTCAACGGCACGGCCGTCCAGCTCTGGGACTGCCAGACCTGGGCCGTCGACCAGCACTGGTACCACCGCGCTGACAGCTCCCTGTCCACCCTCGGGCGCTGCCTGGACATCAACGGCAACGGCACGGCCAACGGCACCCAGGTCGAGCTGTGGGACTGCAACGGGGTCGGCGGTCAGAAGTGGGTCCAGCAGAGCGACGGCTCCCTGGTGAACCCGCAGTCCGGGCGCTGCCTGGACCTGCCGGACGGCACCACCACCAACGGCAGCCGGCTGCGGATCTGGGACTGCAACGGCTCGGCCGCCCAGAAGTTCCGGCTCGGCTGAGAACGGCTCGACCGAAGGCGGGCGGGGTGGACCGGGCGGGGTGGACCGGCCGGCCCGCGCCGCCCCGCCGTGGACCCGCCCCTCCCCGGTTCCGGCGCCCGGCCCCCGCACACTGGGGGCCAGGTGTCGTATCCGGAGCCGAAGGGAACCCGTTCGCCCATGCACATCGATCTCACAGGACGCACCGCGCTGGTCACCGGCTCGACCCAGGGCATCGGCGCCGCCATCGCCGCCGGACTCGCCCGCGCCGGGGCCCGCGTGGCCGTCAACGGACGCGACGCCGACCGGGTCGCCGCCGCCATCGCGACCCTCGCCGAGCAGGTCCCGGACGGCGAGTTCACGGCGGCCGCCGCCGACGTCTCCACCGAGGAGGGCGCCGAACGGCTGAAGAACGAGCTGCCGGACGTGGACATCCTCGTCAACAACCTCGGCATCTTCGGCACCGCCGACCCGCTGGAGATCACCGACGAGGAGTGGCGGCGCTACTTCGAGGTCAACGTCCTCGCCGCCGTCCGTCTCACCCGCCTCTACCTCCCCGGCATGACCGAGCGCGGCTGGGGCCGGGTGCAGTACATCGCCAGCGACTCCGCGATCGTCATCCCCGCCGAGATGATCCAGTACGGCATGTCCAAGACCGCTCTGCTCGCGGTCAGCCGGGGCTTCGCCAAGAAGGCGGCGGGCACCGGCGTCACCGTCAACTCCGTCATCGCCGGACCCACCCACACCGGTGGCGTCGAGGACTTCGTGTACGAACTCGTCGACCGCGACCTCCCCTGGGACGAGGCCCAGCGGGTCTTCATGCGCGAGTACCGCCCCCAGTCCCTGCTCCAGCGCCTCATCGAGCCCGAGGAGATCGCCAACATGGTCGTCTACCTCAGCTCCGACCAGGCGTCCGCCACGACGGGCGGCGCGCTGCGCGTGGACGGCGGCTACGTGGACGCGATCGTCCCTTAGGGCCTGTCTGACAATTCTCGTCTGCCGCGCGACGCCATGCACGCACTAGGCGATACGCCCCCCGGAGGGCGTCCTGCCCCACACATGCACATGCCCCTCTGCCGGGTACGCGGGCGGCGCCGGGGCCAGCGTCGCCACGAGCCCGTACCCGCACTTGACGGCCACCCGGCAGGACGCGGTGTTGTCCGCCTGGTGCAGCAGCTCCAGCCGCGTCAGACCGTCCCGGACCGCCCACCCGGTCAACGCCTCCACCGCGCGCGGGGCCACACCACGGCCCCGCGCGCGGGCGGCGGTCCAGTAGCCCACCTCGGCGGTGCCGTCCCCCGGTGAGGCGACCTTCAGGACGACGTGTCCGACCAGTCGCTCGTCCGGCTCCAGCACCGCGAAGGCGAAGCGCTCCCCGGCCTCCCACGCGCGCCGCTGCGTCTCGATCCACCGCTCCGCGTCCGCCGCGTCCGTGAGGGCCGGGAAGCTCGTCCAGCGGCGCAGCGCCGCGTCCCGTTCCAGACGGGTCAGCGCGGCGGCGTCGGCGGGGGCCCAGCGCCGCAGCCGGAGGGCCGTAAACGGTGGAGCGGCGGGTATGTCGATCAGCACCGGGTCATGGTGACACAACCGGCTTGTCGGCGAGCGGAGTTGACATCGGTCCAGGTCTGACGGGCGGGCCGGTGACATGGCAGGATGCAGCGGCCACGCCCCCACCGCCGCCCCGCAGAGGAGACCCCTCCGTGTCCGACGCCGAGACCCGGCCGCCCGCCATCGACACCAGCAAGCCGCACGCCGCCCGGATGTACGACTGGTACCTCGGCGGCAAGGACAACTACCCGGTGGACTGGGCGGCCGCCGAACAGGTCCAGGCGCTGTTCCCGCAGGTGCCCGAACTGGCGCGGGCCAACCGGCGGTTCATGGTGCGGGCCGCGCGGGCCCTGGCCGAGCTGGGGGTGCGGCAGTTCCTCGACATCGGTACCGGCATCCCGACCGACCCCAATCTGCACCAGGTCGTCCAGGCGGTCGGGCCCGAGTCCAAGGTCGTCTACGTCGACAACGACCCGATCGTGCTGCGCCACGCCCAGGCCCTGCTCACCAGCGCGCCCGAGGGCCGTACCGCGTACCTCCAGGCGGACGTCCGCGAGCCCGGGAAGATCGTCGAGTCCGCGCGGGAGATCCTGGACCTCGACGAGCCGGTGGCGCTCTCCATGGTCGCCCTGCTCCACCTCGTCCCCGACGAGTACGGCGCCCTCGACCTGGTCCGCGAACTGCTCGACCCGCTCCCGGCCGGGAGTTTCCTGGTGCTCTCCCACGCCACCGCCGACACCGACCCGGACACCTGGAACGCGGTGGCCGACGTGTACCGGCGCGGCGGCACCCCGGTGGCGGTGCGCTCCCGGACGGAGTTCGCGGAGTTCCTCCGCGGACTGGAGCTGCTGGACCCGGGCATCGCGTTCGTCAGCGACTGGCGCCCCGACTCCGCCGACCAGCGCCGGGGCGCGAGCCTGCCGCTGTACGCGGCGGTCGGACGCAAGCCGCGATAAAGCCACGACGAAGCCACGACGGGCCCGCGCAACGCGCCGGACGACGCCGACCCCGCGCGTACGCGCATGGCGGGCCCATGACGAGGAAAGATGGGCTGAGAGCGTTCGATCACCCCGTCGAACACCCCTACGCGGAGGAGCGGACTCATGCCGCACGAGCGAGCCGGCGCTCTCGCCGGTCCCGAGGACCTTGTCGACGTGGCCCGGCTGGTCACGGCGTACTACGCGCTGCACCCGGACCCGGCGGACCCGGGGCAGCGGGTCGCGTTCGGGACCTCGGGGCACCGGGGCTCGTCCCTGGCGACGGCCTTCAACGAGGACCACATCGCCGCCACCAGCCAGGCGATCTGCGAGTACCGAGCCGAGCGGGGCATCGACGGACCGCTCTTCCTCGGCGCCGACACGCACGCCCTCTCGGAGCCCGCCAAGGTCACCGCCCTGGAGGTGTTCGCCGCCAACGGCGTGACCGTCCTGATCGACAGCGAGGACGGCTACACGCCCACCCCCGCCGTCTCCCTCGCGATCCTCACCCACAACCGCGACCGCACGACCGGTCTCGCGGACGGCGTGGTCGTCACGCCCTCGCACAACCCGCCCGCCGACGGCGGCTTCAAGTACAACCCGCCGAACGGCGGCCCGGCCGGTTCGGACGCCACCTCGTGGATCCAGGACCGCGCCAACCAGATCATCGCGGGCGGCCTGAAGGACGTACGCCGCGTCCCGTACGCCCACGCGCTCGCCGCCGACACCACCGGCCGGTACGACTTCCTCGGTGCCTACGTCCGCGACCTGCCCAGCGTGCTGAACCTCGACGCGGTCCGGGACGCCGGGCTGCGCATCGGCGCCGACCCGCTCGGCGGAGCCTCCGTCGCGTACTGGGGGAGGATCGCCGACGAGCACGGCATCGACCTCACCGTGGTCAACCCGCACACCGACCCCACCTGGCGGTTCATGACGCTGGACTGGGACGGCAAGATCCGCATGGACTGCTCCTCGCCGTACGCGATGGCCTCGCTCATCGAGCAGCGCGACCGGTTCGCCCTCGCCACCGGCAACGACGCCGACGCCGACCGGCACGGCATCGTCACCCCGGACGCCGGGCTGATGAACCCCAACCACTACCTCGCGGTCGCCATCGGCTACCTCTACCGCCACCGCGACCAGTGGCCGCAGGCGACCGGCATCGGCAAGACCCTCGTCTCCTCCTCGATGATCGACCGGGTCGCCGCCGACCTCGGCCGCCATTTGGTCGAAGTCCCGGTCGGCTTCAAGTGGTTCGTGGACGGGCTGCTCAGCGGTGACCTCGGCTTCGGTGGCGAGGAGTCGGCGGGCGCCTCCTTCCTGCGCCGCGACGGCTCGGTGTGGACCACCGACAAGGACGGCATCCTGCTCGCCCTGCTCGCCTCCGAGATCACCGCCGTCACCGGGCGCACCCCCTCCGCGCACTACGCGGACCTCACCGAGCGCTTCGGGGAGCCCGCCTACGCCCGCATCGACGCCCCCGCCACCCGCGAGCAGAAGGCGCTGCTGGCCAAGCTCTCCCCGGCCCAGGTCACCGCCGACACCCTCGCCGGTGAGCCCGTCACCGCCGTCCTCACCGAGGCGCCCGGCAACGGCGCCCCCATCGGCGGCATCAAGGTCACCACCGAGAACGCCTGGTTCGCGGCGCGGCCGTCCGGCACCGAGGACGTGTACAAGGTGTACGCCGAGTCCTTCCTCGGACCGGACCATCTGGCCCGGGTGCAGGAGGAGGCGCAGTCGGTGGTGCTGGCGGCGCTCGGCGACTGACCCTTCGCCTACGGGGGCGCGCCGGGCGCGGCGTCAGCGCCTGCCGTGCCCCCGCTCGAGCGTCGCGAGAACGGCCCGCGCCATCGCCGCCTCGCCGCGCGCGTTGGGGTGGGCCGGGGCGGCGGGCGCGGCCGGCTTCAGCGGCTCGATCCAGCGGTCCTCGGGCGCCTTGCACATGTCGTGACCGACGGTGGGGCCGTAGGTGTCGACGTACTCGACCCGGTTCCACGCCGCGACCAGCCGCAGCATCAGGTCGAGCCGCTTCTCGGTGTCCCGCAGATAGCGGAAGTCGCCGCCCGCGAACGGCACGTCGGGGAAGCAGCCGGTGCCGTCGTCGGGCAGCAGGTCCGGATACCCGACGAGCAGGACCCGCGCGTGCGGCGCCCGTGCGTGGACGGCCCGCAGCACCCGGTCGATCTTCGGCGCGGTGCGCGCCACGGCGACCGCCAGCTCGTCGTACCCGGCGTCCCGGTAGGACCGCTCGCAGGGGTTGCCGTCCGGCTCCTGGGCGCCGAGCCTCGCACAGGTGGAGATGATCGAGCCGAAGCCGACGTCGTTCCCGCCGATCTGCACCGTGACGAGGTCGGTGTCCCGGGTGAGCGCGTCGAGTTGAGGCGGATTGGCCCCCTGTGCCTGCCACATCTGCGCCGTGGTCGCCCCCGAACAGCTCACGTCGTCGAAGCCGTCCACCTCTCTCCGCTCCGCCACCACCGAGGGGTAGTTCTGATCGGAGCGCGCACAACCGGCGTCCACCTGACGGGGGATGAGCGGCCCGGAGGTGTAGGAGTCCCCGAGCGCCACGTAACGGACCCGCCCGTGCCCGGAATGCGCGGTCGCCGGCACCACCGACCCGGCGACCAGGGCGCAACCCCCCACCGCCGCGCCCAGCAGACCGATCCACTTCCGTGAAGTGCCTTGTTTCCGTGCGCGGTTCGCCATGGAGTCCTCCCCCACCCGACAGGCCGTCACTTGCGACCGGGTCTGTATACCGCCGGGTAGCTCCACGGGGCCAGACACGTGAACACACTTTCCGCACAGGGTGATGGGTCGCCCTTCACGCTCCGTCGACGGCGCACACCGCTGTGGAACACTGCGGAAGTCCCGCATCGCCGAGGAGGAACAGCACCAGCATGGCCGTCATCCACCACACCACCCTGAGGCCGACCAAGGTCGAGCTCCTGACGTCCTGGCTGCCCACCCGCCCCTGGTATCAAGGCGGTTGTGAGGAGGCCCGGTTGGAGCGGACCGGCGGTTTCCGGCTGGACGACCCCGAGGGCGAGGTCGGCATCGAGTTCATGGTGGCCACCGACTCCGCGAGCCCCGAGCCGGTCGCCTACCTGGTCCCGCTCGCCTACCGCGGCGCCCCGCTGCCCGGTGCCGAGCATGCCCTGATCGGCACCTCCGAGCACGGCGTCCTCGGCAAGCGCTGGGTGTACGACGGCGCCCACGACCCGGTGCTGGTCACCGAGTTGCTGGCGCTGATCGCGGGCGACGCGCAGGCCATGGCGCAGAGCATCACCGACACCCCCGACCGCGAGGTCACGCGCTCCCACACCGGCTCGCCCCTCCCGCGCACCCCCTTCACGCCGGCCCCGGTCGAGGACGCCGACGGCACGAGCGTTCCCGTGCCCGGCGGGGCGACCCTGCGCGTCCACCGCGTGCTGCGCCCCGACCCGGAGAACCCGCCCGCGCGGCCCGAGGACGCGGTGGGCCACGTGGCGACGGGCTGGCCCGGCCCGGACGACAGCCGTCGGCGCGCGGTCTTGGTGACGCTGCGCACCGACTGAGCGTCCCGGGAGCCGCGCCCCGCGTTCCCCACCCGCGCCTTCTGGCATGAGCAGGTCAGATCTGTCACGCTTGCCCCGGCCGCCCCCTCCTCACCGAGGGGGCACCCCGCACGGCCATCGCGCAGCCCCACCCCACGGCCGCGCCGGCGCACTCCGGCCGGACTCGGTCATCGGCAGGCCGAAACCCCGGCCTTCGCAAAGGAGTAGCGTGTGAGATCCACCCCCCACAAGGCGCTCGGCGGGCTTGCCCTCGCCGCCCTGATCGCCTTCTCCCTGCCCGCGGGCTCAGCCGTCGCCCGGCCCGCGGCATCCACGGCGGCCGCCGCCTGCACCCCGGCCCAGGTCGTCGGCAACGGCGGATTCGAGAGCGGCACCTCGCCCTGGACCCAGTCCTCCAGCGGCCTGATCACCAGCCGTACCGGCCAGAGCGCGCACGGCGGTTCCGCCTTCGCCTGGCTCGACGGCACCGGTGCCACCCGCACCGACACGCTCACCCAGAGCGTCACCGTTCCCAGCGGCTGCGGCAGTGCCACCCTCAGTTTCTATCTGCATGTCGACACCGCCGAGACCACCTCCTCCACCGCCTACGACAAACTGACGGTGAAGCTCGGCGGCACCACCCTCGCGAGCTACTCCAACCTCGACCACGCCACCGGATACGTCCGCGAGACGGTCGACGTGTCCTCGTACGCCGGCCGCACCGTCGACCTCGCCTTCACCGGCACCGAGGACTCCAGCCTGAAGACGAGCTTCGTCCTCGACGACGTCGCCCTCGACACCGCCGACACCACCACCCCGCCCGCGGGCGACAGCGTCCGCACCCCGGCCGCGCCCGACTACACCGTCAGCCTCAGCAGCGACAGCACGGGCACCGTCTGGAACGGCCACGAGAGCGCGACCTTCACCAACGCCTCGGCCGACGCGCTCAACGAGGTCTATCTGAGGCTCTGGGACAACTACCACGGCACCTGCTCCGCCCCGCCCATCAAGGTCGGCAACGTCACCGGCGGCACCGCGGGCGACCTCTCCGTGGCCTGCACCGCGCTGAAGATCACCCTGCCGCAGCCCCTCGCCAAGGGCCAGTCCGCCACCATCGGCTTCGACCTCGGCATCACCGTGCCCGACGGCGCCGACCGGTTCGGCCACGACGGCGCCTTCAGCTTCATCGGCAACGCGCTGCCCGTCCTCGCCGTACGCGACGGCTCCGGCTGGCACCTGGACCCCTACACCAACAACGGCGAGTCCTTCTACTCGCTGGCCGCCGACTTCAAGGTCACCCTCGACCACCCCAGCTCACTGCTGGTCCCCGCCACCGGCACCTCCACCGACACCGCCGGCGGCAGCGGCCGTACGGTCACCACCGCCACCGCCTCGAAGGTGCGTGACTTCGCGTGGGCGGCCGGGCCCTTCAGCAAGATCTCCGGCACCTCGCCCGGCGGCGTCCCGGTGAACGTCTACTCCGTCTCCGGGATCAGCTCCTCCAGCGCCCAGTCGATGCTCAGCACCGCCAAGAGCGCCGTCGACGCCCACGCGGGCCGCTTCGGCGCCTACCCCTACGGCGAGCTGGACGCGGTCATCGACAACAACTTCTGGTTCGGCGGCATGGAGTACCCCGGCTTCGTCCTCGACCTCGTCAGCACCAACGCGCTCACCCACGAGATCGGCCACCAGTGGTGGTACGGCATCGTCGGCGACGACGAGTACACCAGCCCCTGGCTGGACGAGGCGTTCACCGACTACGCCACCGACCTCGCCCAGGGCAAGACCGGCTCGGGCTGCTGGAGCAGCGTCTCCTGGGCCTCCGGCAGCGAGAAGATCACCAACTCGATGGCCTACTGGGACGCCCACTCCTCGCGCTACTCCACCGTCGTCTACGGCTACGGCAAGTGCGCCCTGCACGACCTGCGCCGCCTCATCGGCGACACCGCCATGACCAAGCTGCTCAAGGACTACGCCACCGCCCACTGGTACGGCGTCTCCACCACCGCCGAGTTCAAGGCGGCCGCCCAGGCCGCCACGAGCACCGACCTGACCTCCTTCTGGGCCCAGCACCGCATCGACGGCTGACCCGCCGCCGCCCGGCCGGACACCGCCCCCGGCCGGGCGCCCGCCGGCCCACCCACATGGCCCAACCCCGGCGCGTCCACGCCTTCGCCCGGCCCAACCCGGCGTGCGCCACGCCCCGATGCCGGGTCAGATGGACCTCGTGCGAAGCGACATACACCTCCTCCGCGGCCGCAGCTCACGCCTGTGCCTCACGGGCGTCCTCTCCGGCCTCCTCCTCTTCCTGTCGCCCCCCGCCGCCGTGTCCGACTCCGGGCGGGGCGTCCTTCCGCGGGGCAGCGCCTACATGGGCGTGGGCGTCCGCGCCCACGAACGGGGCGCCGCGTGGTCCGAGGACCGCTCCCTGGCGCCCCGGGGGACCCACACCGAGGGCGTGGACGTCTCCAGCCACCAGCGCAACGTCGCGTGGACCACCCTGTGGAACGCGGGCACCCGCTGGGCCTACACCAAGGCGACGGAGGGGACGTACTACCAGAACCCCTATTTCGCCCAGCAGTACAACGGTCCCTACAGCGCGGGCATGGTCCGCGGCTCGTACCACTTCGCGACCCCCGACACCACCAGCGGCAAGGCCCAGGCCGACTACTTCGTCGACCACGGCGGCGGCTGGTCGGCCGACGGCCGGACCCTGCCCGGGGTGCTCGACATCGAGTGGAACCCCTACGGCGCCTCCTGCTACGGCAAGTCCAAGAGCGGCATGGTGAGCTGGATCCGCGACTTCCTGAACCGCTACAAGGCCCGCACCGGCCGGCACGCCGTCCTCTACACCGCCACCGCCTGGTGGAACGAGTGCACCGGCAACTACTCCGGCTTCGGCGCCAGCCCCCTGTGGATCGCGCGCTACGCCTCCTCCGCGGGCACCCTCCCGGCCGGCTGGTCGTCGTACACCATGTGGCAGTACACCTCGACCGGCCGGACGGTCGGCGACCACGACAAGTTCAACGGCTCGACCACCAAGCTGCGGTCCTTCGCGGCGGGCTGACCGGGCCTCACCCCACGTCACCCGAGTCACCCGACCCACCTCGCCGACCGGCCGGGACGCGTCGCGTCCCGGCCGGTCAGGGCGTCCGGGGCGGCTTGGTCGCGGGCGGTCCGCGCAGGGTGCTCAGCACCGCCCAGACCACCGAGACGAACGGCACGGCCACGACCGCGCCGATCACCCCCGCCACGATGCTCCCCGCGATGACCGACACGGCCACGACCAGCGGATGCAGCCGCACCGCCCAGCTCATCACCAGCGGATGCAGCACATGGCCTTCCAGCTGGCCGATCACGACGATGAGCACCAGCACCGCGATCGCCGTGAGCGGACCCCGGGTGGCCAGGGCGACCACCGTGGCCACGCCGAGCGCCACCGGCGAGCCCACCAGCGGCACGAACGCGGCGAAGAACTCCAGGAGCGTCAGCGGCAGCGCGAGCGGCACCCGCAGCGCGAACAGCGCGATGCCGACCAGCACGGCGTTGGTGCCGGCCACGATGATGATGCCGCGCGTGTACCCGGCGAACGTCCCCCACGCCGCCCGGCCCGCGCGGTCCCACACCGTGCGCGCCCCGCGCGGCAGCAGCCGGTCGCGCACCCACTCCCACAGCCGGTCCCCGGAATGGATGAAGAAGGCGGAGGCGAACAGGGCGAGCGCCCCGCCCGTCACGACCTCCACGAACCGCCCGATACCGGCCACCGCACTGCTCAGCAGCGCGGCCCGGTGCGTCGACAGATACCGCGTCACCTCCCCCTGGAGCGCGTTCAGCCGGTCCTGGCCCAGCCGGAACGGCGGACGCCGCAGCCAGTCCTCGATGCGGTGCACGCCGCCCCGGAACTCGCTGCCCAACTGCGTGGACTCCCCGGCCACCGCGTTGCCCACCAGCGCCAGCAGCCCCAGCAGCAGACACAGGCTGCCCACCATGGCGAGCGCGACGGCCAGCGGGCGCGGCATCCACCGGTCCAGCAGATCCGCGACCGGGCGCAGCACCGAGGTGATGACCAGCGCGAGGAACAGCGCCACCGCGATGAGCTGGAAGCGCCCCAGGACGCCGAAGACGCCGTAGACCGCGATGCCGACCAGGATGAGGCGCCAGGCGTAGGCGGCGGCGATCCGCAGCCAGGGGACCGTCAGTTCGGCCGCCGAGACCTTCGGCGCGACCCGTGAGTGGGAGGGCAGTCGCACGGTGGGGGAGGCGGACCGGGCGCCGGGCGCCGGGTCGTGCGCCGGGTGACCGGACTTCCCGTGCCGTCGCCACCACCACCCCGCACCGCCCACCACGCGCCCGCCTCGCCTCCGTGCCCACCGAGCCCTCGGTCACATCTAGAGAAAGGTAAGGGCAAAGCAGGAGAAACCAGACCTGCAACGCGCCTGGGTGCGCCGAGGCGGTGCGCCGCCGCTCCCGCGCCGTCGGGTCGCCGCACCGGCCGCGCATCCAGGCCGCCGGAGAGCCGTCGGATTAGCGCAAAGACGCGAAAATCGAATGAGATTTCCCCATGTTTTCCGGTGAATTCGGACCCCGTTCTCCGGAGCCGGGAGAAACGCCGAACCGGTTCTTCACCGCATCGGGAAAATGGACGAACATATCGTCGCATGGACATTTTGCTGGTCGCCAGCGCGTTCAACAGCCTCTGTCAACGGGTCTACGCGGAACTGTCCGATCAGGGCCACACAGTGGACGTCGTCCTGGCCACCCACGGCCCCGAACCGGTCCGCGCCGCCGTCCGCGAGACGCGCCCCGAGCTGATCGTCGCACCCATGCTGAAGAGCGCCCTCCCCGAGGACCTGTGGCGGGAGCACACCTGTCTGATCGTGCACCCCGGACCCCCCGGCGACCGTGGCCCCTCCTCGCTCGACTGGGCGATCGCCGAGGACGCGACGCACTGGGGCGTGACCGTCCTCCAGGCCGAGGCCGCCATGGACGCGGGCGCCATCTGGGCCTCGGAGTCCTTCCCCGTGCCCCCCGTCGGCAAGAGCGACCTCTACCGCAACGAAGCCGCCGACGCCGCCGCGGCCGCCGTACGCCTCGCCGTCCGCCGCTACGCCGAGGGTTCCTACAAGCCCCGCCCGCAGACCGGCGACTGGCCCGCCGTGGTCTGGCGCGACTACTTCCGCCAGGACCGCCGCCGCATCGACTGGGAGCGCGACGACACCGCGACCGTGCTGCGCAAACTGCGCGGCGCCGACTCCCAGCCCGGCGTCCTCGACGAACTCCTCGGCCGCGAGGTCTTCCTGCACGGCGGCCACCCCGAGGACCAACTACGCGGCCGCCCCGGCGACTTGATCGCCACCCGTAACGGCGCCGTCTGCCGCGCCACCCGCGACGGCGCCGTGTGGATCCCCGAGCTGCGCCCGCGCAGGAGCAGCGGCGACCCGGCACCCTTCCGGCGCCCCGCCGCCACCGTCCTCGCCTCCTGGGACCCCGGGTACGCGGCCGCGCTCCCCGAGTCGACCGTCCCCCTCGAACTCCCCGGCGACCGGCGCACCTGGACCGACATCCGCTACCGGCAGCGCGGCGACACCGGCTTCCTGAGCTTCGCCTTCCCCGGCGGCGCCATGAGCACCGACCAGTGCCGCCGCCTGCTCGCCGCCTACGAGTACGCCCTCGCCCGGCCCACCCCGGTGCTGGTCCTCGGCGGCTCCCGCGACTTCTTCTCCAACGGCATCCACCTCAACGTCATCGAGGGCGCCGCCGACCCCGGCGCGGAGTCCCGGGACAACCTCGGTGCCATGGACGACCTGGTGGAGGCCGTCCTGCGCACCACCGACCGGCTGGTCGTCGCCGCGCTCGCCGGGAACGCCGCCGCCGGAGGCGCCATGCTCGCCCTCGCCGCCGACGAGGTGTGGTGCCGCACCGGCGCCGTCCTCAACCCGCACTACCGGCGGATGGGCCTCTACGGCTCCGAGTACTGGACCTACAGCCTCCCGCGCCGCGTCGGCGAAGCCACCGCGCACCGCCTGACCACCGAAGCCCTGCCGGTCGGCGCCGAACACGCCGCCCGGCTCGGCCTCGTGGACCGCCTCGTGCCCGTCGGAGCCGGTGAGTTCGCCCCCACCGTCGCGACGATGGCCGCCGACCTCGCCGCGAGCCCCGGCCTCGCCGCCCGCATCACCGCCAAGGCCGCAGCCCGCCGCGCCGACGAGGAGCGGCGCCCGCTCGCGGAGTACCGGCGCGACGAACTCGCCCGTATGCACGCCCTGTTCGACGACCCCACCGCGCCCTACCACGCGCTGCGCTCCGCTTTCGTCCGCAAGCAGCCCTCGGCCTCCGTGCGACCGCTCGCCACCGGCACCGGGGAGGCGCCGTGAGCGGCGGCACCGAGAGACTGCTCGTGGCCGGGGTCGGCAACATCTTCCTCGGCGACGACGCCTTCGGCCCCGAGGTGATCCGCGCCCTGGAACAGCGCCCGCTGCCCGCCGGGGTCACCGTGCGGGACTTCGGCATCCGGGGCATGGACCTCGCCTACACCCTGCTCGACGGCTGCGCGACCGCCGTCCTGGTCGACACCGCGCACCGCGACCAGCACCCCGGCACCCTGTCCCTGATCGAAGCCGAGCCCCCCGACGCCGCCACCGTGCCCGAGGCGCACGGCATGGACCCGCAGAAGGTGCTCGCCCTCGCCGCCCACCTCGGCGACGAACCCCTGCCCCGCGTCCTCGTCCTCGCCTGCGAGCCCGCCGTACTGCCGCGCGGCGACGAGGACATCGCCCCCGGCCTCAGCGAGCCCGTGCGCGAGGCCGTCGGCCGGGCCGTCGACGCCCTGCACGTCCTCGTGCCCGTCCTGCTGGCCGACCCCGCCGCACCCGCGCCCCCGTTGGGCCGCCCGATGGAATCCGGGCCCCCGCACGCGGCTGCGCTGCCCGCCCTCGCGGCCGACGGCGCCGAAGATCGGTGAGAGCCCGGGCCGTGCCCGACACGGCCCGGCGATTGTTCTTCCCGCCACCCGAGGAGCTGCGCAATGTGCGAGGCCGATCTCAGACAGGCCGTCCTGGCCAAGAACGACGACCTCGCCGCGCGTCTGCGCGACGACCTCGCCCGGCAGGGCGTCACCGTCGTCAACCTGCTCTCCAGCCCCGGCAGCGGCAAGACCGAACTCCTCGGCCGCGTCCTGGCCCGCGCCGTCGAACGGGGTGTCCCGGTCGCCGCCCTCACCGCCGACCTCGCCACCGAGAACGACGCCGTACGCCTCGCCCGCTCCGGTGCCCCCGTGCAGCAGCTCCTCACCGACGGGCTGTGCCACCTGGAGGCCGCCCAGGTCCGCGACCGGCTCACCGGCTGGCTGCCGCCGGACACCCGCGCGCTCTTCGTCGAGAACGTCGGCAACCTCGTCTGTCCCGCCTCCTACGACCTGGGCGAAACCCTGCGCATCGCCCTCATGGCCGTCACCGAGGGCGAGGACAAACCGCTGAAGTACCCCACCGCCTTCGGCTCCGCCCATCTCGTCGTCATCACCAAGACCGACCTCGCGGAACCGGCCGGCTTCGACGAGGACGCCTTCCGCGCGAACGTCCACCGGGTCAACCCGGGGGTGGAGATCGTCCCCTCGTGCGCCCGGAACGGGGACGGGGCGGACACGCTCCTCGAGTACGTGCTCTCGGCGCCCGACGCGGTGCTCCACCAGCCGCCCCTGGCACCCGGTCCGCACGGTCACAGCCATAGCCACGGCCCCGGCGCGGAGCGCAGCCACAGCCACGCACACGGCGCTGCACACGGCCACGGTCCCGCCACCGCCGCCGCGCCCCGTTCATGACCGCCCCGGCGACCGGTACGGTCCGCCGACGCCTCACCGTGCGCGGCACGGTCCAGGGCGTCGGCTTCCGGCCCCATGTGCACCGGCTCGCCGACGGCCTCGCGCTCGCCGGTCACGTGAGCAACACCGGCGACGGGGTCGTCATCGAGGTCGAGGGCCCCGAGGACGGCGTCGTCCGGTTCTGCGCCCTGCTGGCCGAACAGCCGCCCCCGCTCGCCCGGGTGACCGGCATCGGCCACGAGGACCTGCCCGTCACCGGGGTCCCCGGACCGTTCACCATCCGCGCCACCGGCTCCGCCGAGGGCCGCACCCAGCTGCCGCCCGACACCGCCACCTGCGCCGACTGCCTGCGCGAGATCGCCGACCCCGCCGACCGCCGCCACCGGCACCCCTTCGCCACCTGCACCCACTGCGGCCCCCGCTTCACCATCGCCACCGCGATGCCCTACGACCGCGCCACCACCACCATGGCCGGCTTCCCGATGTGCCCGGCCTGCGCCCGCGAGTACGGCGACCCCGCCGACCGGCGCTTCCACGCCCAGCCCGTCGCCTGCCCCGACTGCGGCCCAGGGCTGACCCTGCTTCCGGCTCCCGGCACCCCGGTCCGCCCCGCGCGCGGCGCCGACGCCCTCGCCGGGGCACGCGAACTGCTCGGCGCGGGCCGCACCGTCGCCGTCAAGGGCGCAGGCGGCTACCACCTCGCCTGCGACGCCACCGATGCCGAGGCGGTCGCCACCCTGCGCCGCCGCAAGGAGCGCGGCGGAAAGGCGTTCGCGGTCATGTGCGCCGACCTCGCCACCGCCGAACGCCTCGCGGTGCTCTCCGACGCCGAACGCGCCGCGCTCACCGACCCGGCGCGCCCCATCGTCCTGCTGCGCGCGCGGACCTCGGGCGACCGGCTCCGCCTCGCCGACGGGGTGTGCCCCGGCAGCCCGCACGTCGGCGTCCTGCTGCCCTACACCCCCGTGCACACCCTGCTGTTCGGGCTCCCCGGCGATCCGCCGGGACCGCGCGCCCTCGTCATGACCAGCGGCAACCGCTCCGGCGAGCCCATCGTCACCGACGACGCCGAGGCGCTGATCCGGCTCGCCGGACTGGCCGACGCCTGGCTCACCCACGACCGGCCCATCGCCTCGCCCTGCGACGACTCCCTGCTGCGGGTGCGCGCCGACGGCAGCACCCAGGTCCTGCGCCGCTCGCGCGGATACGTCCCGCGCCCGCTGACCCTCCCGGTGCCCGTGCGGCCCGCGCTCGCGGTCGGCGGCGACCTGAAGAACACCCTCTGCCTCGGCGAGAACGACCAGGCGTGGTTCGGCCCGCACATCGGGGACATGGGCGACCTGGCCACCCTGGAGGCCGCCCGCCGCGCCGAGACCCACCTCGCGACGCTGACCGGTGTCACCCCGACGCTCGTCGCCGCCGACCGGCACCCCGGCTACCACTCCACCGCGTGGGGCCGCCGCCGCGCCGCCGAAGCCGCCCTGCCCGAGCCGGTGTTGGTCCAGCACCACCACGCCCATGTCGCCTCCGCCATGGCCGAACACGGCCACGACGGCACCGCCCCCGTCATCGGCGTCGCCTTCGACGGCACCGGGTACGGCGAGGACGGCACCGTGTGGGGCGGTGAGATCCTGCTCGCCGACTACACCGGACACCGCCGCCTGGCCCACCTCGCCCCGGCCCCGCTGCCCGGCGGCGACGCGGGCGTGGCCAACCCCTGCCGCCTCGCGCTGGCCCGGCTGTGGGCGGCGGGCCTGGAGTGGACGCCCGACCTGCCGAGCGTCCTGGCCTGTACACCGGACGAACTCGCCGTGCTCAGACAGCAGTTGACCCGTCAGGTGAACTGCGTGCCCACCTCCAGCATGGGCCGCCTCTTCGACGCCGTCTCCTCGCTCGTCGGCGCCTGCCACCGCGCCGGACACGAGGCACAGGCCGCGCTGGAGCTGGAGGCGCTCGCGACCAGGGCCCGTGACGCGGATGCGGTGGCGTACCCCTTCGGCTTCACGGCGGGCCCGCCGGACGGCTGGCGGATGGACCCCGCGCCGCTGCTCGGCGCCCTGGTCGAGGACGTGCGCCGGGGTGTCCCCGCGCCGGTCATGGCGGCCCGCTTCCACCGGGGCGTGGCCCGCGCGGTCGCCGAGGTGTGCCGCCGCGTCCGTACCGCCACCGGGGTGACCACCACGGCCCTCACCGGGGGCGTCTTCGCCAACGCCCTGCTGGAGCAGGAGAGCGCCGCCCTGCTCGCGGCGGACGGCTTCACCGTCCTGCGCCACGGCGAGGTGCCGCCGGGTGACGGCGGACTGGCGCTCGGACAGCTCATGGTCGCCGCGCACACGGCACGGCCATGACGAGCCCGCTGACCCGCGGCTCGGCACACGACGACGAGACGGAGTGACCCATGTGTCTTGCAGTGCCCGGCAAGGTCGTGGCCATCGACGATGGCGCCGACCCGCGCACCGGGCTGATCGACTTCGGCGGGGTGCGCAAACAGGCGTGTCTGGAGTACCTGCCCGACGTCCAGGTGGGGGAGTACGTCATCGTCCACGTCGGCTTCGCCCTCCAGAAGCTCGACGAGGAGTCCGCGCGGGCCTCGCTCGAACTCTTCGAGCAACTCGGCCTGTTGGAGGAGGAGTTCGGCGATGCCTGGGAGCAGGCGGAGCGGCAGGGAAGCGGGAGCGAGAACCGGTGAAGTACATCGAGGAGTTCAACGACCCGGCGCTGGCCCGCCGCCTGCTGGACGAGATCCGCGCCACCGCCACCCGCCCCTGGGCCCTGATGGAGGTCTGCGGCGGCCAGACCCACTCCATCATCCGGCACGGCATCGACCAACTCCTCCCCGAAAAAGTCGAGTTGATCCACGGTCCGGGCTGTCCGGTGTGCGTCACCCCGCTCGACGTCATCGACAAGGCGCTCGCCATCGCCGCCCGCCCGGACGTCGTCTTCTGTTCCTTCGGCGACATGCTGCGCGTGCCCGGCACCGACCGCGACCTGTTCCGCGTCAAGGGCGAGGGCGGCGACGTGCGCGTGGTCTACTCCCCGCTCGACGCCCTCGACCTCGCGCGCCGCAATCCCGACCGCCAAGTGGTGTTCTTCGCCATCGGGTTCGAGACCACCGCGCCCGCCAACGCCATGGCCGTCCACCAGGCCCGCCGCCTCGGTCTGGACAACTTCAGCCTGCTGGTCTCCCATGTGCGCGTCCCCCCGGCCGTCGAGGCGATCATGACCGCACCCGAGTGCCGGGTGCAGGGCTTCCTCGCGGCCGGGCACGTGTGCAGCGTGATGGGCACCGAGGAGTATCCGGTACTGGCCGCGCGGCACAAGGTGCCGATGGTCGTCACGGGCTTCGAACCCCTCGACATCCTGGAGGGCATCCGGCGCGCCGTCCACCAACTGGAGCGCGGCGAGCACCGGGTGGAGAACGCCTACGCCCGCGCCGTGCGCGAGGAGGGCAACCCCGCCGCCCGGCGCATGATCGAGGAAGTTTTCGAGGTCACCGACCGCAACTGGCGTGGCATCGGCCGCATCCCGGCCAGCGGCTGGCGGCTGTCCGAGGCGTTTCGCGCGTACGACGCCGAGCACCGCTTCGACGTCACCGGCATCCGCACCGAGGAACCCGCCGTCTGCCGGGCCGGAGAGGTCCTCCAGGGACTCATCAAGCCCACCGAGTGCGAGGCCTTCGGCACCCTTTGCACCCCGCGCACGCCGCTGGGCGCCACCATGGTCTCCAGCGAGGGCGCCTGCGCCGCGTACTACCTGTACCGGCGGATGGCCGGCGCCCCGGTGCCGCCCGGCTCCCGCATCCCCCGAGAGGAGACGAACCCCGTTGGCTGACCTCGCCGCGGAAACACCCGTCGACCCCGCCAACTGGTCCTGCCCCGCCCCCCTGCGCGACCAGGGCGTCGTCGTCATGGGCCACGGCGGAGGCGGCGCCCTCTCCGCCGAACTGATGGAGCAGGTCTTCGCCCCGGCCTACGGCAACCCCGTCCTGGCCGCGCTCACCGACTCCGCCGTCCTCCAACTGGGCGGCGCGCGGCTCGCGTTCTCCACCGACTCCTATGTGGTGCGCCCGCTGTTCTTCCCCGGCGGCTGCCTCGGCGACCTCGCGGTCAACGGCACCGTCAACGACCTCGCGATGAGCGGGGCCCAACCGGCTTATCTGTCCACCGCGTTCGTCCTGGAGGAGGGCGTCGCGCTCGACGTCGTCGCACGCATCGCCCGCGCCGTCGGCAGCGCCGCCGAGGCGGCCGGGGTCACCGTCGCCACCGGCGACACCAAGGTGGTCGAGTCCGGACACGGTGACGGGGTCTACGTCACCACCGCCGGGGTCGGCCTCGTTCCCGACGGCGTCGACATCCGCCCCCAGCGCGCCCGCCCCGGCGACGCGGTGATCGTCAGTGGACCCGTCGGGCTCCACGGAGTGGCCGTGATGAGCGTGCGCGAGGGTCTGGAGTTCGGCGTCGAGATCGCCTCCGACACCGCGCCGCTCGCCGGACTCGTCGGCGCCATGCTCGACGTCACCCCGGACCTGCACGTCCTGCGCGACCCCACCCGGGGCGGACTCGGCGCCGCCCTCAACGAGATCGCCCGCGCCTCCGGCACCGGCGTACGGCTCACCGAGCGGGCCGTACCCGTGCCCGACGAGGTGGCCAACGCCTGCGGGTTCCTCGGCCTCGACCCGTTCTACGTCGCCAACGAGGGCAGGCTCGTCGCCTTCGTGCCCCGCGAGCACGCCGACGCCGTGCTCGCCGCGATGCGCGCCCACCCGCAGGGCGCCGGTGCCGCGCTGATCGGGGAGTGCGTGGCCGAACACCCCGGGATGGTCACCGTCGCCACGGGACTCGGCGGCACCCGGGTCCTGGACCTGCCGCTCGGGGAGCAGTTGCCGCGCATCTGCTGAGCGCGGCACACGAGCGGCCAAGCGGCACCCGGGCGCCCCGCGGAACGCGAAGAGGGGCCCGCCGGACAACGGCGGGCCCCTCTTCCGTGTACGGCGTCTCAGGGCACCGGCTCCACCGCCGTGATCTCCAACTCCCGTCCGCTGCGCAGATCCTGCGAGGGCCGGTCGCAGCGCGGGCACCAGAAGAACGGCGGCATACCCACCGTGAACTCCTCGACGCACGCCCCGCACCAGGCCACCGCGGTCACCTGCTCCACCACGAGCCGGGCCGAGGAGAGGGCGGTACCGTCGCGCGCCACCTCGAAGGCGAAGCGCAGCGCGTCCGGCACCACCCCGGCCAGCTCACCGACCCGGACCGTCACCGAGGAGACGTCCCCGCCGCCGTCGGCACGGGCGATCTCCCCGGCGCGCTCCACGATCGCGGTCGCGATCGACAGTTCGTGCACGGCGGACTCACGGGTACCGGTGACCGGCGCCCAGGCCCCCGGTCATCCGGTAGATCTTCAGCTCCCGCACCATGCCGGGGACCTCCTTGACGAGCAGGAGCAGCGTCAGCCCGGCCAGCAGGGCGGCCTGTGCGATCAGCACCTGCTTCCCCGAGATCAGGGGCTCCGCCGTGTCCTTCACTCCGACGTGCTTCATGGCACTCACTCGCCTCTCTCTCATCCCGGGGGAATGTTCGGCATGACGTCGAGGAGCGCGTCGTGCCGCTTCACTCGGACCCCCGTGGAGCGGCGCGCGTCGGCGGTGCCGTCCTCGTGGTGCCCGATCTGCTCCTGGTAGGGGCCCTCGTTGCCCTGGTGCAGGCCCGGCACATGCGTCGGCGTGTCCGGTTTGACCTGCGGGCGGCCCACTCTGATCCTGCCCATGACGGTCTCCTCTCTGGGCTTCACGAACGCTCGGTCAGCTCCGTGAAGAACCGTTCGACGGCCGGCCAGACCCGGCCGCCGCCGGACAGCCCCCGCCACTCCTCGCGGACCAGGGCGACCATCCGGAAGCAGTCGTCGATCGGTACGATCCAGTGTTCCTCGTGTCCGCGCACCGTGTTGATCAGCAGCGCCTCCACGTCGGGCGTCATACCGGCCAGCGGCGGAGCGGACTCGGCCAGTCTGTGCCAGGCGGCCGCGTCGATCTCCCAGCGCATCGCCCCGGCCGGACTCGGCCCCTCGGCGGTCACCGAGCCGTCGGAGCGGGGCACGAAGAACACCAGCCCCACCGGCACCCCGAGGACCGACGTGTCGACCGGGGCCAGCCGCACCCGGCGGCGGGGCACGAGCCGGTACCGGCCCCCGCCCGCGCCGTCGTCGGCGAACAGCACCGAACAGGGGCCGCACACACAGCGCAGCCCGTCGGCCTCCGCCTCGTACAGATGCGCGTGCTCCTCGGCCACGGGCGCCGCGCACAACTCGCACGCCTCGGCCGCCGCCGTACGCCCCGCGGCCGCGCCGGAGCGGACGACCCGGGCCAGCGCCCCGCTCACCGCGCTCCCTGGGCCGTGCCCCGGCGGGTGAGCGTGGCCAGCGGGACGAACGCGGGCGGGGTGGTCCGCTCGGGGGCGGTCGCCTCCACCCGCGTCAGCTCGGGCGCGGCGGCCAGCACCGCCGCGCGGACCACCTCGGCCACGTCGGGGGAGTGCGAACCGCACCCGGAGCCGCAGCCACCGCCGCCCGGGTCCACCCGCACCCGCGCCACACCGCCCTCGACGCCCTCCCACTCCAGGTCGCCGCCGCGCTTGCGCACGGCCGGCCGCAGCCGCTCGACCGCGCGGGCGGCCCGCCGCTCCGGCGGCTCGGGGTGGATGCCGTGCAGCACCAGCAGATGCGCCAGCAGTTCGTCCTCGGCCAGGCGGTCGCGCAGCGCGTCGTCCGCGCGGTCCAGGACGCGGGCCAGCGCCTCGCCGTAGACCTCGGTGAGCAGCCCCACCGCACCCAGTGCCTCGCGGGAGGTGGCGCCGGAGTCCGACTCCAGGGCGCCCAGCACGTCGTCGAGGTGGGCCAGGCGCGCCTCCACCGCCGGGTCGTCGAGGCGGGCACCCTCAGCCATGGTTCGCCCCGTAGGTGGGCGAGTGCACGACGTCCAGCGTCCTGCCCTTGCCCATGTACATGTGGACGCCGCACGGCAGACAGGGGTCGAAGCTGCGCACGGTGCGCATGATGTCGACGCCCTTGAAGTCGTCGGGTCCGTTCTCCTCGAAGATCGGCTGACCCTGCACCGCGTCCTCGTACGGGCCCGGCGTGCCGTAGATGTCGCGGGGGCTCGCGTTCCACGGGGTCGGCGGGTACGGGTGGTAGTTGGCGATCTTCTTGTCCTTGATCACCAGGTGGTGCGAGAGCACCCCGCGCACGGCCTCGTGGAAGCCGCAGCCGATCGCCTCGTCCGGGACCTCGAAGTCCTGGAACACCTTCGTCTCGCCCGCGCGCATCAGCTCCATGGACTCCTCCAGGAACTGCAGGGCCATCGCGGCGGCGTACGCGACGAAGTAGGGCCGCGCGCGGTCGCGTTCGATGGTGTTGCTCCACTTCGGGATGGACCACTCCAGCGTGGTCTCCGGGAGCGACTCGCCCTTGGGGAGCTGGATGCGCACCTTGCCGTTCGCCGCCTTGACGTACCGGGTGTCGACCAGGCCGCTCAGGGCGGTCGACCACAGCCGCGCGAGCGGGCCGCCGCCGGTGTCGAGCGCGAGGTGCTTGTCGGTCTCCTTGTGGTACCAGCGCGGGCTCATGACCCAGCTGTAGTTCCCCTCGAAATCCCGCTTCTGCGGCACCGGGACGGTCGTCTGGTTCCACGGGTGGCGCATGTCGACCGGGTTGCCCAGCGGGTCGTGGGTGACGAAGGGCTGCTCGTTGACCCAGTCGTCGTAGTACGAGCTGCCGAGCATGATGCGGATGCCCAGGTTGATGTCGATGAGGTTGTTGGTGACCAGCTCGCCGTCGACGATGACGCCCGGGGTGACGTACATCGCCTTGCCCCACTCGTTCATCGACGCGTAGCGGTAGTCGACGACCGCCGGGTCCTGCCAGGCGCCCCAGCAGCCGAGCAGGACGCGGCGCCGGCCGACCTCCTCGTAGCCCGGCAGCGCCTCGTAGAAGAAGTCGAAGACGTCGTCGTTCATCGCGACGGCCTTCTTGATGAAGTCGATGACGTGCATCAGCCGGCTGAGGTAGTCCGTGAAGACGCTCGGCTGCGGCATCGTGCCGACACCGCCCGGATAGAGCGTGGAGGGGTGGACGTGCCGTCCCTCCATGAGGCAGAACATCTCCCGGGTGACCCGGCTGACGCGCAGCGCCTCCTTGTAGACCTCGCCCTCGAAGGGGTTGAACGCCTTCATGATGTCGGCGATGGTCCTGAAGCCGTGGATCTCCCCGCGCGGGGCGTCGGTCCGCTCGGCGCGGGCCAGCAGACCGGGGTTGGTGGCCTTGACCATGGCCTCGCAGAAGTCCACGAACACCAGGTTGTCCTGGAAGATCGTGTGGTCGAACATGTACTCGGCCGCCTCGCCGAGGTTGGTGATGTGCTCCGCCATCGGCGGCGGCTTGATGCCGTACGCCATCTGCTGGGCGTAGTTGGAACACGTGGTGTGGTTGTCGCCGCAGATGCCGCAGATGCGCGAGGTGATGAACCCGGCGTCGCGCGGGTCCTTCCCCTTCATGAACACCGAGTAGCCGCGGAACAGCGACGAGGTGCTGTGGCACTCGGCGACTTCCCGGTTGGCGAAGTCGATCTTCGTGTAGATGCCCAGGTTGCCGATGATCCGGGTGATCGGATCCCACGACATGTCCACGAGCTGGGCCGGTTTGCGTCCCGTCGGCCGGGATTCGGTGGTCGTCATCTGCGGTGCTGCCCTCGCTGTCGGAGTTCGGCGGGTGGGGGTGGGGCTGGGGGCGGGAGGCGGATCACGGTGCCGGCGGTCTCAGGGACGCCAGTACGGGTCGTAACCGCTGGTCAGCTTGCGCTTCTTGCCGCGCCACTTGGGCTCGTGGTTGACCATCTCGTTGGTCAGGCCGCGCAGTCGGCGCACCACGGCGCCGTACGGCTTGATGACCAGGGAGGACAGGGTGCCGCCGGGCGGCTCGTCCATGAACGGCATGAACGCGTCCGGGAAGCCGGGCATCGTGCAGCCGATGCAGATGCCACCGACGTTGGGGCAGCCGCCGATGCCGGCCATCCAGCCCCGCTTGGGCACGTTGCAGTTGACCACGGGACCCCAGCAGCCGGTCTTCACCAGGCACTTGGGGGAGTTGTAGTCCAGGCCGAAGTCACCCTGCTCGTAGTACGAGCCCCGGTCGCAGCCCTCGTGCACGGTCTTGCCGAACAGCCACTGCGGCCGCAGCATGTGGTCCAGCGGGGGCGGCGGGGCCGTACCGGCCGCGGTCTGGAGCACCCAGACCAGGACCTCCATGAAGTTCTCCGGCTGGATCGGACACCCCGGCACGTTGACGATCGGCAGCCCCGCCTGGGACGTGTAGTCCCAGCCGAGGTAGTCGGCCAGACCCATCGAGCCGGTCGGGTTGCCCGCCATGCCGTGGATGCCGCCGTAGGTGGCGCACGTTCCCGCGGCGACCACGGCCCACGCCTTCGGCGCGAGCTGGTCGATCCACCAGTTGATGGTCTGCGGCTGCCCGGTCTTCGGGTCGTTGCCGAAGGACGTCCAGAAGCCGTCGCCCTCGATGATCTCCTGGTTGGGGATCGACCCCTCGATGACGAGGATGAACGGGGTGTCCAGCTCGCCGCGCGCCGCCGCCCGGTAGGGCGCGAGGAAGTCCTCGCCGCCCAGGCTCGGCGAGAGCACCTTGTTGACCAGGTTGACCTTGGGCAGACCGGGGATCACGCCGAGGACCACGTCCTCGATGGAGGGCTGCATGGCCGCCGTCAGCGAGACGGTGTCTCCGTCGCAGCTCATCCCCTCCGAGATCCACAGGATGGTGATCTCGTCTATGCCCTCGTGCGCCTCGGAGTGGGCGAGGCGTTCACGGGCTGCGGTGGTGTGGCTCTCGGTGGTCATGTCGCCTGCCTTCGCTTCGGTCGGTCGCCGAGGGGCTCGACCTCGTCGGGTCGGAAGTAGTGGAATCGGCCGTACCAGCCGTGCAGTTCGGCCGCCGGATCGTCGTCTACGGTCACCGCGAGATGCGTGCTGCCGTCCACGTCGTGGAAGACCGCGGACACCCGCGCCGTCCGCCCCTCCAGGAACATGTCCTGGGCGTCGGAGCCCCGCTTGCGCGGCCGCAGCCGCACCGGGCTGCCGCCGCCCAGCTCCACCCCGTCCACGACCACCGTGTCGGTCGTCGGTGACAGCCCGTCGTCGCCGCCCTCCTGCCACCAGGCGGGGCGTGCGCCCGCCGGGCCGGCGGTCCCGGCGGGCGGGGACGGCTCGGCCGGGGACACCGGGGACAGCGAGCGGATGGCGCCGTGCAGCCGGGAGAAGACCTCCCGGGGCATGGTGTCCACGCGGTCGAGGATGCGCGCGGCGCGCGGGTCGGTGGCCCGCGCCTCGGCCTTCTCCTCGTCGGTCAGCAGCATCGTGCGCAGCGTCAGGATCTCGTCGATCTCCGCCGCGTCGTGCAGATCGCCCGGGCTCTCGGGGGCCACCTGCGGATGGTCGGGAAGGATGATGGGGGAGGAGAGCAGCACCGGGCCCGTGCAGCCGTCGTCCGCTCCGTCCGTCTCGGGCGCGGGTCCGCCGAGCACCGGGAACGTGAAGGCGTTGCGGCAGCCGCGGGTCTGCGCGCGCAGCGCCTGCGGCGGGTCGATCAGCGAGACGAACTCCAGGCCCGTACCGCCGAGCAGGGTGTGCGCGGCGAGCAGCGCATGCCGCAGCACCTCGCCGCGTGCGCCCCCGGTCTTCGGGGACCGCCCAGTGTTCTCGGTGCGCACGCACACCCGGTAGAGCCCGTCCGCGAGCCGCTCGGCCCCGGCCGTGGTACGGGCGCGTACCGCCTCGCGGGTGCGGACGATCCGGCCGGCGCCCTTGGACAGTTCCTCCGTCTCGCGTGCGGCGGGCGCGCCCGTCGGCGCCGTGCACACGCCGCGCAGCAGGTCGGCCAGCGGCCAGACCAGATCCACCTCCTGCGGTACGGCCTCGTCGAAGCTCAACTGGACCCCGCCGTCGGCCGTCAGCAGCGACTCGACCGGGCGGTGACCGCTGTCGCCGTCGGCCGCCTCGACCTGCTTGCGCTGCATCTGGAGGTAGCGCACCCGCACCCGGAGCGCCGCGTCCGGTTTTTCGGCACGCACCAGGCACTCGGTGCGCTGGTACCAGGAGTCCGCCGAGCCGGAGATGCCCTCGGTGACCGGTCCGTCCGCCTCCACCCAGTCCCGGGGCGGGAGTACCCCGAACTGCCAGCGGACGCGGTTCTTGGCCGAGGAACGGCGGTAGGGGTAGAGCAGATAGCCCTCGTAGAGGACGGCGTCGGCGACCGCACCCACCCCGGCGAAGACGTCGGCCGCCCCGGCGTGCGGGGCGGGGCCGTCACCGGGCGCGAAGGCACATGCCGTGCCGCCCTCGCCGCCGCTCGTGTCCACCATGCCGCCTCCTCGCCGTGCCGGTGCAGTGGTCCATGCCTTCCACCCACCGTCACATCCGTCACACGACCTCGCCCCTTCAGGCCCACGCGGGTTGGGCCGGGCGGGTGAGCGGGCATATGCGGGCGGCGGTTTCCCGGCCCGGCCGCGCGCTACTCGCCCTCCGGGCCAGAGGTGTCGTCGGCGGTGTGCTCGCCGTGCGTCGCGCCCCCGCTCCCCGCGTCCCCGCTCGCCGCGGTCTCACGGGTCGCGTTCCCGTGCCGCGCGTGCCGTGAGCGCACCGCCTCCACCAGCAGCGGGATCAGGGAGAGGACGACGATGACGCCGACCAGCGGCAGCAGATAGTCGTCCACGTGGGACACCGAGGCGCCGAGCGCGTACCCCACGAGCACCAGGCTCTGCGACCAGAGCACCCCGCCGACGGTCTGCCACAGGGTGAAGGTGCCGATCGGTACGCCGAGGGCGCCCGCCGCCGGATGCAGCACCGAACGCAGCATGGGGATGAAGCGGCCGATCACCAGCGCCTTGCCGTAGCCGTAGCGGGCCAGCAGCCGTTCGGCGCGCTCCGCGCCCTCCTTGACCCGCCGGTTGGAGGTACGGGTCAGCAGCGGACGTCCGCCGTGCCGCCCGATGAGGTAGCCGACCTGGCCGCCCGCCACCGCCCCGGCCGCCGCGCACAGCATCACCTGCCAGAGCACCAGCCGGGGCGGCCGTCCGTCGGCTCCGGCGCACAGCACCCCGGCCGGGAACAGCAGCGTGTCACCGGGCAGGAAGAACCCGACGACCAGCAGACCCGACTCCGCGAACGTCACCACCAGGACGCCGAGCGCACCGAAGGCGGCCAGCAGCGAGGCGCTGTCCGTGGGGTTGACGGCTTCCACCCCATCGCCTCCCGGTCCGTCGCTCGGTAGCCTCCCGCCAAGTGTCGCCCGGACCCGGCGCCCCCGCCCGCAGACGGCACGTACCCGGTGCCCGCGACGCCGGTCCTACGCCCGCAGCGCCCTCCCGCGGCAGTCGGCGCGAAAACCCTCTGTCCGTGCCCCACCACTCCCCGTACACTGCCGATTCACAGGGGCGCGGGGGCAGTTGACGGGGGGAAGCCGCCATGTCGCACACACCGTACGGTCCTGCCGGGGCACCGGGATCTCCCATGCCGCCGGTGCCGCCGATGCCGGCGAGCCCGCCGCCCGCACCACCGGACCCGCTGCGCGCGGCCGCCGTCGGCCTGCTCAATCTGAGCGGACTCGGCCTCGGCTACGTCCTGCTGCGAAGATGGTTCCTCGCCGCCGCCTGCTGGGTGGCGACCGCCGTGCTCCTCCTGGTCGCCCTGCCCGCGGACCCCGACGGCGTCCCGGCCGGGGCACTCGCCGGATACGTCGTCGTCCTGCTCCTCGCCGCGGCGCACGGCGCGTTCACCGCCCTGCGCACTCGGCTCACCTGGCCGTCCAGGGCCCCCCTCGCGCTCGCCCTCGGCGTCCTGCTGCTCGCGGTGCCGACGGCCGGCACCCTCTGGTACCGCGACGCCCGCGAGGAGGCCGTCCAGCAGGCCCTGCTCGACCGGCTGCACCGCGCCGACGAGACGGTCACGGCGGCCGGCCGCCACTCGTTCACCACCTCGCGCTCCGGCTACCGCGACGCCCTGGACGTCTACCGGGACCTCGCCGTCCACCACGCGGGCTCCCGCGCCGCCGGCCAGGTACCCGACAGCCTGCGCACCTACTACCGCACGGTCGGCGCCCCCTACGCGAGCGGCGACTACTGCGGCGCCATCGAGCCGCTGAAGTATCTGCGCACCGTGCCGCAGTCCCTGCCCGACGACCGGCTGGGCTCGCTCGCCGGGTGGCCCGACGACCGGCTCGCCACCTCGCTGTACGCATGTGGTGCCACCGCCCTCTCCGGAGACGGCGAGGGATGGGTGGAGAACTTCGGCGACCTGCTCGGCACCTTTCCCGACTCCGGCCCGGCGGCCAAGGTCGCCCCGGCCGTCGAGTCGGCGGTGGCCGAGGCGCAGAAGGACGTCGGCGGGAAGTCGCCCTGCACCGCCGTGGAGCGGCTGCGCGAGCTGAACACCCGCGCCCTCACGCTCTCCCACTCCGCCGGCCGCTCCGCCGCCCAGCTCACCGCCTCCGCAGGCCGCGCGAAGCGGAGCGGGGACGCGGGGGCGTACGACTGCGGCATCGACCAGTACAAGGACGGCCAGTTCTCCGCCGCGCAGAAGACCATGGAGGACTACGCCGCCCGGGCGAAGGGCGCCAAGCGGGACCGGGCGCGGAAGATAGCCATCGGCGCCGAGGTCGCCCAGACCGTCCCCGCCGCCGGGAAGAAGCTGCCCACCACCGCCTCCGGCGGCGGCATCTCCGTCACGGTGAAGAACGACAGCCCGGACGACATCACCGTCCTCTACACCGGCCCGGTCACCGGCAGCTTCACTCTCAAGGGCTGCGGCAACTGCCGGGCGTACTCCTTCGCGGACACCATCAGGATCGGCTTCAAGCCGTGCAGCGACAGCGGCAAGAACTATCCGCGGCGCACCATCAGCCTGCCCGTCGGCACCACGTACTTCGTCCACAAGCCCAACGGCACGAGCACCGCCACCCCCGCCTCCGACACGGCGAAGATCCGCCCGGGCTACATCTACACCGAATGCGCCTACACCACGCGGACGTTCGGCAACTGACGTCCCCGAGCTCCGGCGCTCCTCACACCGGCGCCGGAGCGCGCTCCAGCCACGACCGGTAGAGCGGTGACTGCGCGGCCACCTCCCAGTAGGCGTCGGCCAGTTCGGGGTAGCCGTCCGCCAACTCCCCCTCGGTGCGCGCCGCGAGCAGCAGCCGTACGCCGATGGGGTCGCCGCACAGCGGCCGTATGGCGAGGTCGGAGCGGGGTCGCGCGGTCGGCTGGCTGACCGTGACCACCTCGCCGGTGGCGGCCAGCGTGTAGGCGGTCAGATAGTCGCCGTGCAGCAGGCGCGGCTCGATCCCCGCCTCGCGCAGCACCCGGCACAGCCCGTCCCACTCGCCGTCCACGGTAGAGTCCACCATCCAGCGCTCGCCCGCCAGGTCCGCGAGCCGCACCTCGTGCCGGGCGGCGGCCGGGTGGTCGGCGGCGAGCGAGACGAACTGCGGCTCCCGCTGCACCAGCACCCGCACACTGAGCCCGGCCGGGACGCGCAGCGGGCTGCCCTCCACCTCGTGCACGAAGGCCAGGTCGAGCCCGCCCTCGGCGACCATCCGCAGCAGCGCGTTCGCGGACGCGTCCACGTGCAGCGTGGGATCGGCCGGGGGCACCCGGGCGCGCAGCCGCCGCAGCCAGCCCGGCAGCGCCCGGCTGGCGGTCGCCCCGATCCGCAGCCGGGGCCCGCCCGGTGCGCGCGTCGCCGCTGCCCGTGCCTCGGCGACGAGCGCACCCAGCTCCCGCACGAGCGGCCGCGCCCGGCCCAGCACCAGCCGGCCCAGCGGGGTGGGACGGCAGCCGGTGCGGTCCCGGGTGAACAGCCGCCCGCCCAGGGCCTGTTCGATACGGCGCAACTGCGTGCTCAACGACGGTTGCGCCAAGCCCAGTTCGCGGGCCGCGCGATGCAGGCTGCCCGCGTCGGCGATGGCGCACAGCACCCGCAGATGTCTCACCTCAAGATCCATGCCGGGAGCCTAGGTGTGGGCTGTGAGGCGGCGCCAGAGGTTCAAATGGGTGCGCAGCGGGGCGAGTTGACGGCGATAGCTTCGCGCTATCCCTACTTGCCATCATCCGCCGGGAGTTGGGCTCCCCGAGACTCATGGGCAACCGATCGTTCACCCCACGGAACGAGTAGGAGCCCCCCACATGAAGCCCTTCCGTACCCCTGCCCTGTCCGCGAAGGCCGCCAGAGGTGTCCTCGCCCTCGGCCTGGGCCTGGCCTGCGCCGCCCTCGGCACCGCGGCCCCCGCCCACGCGGTCACCCCCGCCCCGCACGCCCACTTCACCGGCTCGGCGGGAGAGGCCGCGCAGAACAAGGCGTTCTTCGAAGCCGTCCTCACCTCGGTCGCCAAGAAGCAGGCCGCGCACCCGAGCCTGAAGGCCGTCACCGTCTACTACAACGCCTCCCAGGCCCCGAGCTTCAGCTCCCAGATAGCCAACGCCGCCTCCATCTGGAACGGCTCCGTCTCCAACGTCAAGCTCCAGGCCACCTCGGGCGGCGCCGACTTCTCGTACTACGAGGGCAGCGACCCGCAGGGCTCCTACGCCTCCACCGACGGCCACGGCGGCGGCTACATCTTCCTCGACTACGCGCAGAACCAGCAGTACGACTCCATCCGCGTCACCGCCCACGAGACCGGTCACGTCCTGGGCCTCCCCGACCACTACAGCGGCCCGTGCAGCGAGCTGATGTCGGGTGGCGGCCCCGGCCCGTCCTGCACCAACCGCTACCCGGACAGCAACGAGCGCGCCCGCGTCAACCAACTGTGGGCGGCGGGTCTGGCGAAGGCGCTGGAGAAGGTGAACGCGGCCCGCTGATCCCGGCGGGGCGTTGACCCCGGCGCGCGACGGCACACCGAGCGGCGGCGGTGCGGACATCCGCACCGCCGCCGTCCTCCGTCGCCGACTGCTACGACACCCGGGACCGGGGCGGCCGTTCGATGAGGTTCTGCACCGCGCGGCTCAGGACCAGGACGCCCGCGATGATCAGCAGCGCGCCGCACGCCTCGGGGACCAGCCACCAGCCGGTGCGGATGCGCTCGCCGAACAGGGTGATGCCGAGGGCGAGGCTCACCACCGCGTCGCCGATGGTCAGCGCGGGCTGGGCGGCGGCGAGCGGGCCCGCCTGGAGCGCGTTCTCCAGCAGGAGGACCGCAGCCGTGCCGGCCAGCGCGAAGCCGTAGGTCTGCCAGGACAGCAGGAACGCCTCGAAGCCCTCGTCCGCGAAGGTGCCCGTGGCCGACTTCAGCAGCGCGGCCGTGAGCGCGTTGGCGATGGCGGAGCCCGAGGCCAGCAGCGCAGCTCGCCCGGCCGGGGCACGCTGGCGCCGGGCCAGCAGCACGGCGACCACGATCGCCCCGACGCACAGGACCAGCGCGGGTACCCAGCGGGTCAGCGGCGCCTGGTCGCGCGCACCGTACGGCGCCGCCGAGGCGAGCATCACCGCCAGCCCCAGCACGACGGCGCCGACGCCCCACCAGCCGTACGCGGGCAGATGCCGGTGCAGCAGCGGGCCCACCACGAGGAGAGCGAAGGGCAGCTCCAGGATGAACAGCGGCTGCACCAGCGCCAGCGGGCCGTTGACGAGAGCCAGGCTCTGGAAGATCGCCGCGCCGATCACCCCGGCCATGCCGATCACCCAGGCGGGACGGCGCACCAGGTCCAGCAGCAGCCGCAGCCCGCTCTTGGAGCTGACCGAGGCCGCCTTGCGCTGGAAGGCGGTGCCCACGGCATTGCTCGCGGCACCGGCGACGGCGAACACCGCGGCAAGTTCGATCACTACCGTCTCCCGCCTGCGGGTCGTCCACGTACCGGAGTCCACGTCCCGGAGGAGCCCGGAGGCGCTCGGGCCTCCCCAGCCTACGAAAGCCCACGCCGTCGCGCCGCCGGGGCGCCCTGCGCGGCCGGGTCCGGAGTCCGATTCACTCGAACGGGTCATTATTTCCGTGATGTCCAGGCTTCACCGCATGACGGGGCGTATGGCGGAGAGACATCCGACATGCACGAATCGACACCCGACAGCCCCCTCCCGGCGCCGCGTGCCGCGCCCGGGTCCGACGTGGTGTTCAGAGCCGACTTCGCCTCGGAGCGACAGTGGGTCGCCGGCCACTCCTGGGCCTATCCCAACGGCGGCCCGGTCAACCCGGGCGACGACAAACTCGACTACCTCGTCACCGATCCCGCCTACAGCCGCTCGGGCGTCTTCCGGGCCACCCGGCGCCCCGACGGCAAGTGGAACACCGGGCTGCTCACCACCGAGGGCAGCCGCGACGGCTTCATGGTCCGTACCGGGGACGTCCTGGAGGCGCGGGTCCGGCTGCCCGTCGAGACCGGCGCCTGGCCCGCCATCTGGACCTGGCGGGACGGCGGCCAGGAGATCGACGTCTTCGAGTACCACCCGGACAACCCCGACCTGCTGGAACTCACCAATCACGTACGCGGCAGCAACAGCTACTTCCGCGACCGCGCGATCCGCCCCGGCGCCTGGGTGGATCTGCGCACCGAATTCGGCGCGGGCTCCGTCGTCTGGTCCGTGAACGGCACGGTGGCCTTCGCCGACCGCCGGGGCACCGGACGCGGCTGGCACGCCTACCTCATCGTCAACCTCTCGGTCTGCGGCGGCCGTTACCACCCGCCGCCCGCACGCGGGACCACCGGGATGTCGTACACCGTCAGCAGCCTCCTCGTACGCCGCCCGATGGGTTGGGGCGCGGCCGCAGAGCGGGACGAGTCGGGGGAGGGGGCGGCGACCCCGGAGGAGGAACAGCCGGTCTGATCCGGTGGTGCCAGGGGGTGGCTCCTGGCGGGGATCAGGGGCGGACGAGTGCCTTGAGGACCTGGCGGTCGGCCATGGCCCGGTAGGCGTCCGGGGTCCGGTCGAGCGGAAAGGTCCGGTCGAAGACACGGCCGGGGTGGATCGTGCCGTCGAGCACGTCGGGCAGAAGCCGCTCGATGTAGGCGCGGGCGGGACTGGCCCCGCCGGTCAGGGTGATGTTCCGCAGGAACCCGGACCGGCCGAGCGGTCCTTCCTCGTACTGCGGGGCGCCCAGGCGGCTGACGGTGCCGCCGTCCAGGACGGCGCCCAGGGCGGTGTCGAGTGCCTGGCGGGTGCCGACGGCCTCGATCACCCTGTCCACGCCGCCGGTCAGCTCGCGGATGCGGGCAACGCCCTCCTCACCGCGCTCCGCGACCACGTCGGTGGCACCGAACTCACGGCCCAGAGCGGTGCGTTCCTCATGAAGGCCCGCGAGCACGATCCGCTCGGCACCCAGCCGCCTCGCGGCGATCACCGCACACAGCCCGACCGCCCCGTCCCCGACGACCAGCACCGTGTCCCCACGCCGGACCCCTGCGGTCACCGCGCCGTGGTGACCGGTGGTCATCACGTCCGAAAGGGCCAGCAGCGACGGCACCAGCGCGGAGTCGGCGGTCACCGGGAGCTTCACCAGGGTGCCGTCCGCGCAGGGGACACGGACGGCTTCGCCCTGTCCGCCGTCGACGCCGTCGAAGCCGTACCGGCCGCCGCGGCGGCACGAGATCTGGAGGCCCTTGGCACAGTAGTCACAGGTGTTGTCGCTGTAGGTGAAGGGGGCGACGACCAGGTCCCCCGCCGTCAGCCCGGTCACCTCGGCGCCGGTCTCCTCCACGACGCCCAGGAACTCGTGGCCCATGGGGCGACCGGTGCCGGTGGCGGGCATCGACCGGTACGGCCACAGGTCGCTGCCGCACACGCACGCGGCCACCGTGCGCACCACGGCGTCGGTCGGCTCGACGATCTCCGGGTCGGGCCGGTCCTCGACGCGGACGTCTCCGGCTCCGTACATCACTGCTGCACGCATGAGAGGGGGTTGCTCCAAACAGGGGTGTCGTCACGGGGGAGGGACCAGCGCCCGAGCATCCGGGCCCGAGCCTCGCCGCGGGTGTCGCCGGCGACGGGCGCGGCAGGCTGCCGAGCTTGTCGAGCTGTGCGGCGGTCGGGGCGAACGGCGTCGGCGGCGGTGTCCTCCTCGACGCGGGCGACCCGGTGGTGCCCGGGGTGTCGGCGTCCTGTGTCCTCACCGTCCCCCGGACCGCGCCGATGTGGCAGGGCGGGTTCTTCGGGGGTAATGACAGGGCCCCCCTCGCCCCCGCCCGGCAGGTGCCCGGTGGGCCAGACTGGGGACCATGGCATCCGAGAGCGCGCACAGCGAGAGTGCCGAGCTGGGCCGCTTCCTGCGCGCCCGCCGGACCCAGACCAGCCCCCGGCACGTCGGCCTCACGGTGGGCGCGGGTATCCGCCGCACCCCCGGACTGCGCCGCGAGGAGCTGGCCACCCTCGCCGGAATCAGCATCGACTACTACGTGCGCCTGGAGCGCGGCAAGGAGACGCGCCCCAGCCCCGCCGTCCTCGACTCGCTCGCCCGCGCCCTGGTCATGGACGACCAGGAACACCGGCACCTGCGCCAACTCGCCGCCCACGCGGCCCGCTACGCCCCCGAACCGCCGCCCGCGCCCAGCCGCACCGTGCGCCCGCACCTGAAACTGATGCTGGAGTCACTGCGCCCGAACCCGGCGTACGTCATCAGCCGCAGCATGGACCTGCTCGCCTGGAACCCCGGCGGCCTCGCCCTGTACGCAGGGCTCGACGGCTGGCCCGTCGGACAGCGCAACATCGCCCGCTACCTCTTCCTCCACCCGGCGGCCCGCGACCTGTTCCCGCACTGGGAGCGACAGATCGCCGGCTGCGTCGCCCGGCTGCGCGCCATCGCCGGAACCGCCCCGGACGCCCCCGACCTCACCAGCCTCGTCGGCGAACTCCTTGTCAAGAGCCCCGACTTCGCGGGACTGTGGGAGCGCTACGAGGTGACCGGACGCAAGCCCCCGCACAAGACCTTCCGGCACCCCCGGGTCGGCACGCTCACCCTCACCACGCAGTCGCTCCACGTGGAAGGCACCCCGGGCCAGCGCATCGGCGTCTACACCGCCGAACCCGGCACCCCCGAGCACGACGCCCTGCTCCTGCTCGACATGAGCGCACCGCCGTCGGCGCCGGAACTGCCGACCGTCCCGAGGGCCCCCGGCCGGCAGGCGTAGAACCGGTGCGCGGGTGACCGTTGCCCGGGGGACTCGCGCTGACTAGCCTGTGTTCGCCCCGTCGATCACCGATCGGGGTGTCGAACAGGGGTGGCGGACCGTCACGCCCGGAAGCAGGCAAGGAGGCCGGACATGGGACGCCTCGTGCCCGCCGTGACGCGGGCCCTCGACATCCTGGAGCTGTTCCTCGACGGGGACGGCACGCTCTCCGCGCCCGACATCGTGCGCATTCTCCAGCTCCCGCGCACCACCGTGCACGAACTGGTCACCACCCTCGCCGCCCGCTCCTACCTGGTCCCGGTGCCGGGGCAGCCAGGGCGGTACCGGCTCGGGGTGCGCCCCTACCAGCTCGGCAGCCGGTACGCCGAGCAGCTCGACCTCGCCGCCGAGGGCCGGGAAGTGGCCCGCAGCGTCGCCGAGACCTGTGACGAGACGGTCCACGTGGCGCTCCTGGAGGACACCGACGTCATCTACATCGCCAAGGTCGACTCCACGCACGCGGTCCGCATGGTCTCGGCGGCCGGGCGAAGGCTGCCCGCACACTGCACGGCCGTCGGCAAGATGCTGCTGGCCTCGCTGCCCGAGCCGGAGCTGGCCGCCCGCGTCCCGGACGGCGCCGAGCTGGTCGCGATGACCCCGGACAGCCTCACCGACCCCGGTCGGCTGCGGGACGCCCTCGCGGAGATCCGGCGCCGGGGCGTCGCGGTGGAACGCCGGGAGTCCAACCCGGACGTGAGCTGTGTGGCCGCCCCGGTCCGCGACCGCAGCGGGCGGGTCGTCGCCGCGCTGTCCATCTCGGTGCCGACGGTCCGCTGGAGCGAGGAACGCCGTACCGAACTGGAGGCGCTGGCCGTCGAGGGCGCCGCCGAACTCTCCACGCGACTCGGCCACCGGGAGGCGGCGTGAACACCTACGAGGTCGCCGTCGAGGCGCGGGCGGAGCTGGGCGAGGGCCCGACCTGGGACCCGGCCGGCGCCCGCCTGCTGTGGGTCGACGTCCTGGCGAGCCGCGTGCACACCTACGACCCCGCCACCGGCCGCCGTACGGTCCACGACACCGGACAGCACGTCGGCGCCGCCAAGCCCCGCGCCCACGGCGGCCTGGTGCTCAACCTGCGCGACGGCGTCGCCCTGCTCGACCCAGACGGCGCCTTCCGCTGGCTGGACCACGACCCGGTACCGGGGCGCCGCGCCAACGACGCGGCCGTCGCCCCCGACGGCGCGCTCTGGGCCGGCACCATGCGCTACGACGAGGCTCCCGGCGGCGGCACCCTGACCCGTCTGACCGGCGACGGCACCGCCGAACCGATCCTCACCGACGTCGCCGTGAGCAACGGCATCGCCTGGAGCCCGGACGGCACGCTGATGTACTACATCGACAGCCCCACCCGGCGCGTCGACGTCTTCGACCACGACGGCGACGGCGTCCGGAACCGGCGCACCCTGGCCGTCATCGAGGACGGCGCGGGCTTCCCGGACGGGCTGACCGTCGACGCGGCGGGCTGCGTCTGGGTCGCGCTGTGGGACGGGGGCGCGGTCCGCCGCTACACCCCCTCCGGCGCACTGGACCGGGAGATCCGCCTCCCGGCCCCGCGCACCACCGCCTGCGCCTTCGGCGGCCCCGGCCTGACCGACCTGTACGTCACCACCGCCCGCGTAGGCCTCACCGGGCCCACGCCCCTGTCGGGGTCGGTGCTGGTGGTGCCGGGCGCGGGGGAGGGACTGCCCCAGCCGCCGTTCAAGGGGTGAAGTCGCTTCCCGCGTACCTCGGTTCACGCCCCCGACCGGCGCTTGTTCCACACGTCGAAGCCGACCGCCAGCAGCAGCGCCAGCCCCTTGATCACCTGCTGCCAGTCGGTGCCGACGCTCAGCAGGTTCATGCCGTTGTTCAGCACGCCGAGGACGAGCCCGCCGATGATCGCGCCGAGCACCGTGCCGACCCCGCCGCTCATGGACGCGCCGCCGATGAACGACGAGGCGATGGCCTCCAGTTCGAAGTTGACGCCCGCCTTCGGCGAGGCCGCGTTCAGCCGGGCGGCGACCACCAGTCCGGCCAGCGCCGCGAGGATGCCCATGTTCAGGAAGACCAGGAAGGTGACCTTCTTGTCCTTCACCCCGGACAGCTTCGCCGCGGGCAGATTGCCGCCGATCGCGTACACGTGGCGGCCGAAGACCGAGTTGCGCATGAGGTAGCCGTAGCCGACGACCAGGGCGCCGAGGGCGATCAGGATGATCGGGGCGCCCTTGTAGCTGGCGAGCAGCAGGGTCAGGGCGAGGATCGCGGCGACCAGCGCGGCCAGCTTCAGCGCGAACAGCCTGAGCGGGGGCACCTGGAGCGCGAACTCCCGCTGCCTGCGCCTGCCCTGGACCTCCTGCCAGACCACGGCCGCGATCAGCACGAGACCGAGCAGCAGCGTCGGATTGTGGTAGTCGGTGTCGGGGCCGAACGCGGGCAGGAAGCCGTTGCCGATCTTCTGCAGCCCGTCCGGGAACGGCCCCAGGGTCTGCCCCTTCAGCAGGATCTCCGTCAGCCCCCGGAACAGCAGCATCCCGGCGAGCGTCACGATGAACGACGGGATGCCCAGATAGGCGATCAGATATCCCTGTACCGCCCCCGCCGCCGCGCCCACCAGCAGACACAGCACCAGCGCGAGTGGCCAGGGCACGTCGTGCCGTACGTTCAGCACCGCCAGGAACGACCCGACGAATGCGGTCAGCGAACCCACCGACAGGTCGATGTGACCCGAGATGATCACCAGCATCATCCCGATCGCCAGGACCAGGATGTAGCTGTTCTGGAGCACCAGGTTGGAGACGTTGCGCGGCAGCAGCAGATCGCCGTCGGTCCACACCGCGAACAGGACCACGATCAGGCCGAGCGCGATCACCATCCCGTACTGGCGCATGTTGCGGCGCAGGCCGTCCAGCATCAGCCGGAGCACGCCCGGCCCGGCGGGCGGGCCCTCGCGCTCCGGCGGGGCCGGGGCCGTCACGTCCGCGCTCATGGCGTCACCTCTTCGTCTCTGGTCATCGCGCCTCTTCGTCTCTGGTCATCAGGCGCATCAGCGCTTCCTGCGTGGCTTCCGCCCTCGGCACCTCGCCGGTGAGCCGGCCGGCGGCCATGGTGTAGATCCGGTCGCACATGCCGAGCAGTTCGGGCAGTTCGGAGGAGATGAAGACGACCGCCCGGCCCTCGGCCGCGAGCCGTCCGATCACCGTGTAGATCTCGTACTTGGCGCCCACGTCGATGCCCCGCGTCGGCTCGTCCAGGATCAGCACGTCCGGGTCCGCGAAGATCCACTTGCTGAGGACGACCTTCTGCTGGTTGCCGCCCGACAGCCGCCCGACCGGCTCCAGCACGGTGGGCGCCTTGATGTTCATGGCGGTACGGAACCCCTCCGCCGCCCGCCGCTCCGCGTGCTCGTCCACGATCCCGCGCCGGGCCACCTTGCCCAGCGCGGTCAGCGAGACGTTGCGGTGCACGGTGTCGAGGAGATTGAGCCCGTAGTGCTTGCGGTCCTCGGTGACGTACGCGATCCCCTGCCCCACCGCCTCCGCGACGGTCCGGGTACGGATCTCCCTGCCGTCCTTCAGCACCGTGCCGCCCGCGTACCGTCCGTAGGAGCGGCCGAACACGCTCATCGCCAGCTCGGTGCGACCCGCGCCCATCAGCCCCGCGATGCCGACGATCTCGCCCCGGCGCACCTCGATGGACACGTCGTCGACGACCTTGCGCTGCCGGTCGATCGGGTGCCGTACGGTCCAGCCGCGCACCTCGAGTGCCGGGGCCGCGCCCGACTCCGCCTGGTGCGGCGGACGTTCGGGGAAGCGGTGGTCGAGGTCGCGGCCGACCATGCCCGCGATGATCCGCTCCTCGGTGGTTCCCGGCGCCCGTACGTCCAGCGTCTCCACCGAGCGGCCGTCACGCAGCACGGTCACCGAGTCCGCCACCCGGCGGATCTCGTTCAGCTTGTGCGAGATCACGATGCAGGTGATGCCCTGGGCCTTCAACTCCAGGATGAGATCCAGGAGTTTGCCGCTGTCCTCGTCGTTCAGGGCGGCCGTCGGCTCGTCCAGGATCAGCAGCCGCACCGACTTCGCCAGCGCCTTGGCGATCTCCACCAACTGCTGCTTGCCGACGCCGATGTCCGCGACCCGGGTCTCCGGATGCTCGTCAAGACCGACCCGGCGCAGCAGCTTCGTGGCGTGCCGCAGCGTCTCCGTCCAGTCGATCAGACCGCGCCGGGCGTGCTCGTTGCCGAGGAACAGGTTCTCCGCGAGGGAGAGATAGGGCACCAGCGCCAGCTCCTGGTGGATGATGACGATGCCCTGCCGCTCGCTGGCCCGGATGTCCCGGAACCGGCACTCCTCGCCCTGGAACAGCACCTCGCCCTCGTAACTGCCGTACGGATGAACCCCGGAGAGCACCTTCATCAGGGTGGACTTCCCGGCGCCGTTCTCCCCGCAGATGGCGTGCACCTCGCCGGGCTTGACGGTCAGGGTGACGTCGGACAGGGCCGTGACGCCGGGGAAGGTCTTGACGATCGACCGCATTTCGAGGACGGGTCCCGCCATGGCCGCGCCTTCCAAATCGTGGGAGTGGGCGGTCACTTGAGCTGCGACTCGGTGTAGTAGCCGCCGTCGACCAGCACCTCGCGGTAGTTCTTCTTGTCGACGCTGACCGGCTGGAGCAGATAGGCGGGCACGACCTTGGTGCCGTTGTCATAGGTCTTGGAGTCGTTGACCTCGGGCTTCTTGCCCTTGAGGGTCGCGTCCACCATGCCGGCGGCGACTTCCGCGAGCTTGCGGGTGTCCTTGTAGACCGTCTGCGTCTGCTCCCCGGCGATGATCGACTTCACCGACGCCAGCTCCGCGTCCTGCCCGGTGACGACCGGCAGCGGCTTGCTCCGTGACCCGTAGCCGTCCGACTTCAGCGCGGACAGGATGCCGATGGAGATGCCGTCGTACGGGGAGAGCACCGCGTCGACCCGCCCGGACCGGTACGCCGACGTCAGCAGGTCCTCCATGCGGTGCTGGGCGGTGGTGCCGTCCCAGCGCAGGGTGGTGACCTGGTTGAGCGCGGTCTGCCCGGACTTCACCACGAGCTGCTTCTTGTCGATGTACGGCTGGAGCACCTTCATCGCCCCGCCGAAGAAGTACTTGGTGTTGTTGTCGTCGTTGGACCCGGCGAACAACTCGATGGAGAACGGGCCCTTCTTGCCGCTGTCCAGCCCCAACTTGTCCGCGATGTACGTACCTTGCAGCTCGCCGACCTTCTCGTTGTCGAAGGAGGCGTAGTAGTCGACGTTCTTGGTGCCCAGGATCAGGCGGTCGTAGGCGATGACCGGGATGTGGGCGTCGGCGGCCTCCTGGAGCACGTTGTTCAGGGACTTGTTGTCGATGGCCGCGATGATCAGGCCCTTGACGCCCTGCGTGATCAGGTTCTCGATCTGGGCGACCTGGGTGTCCGGGTCGTCCTCGCCGTAGACCAGCTTGGTCTTGTACCCCTTGGCATGCAGGTCCTTGACGACGTTGTTGCCGTCCGCGATCCAGCGCTCGGAGGACTTGGTCGGCATGGCGACACCGATGGTGCCGCCCTTGGCGTCGCCGCCCTTGTCCTCACTGCCGCCCTCGCCGCTCTGCCCGCAGGCGGTCAGGGTGAGGGCGAGTACGGCGGTCGCGGCGAGGGCGACTCTGCGGGGGCGTGCGATGTACCGGTCGCGCATGGGGAACCGTCCTTGTTCGTCTCGGCGTTGAGCGGGTCGGACCGTGCGGTGGAGCGGGATGTGTCCTACGGGTCCACGCGGTTCAGGCGCGGGATCACGCGGTCGTGGGGAAGCGGTGCAGTGCGCCCGGGAGGCGGGTGCCGAGCGGGGCCATGCCGTGATCGGCACCGTGCCGGGCCAGCAGGTCGAGGACCAGTCGGCCGCGTCGCACCCGCTCCCGCGCGGTGTCCAGGGCGACGCTTCTGAGATGGGCGCCCCAGGGGTAGATGCCGGGCGCCTTCGACAGGCCGAACTTCAGATACAGCGGGGCGCCGCGCCGGATCAGTTCGGCCACCTCGTACATCCGTACCTGGCCCCCGAGGTCGTCGGGCGCCTCGATGTACATGTCCATGGGGGCGCCGGACACCCGGCGGATCTCGGTGAGATGGGCGAGCGTGAGATCGCTGGGCACGTTGATCGAGTCCGCGCCCAGCCGCTCGAACACCGCGTAGGAGACCGGGTTCACCGGGCCGATCAGCGCGGAGACCTTCAACGTGGTGTCAGCCGGGAGCACCCCCGACTCCCGCGCCCGGTGCAGCGCCCACAGCACGCCCTCGTCGGCCACCAGCAGGCAGCGCACGCCCAGTTCGGTCGCGCGCACCGCGTCCTCGACACAGCCGGCCACCGCGTCGTGACCCCGGGCGCGCGGACCGCCGCCGCGTGAGTCGGAGCGCACCGCGCCGCCGGTGTCCCAGGTGCCGCGCGGCCCGGTGAACAGGCACAGCTCGATGTCGCGTTCGCGGGTCGCCCCGGCCATCTCGGTGATCTCGGCGTCCGTGAGCATCCAGACACCGCTGCCCTGGCTGATCCGGTGCACCGGCACGTCCAGCCGCGCCGCCTCTGCCAGCACGACGGCCAGCGCCTCGGGCCCCTCGCACGACGGGATCTCGGTGCGCCAGCTCCCGCCGCCCGGGAAGCGGTGCGGGGAGGCATCGGCGGGGTCGGGGGCGGGCGCGGCAAGACCCAGTGCGGCGAGCGCCTGCTCGCCGGGCCTGCGGACTGCCGGAGCGGAAAGGTCGGTCACGGGCTGCCTTTCGTGTTCGGTATGCCGGACGTCGTTCGGATCTTCGAGCGTGCGCGCCTCCTGGGGCTTCTCGTGCGCGGGTCAGGGCAGCAGGAGCACCTTTCCGGGTCCCGCCGCTTCCACCGCCCGCGCGAACTCGGTCAGCGGCAGTCGGCGCGTCACCAGGGGCAGCGGGTCGAGGAGCCCGGCGCCGAACAGCCGGACCGCGTGCGCCCAGGCGGCCGGGGGCGCCCCGAAGACCGTGCGCACCTCCAGTCGCCGTACGACGAGGTCGGCGGGGTCCAGGCCCCTCGCGCCCGGTGCCGGGATGCCGGTCAGCACCAGGCGTCCGCCGCGCCGTAGCAGGGCGGAGGCGGTGCGCGCGGCTTCGGCGGAGCCCGCCGCCTCGATCACCACGTCGTAGCCGCCGGGCAGGCCGGGGCCGCTCACGGCGAAGTCCGTGGCGCCGAACTCCTTCGCCAGCGGCTCTCGTTCACGGTCGAGTCCCACCACCAGCAACTCGCTGGGGGAGACCGCCGCGAGGAACCGCACCGCCAGCATCCCGAGCGTCCCCGTGCCGACCACCGCGACCCGCTCGCCCGGCCGGGCAGCGGCGAGGAGGGCGGCGGCCGCGACACATGCGGCGGGTTCGAGGAGGGCGGCCGCGGTGAGGTCGGCGTCGTCGGGCAGGGGGTGGAGCAGCCGGGCGGGCAGGGTCAGGGTGGGCGCCATCGCGCCGGGGTGGGTGAAGCCGGTCTCCTCGTACCCCGCCTCGCAGAGCGTGGTCTCGCCCGTGTGACAGCGGGCGCACACCTGGCAGTTGCGGAAGCCCTCGCCGACCACCCTGCGGCCGACGAGGCGCTCCGGCACCCCGGCGCCCACCTCCCGTACCGTGCCGGACCACTCGTGGCCGGGCACCACGGGGTAACGCACGTACTGCGCGGGCCGGTTGCCCCGGTACAGCTCGCGGTCGCTGCCGCAGACCCCCACCGCGTGCACGGCGACCAGCGCCTCGCCGGGGCCGGGCTCGCGGGGTGTGTGCGGCTCCAGCCGGTGCGTGCCCGGCGCCTCGACCACGACCTGGACGCTCACTTCGTCCCCTTCGGCCGGCGTCGCTCCCAGCCCTCGGCCCACAGGTCGAACCGGGCCTGCTGCTGCGGGAATTCGGCCGCCGCGTCGGTGTCCAGCTCGACGCCGAGACCGGGGGCGTCGGAGAGGTGGAAGTAGCCGTCGACCACCTCCGGGGCGCCCTTGACCACCGTCTTGATCTCCGCGTCCGCGAAGTCGTTGAAGTGCTCCAGGATCTTGAAGTTCGGTGTGCTGAAACCGACGTGGAGCGAGGCGGCGGTGAGGACCGAGCCGCCCACGTTGTGCGGGGCGAGCAGCACGTAGTGGCTCTCGGCTGTCGCGGCCAGCTTGCGGGTCTCCCAGATGCCGCCGATGTGGCCGACGTCCGGCTGGAGGATGTCCGCCGCCTGGCTCTCCAGCAGCTCCCGGAACTCGATCCGGTCGTGCATCCGCTCCCCGGTGGCCACCGGGATGTCCACCTTCGCGGCCACCTTCTCCAGCGCCTTCAGGTTCTCCGGCGGCACCGGCTCCTCCAGCCAGGCGGGCTCGAAGGGCGCCAGTTCGCGGGCGAGGCGGATCGCGGTGGCGGGGGAGAAACGACCGTGCATCTCCAGCATCAGCTCGGTGTCCGGGCCGATCGCGTCCCGCACGGCCTCGATCAGGGAGACGGCGTACCGGGTGCGCTCGTGGTCCAGCTCGAAGTGGCCCGTGCCGAACGGGTCGATCTTCAGCGCTCGGTAGCCCCGCGCCACGACCGCGCGGGCCGCCTCGTGATACGCCTCCGGAGTGCGCTCGGTGGTGTACCAGCCGTTCGCGTACGCCTTGACGCGATCGGTCACCTTTCCGCCGAGCAACTGCCACACCGGTACGCCGAGCGCCTTGCCCTTGATGTCCCAGCAGGCCATCTCGACCACCGCGATCCCGGACATCACGATCTCCCCGGCGCGGCCGAAGTCGCCGTACTTCATCCGGCGGACCAGGTCTTCCACGGCGAACGGGTCCGAGCCCGCGATGTGGTTGGCCTCGGCCTCCCGCAGATACCCGATCAGGGCATCGGTGTGCCCGAGCATCCGGGTCTCCCCGACCCCGGTGAGCCCCTCGTCCGTGTGGACCTGCACATAGGTCAGATTCCGCCATTGTGTGCCGACCACGTGGGTGCTGACTCCGGTGATACGCACGCCCGCCCACCCTTCGGTGTTCGAAATTTCGTCATGCGTTCGAAATGCTGGCGTGACAGTAGGGAGGGGGCACGGGGGGTGTCAATGGGGCGCACAAGGATCGGTCACAGCGGGATTCGCTCGGTCACGGCACGAGCCGTACCTGGGCGGCCGGGGTGAGGGCTGTCGCCGTACCAGTGGACCTGTCGAGTCGCGATCAATCCGCGGGATTCACCCTCGGAACGAACGCTGATCACACGGCTACGGGCGGCGGTCGCACGGGACGCACACGCCGGTCAGCCGGTGGGCAGGCCGATCTGATCGCGTTCGAGTGCCGTGCGCAACTCCGAGAAGATCTGTGCGGCGGCGGGTCCTGAGGGACCGCCCAGGACGTCTGCGGTCAGCTCGGCCAGTGCTTTGGTGAAGGTCTCCTCCGCCGCCTCGACGAGTCGCAGGCCCCCGGCGGTCAGGTCCAGCAGTGATGAGCGGCGATCCGATGGATTGGTGCGCCGGGTGACCCATGCCCGCTTCTCCAGACGGTCGACGCCCTTGCTGGTCGCGCCGATCCCGATGGCGAATTCGGTGGCGAGGTCCGCGACCCGGGACCCGGGGTGCTCGCGCAGGAAGCGCAGGAACTCGAACTGCGAGGTGACGATCCCGTGCCGCTCGCGAAGTCGGTCGTTCAGCGCGTTGTAGAGGCGTGTCTCGCAGCGGACGAGATCGGCGAAGAAGCCCGGGAGGTCGATCGGGGCGCGGCTCGACTTAGATGCCATGGCATATATCCTAACCTAGATGCCTAGGCATATAGTTCTTTGGCATGTACTCGCGATGGAGGCGGCAATGAGCAGGCAGCAGCGCGCGAAGATCGACGCGATGGTCCGACGGCCTCGGCCGGAGGCCCCTCGGTCGGTGGAGGAGATCCGCGCCGGGTTCAGGGCGATGATGGGAGAAATGATCGTCCCGTCCGGGATCCGCACCCGGACCACGACGCTCGCCGACCGCCCCGCGGTGCTCGTCGAGCCGGTCGGCACTCCGAAGACCGGGACGATCCTCTACTTTCACGGCGGCTCCTACGTCGTCGGTTCACCGGAGACGGCGATGTCGCTGACGGGGAACCTGGTGACCAGAACAGGGTTCAGGGCGTTCTCCCTGGATTACCGGCTCGCCCCCGAGCACCCGTTCCCGGCCGCGATCGAGGACGGAGTGAGCGCCTACCGCGCACTTCTCGACAGCGGCGAAGACCCGTCGGCGATCGCGTTCGCCGGGGACTCCGCCGGCGGCGGCCTCACCGTCACCACCTGCCTCGCCGCCCGCGACGCGGGTCTGCCCATGCCCGCCGCGATCGTGGCGTTCTCGCCCGGTCTCGACATGACGCGGACAGGCGAGAGCATGGACACCAAGGCGGGCATCGACCCGTTCTTCACGCGTGAGGGCCTGGAGCACACCGGGACCATGTACCTTGCGGGACAGGATCCGCATCAGCCCATGCTCAGCCCCGCCGTCCTCGCCGACCTGACCGGCTTCCCTCCGATGCTTCTGCAGGCGGGCACCAACGAGGTACTCCTGGACGACTCCACACGCATGGCCACGCGCGCGAGGGAAGCCGGAGTGGACGTCATCCTGGACGTCACCGCCGATGTTCCCCATGTCTTCCAGGCGTTCGCCGGCGTCCTGGACGAAGCCGACGAGGCACTGGACCGCGCCGCTCACTTTCTCGGTCAGCACATCCGCGCCAGGGCTGCGGCACACACACCGGCAGGCTGAAGCCCGCAGGCCGTCCCCTACGGACCGCGGCCCGAACCCCGGGTCCTGGCTCGCCGTTCCCGTTCCCGGCGGCTGGCACCCCACCTCGCTCCGAGGGCCGCTCAAGCGCCCGGGGGGCGCGTTCTCCGTGGGCGGTGGCTCATGCGGAAACGCGAGATCCTCTTACGTGACACGAATGCAACTGAGCGACAGGGAACGGGAGTTCGTCGAGCCGTACGTGCCGATCGGCGCCCGGAGGGCGGCCGCGCGGCGTCAGGTGCGTGCTCTCGGCGTGTCGGCCCCAGGCCCTGGACGTACCGGGGTCTGGGGCTGGCGCGGCGAGCGTGCGTGCATGGCGTCGCGCGGCAGACGAGAATTGTCAGACAGGCCCTCGGGGCGTCTCCCCGATCTTCGCGGGGAGACACCCCCTGGGGCGCGCATCGAGTCGTGATCAACAGGTGGTCCGGGTGAGGTCTTTGATCCGGATCGTCGAGTCGCGCAGGTGAAGACCGGCGAGGCAGCTGTCCGGGGTCCTGTCACACCGAGTGGCGATGCCTCGCCGCCCGCGAACCGCTGTCGCAGTCGCAGTCGCTCGGGGGACGGGCCGTATGCGGGAATTGTCAGACAGGCTCTAGCCCCGCTCCTCGTACCGCTTGCGCGCGAGCTCGCGCACGTCGCCGATCGTGCTCCACTCGTTGCCGCCGAGCCTCGCCAGGGGACGCAGGAGTCCGATGTCGGGACGCCCGTCCACCAGCGCGTCCTCGTCGACGACCACGTGCACGACCCGGCCGAACACCACCGTCGAGTCACCCAGGCCCAGCGTCGCGTGGAGCACGCACTCGATCGCCACCGGCGAGTCGGCCACACGCGGTGGACGCACCTTCAGCGAGGGCTCCTGCGCGATGCCCACGGCGTCGAACTCGCCCTTGTCGCGCGGGAAATCGGTCGCGGTCGCGTTGATCTCGGCGAGCAGCGGCTCCGAGGCGAGGTTGACGACGAACTCCCCGGTGGCCTCCACGTTGCGCAGCGAGTCCTTTCGCCCGACGGACGTGAACTGCACGATCGGCGGATCGGTGGAGGCGACCGTGAAGAAGGAGTGCGGTGCGAGGTTCGGCAGAAAGCGGTCCGGGCTGACCGTGGACACCCAAGCGATCGGCCGCGGCACCACCACCGAGGTGAGCAGCTGGTAGAAGTCGCGGGTGGGCATGTTCGCAGGATCGAAGTCGACGCGCATACCTGTAAGTATCCAGGTCAGCACGTGGGCGGCGCATCGTAGCCCCGGATCACGGCACCGCCGAGCCCCTGGTTCCGACGGAAAGTGCCCGATGCCGGCCGGCACGAGCCCTGGAGCACCACCGTCATGACCCAACCGATCCCCGAGACCTGAGACGTGGCGTTCGAACGTGTGGGCGCAGACGTTGACGCTGCTGGTGGGGAATTACGTGACGTTCCACGAGAGCCGAGCCGACAACTGAGTCCGCATGGGCGCCTGGGCTCCCACCCGACCACTTCAGACGGTTTCGCCCCAGGACAGACCTTGCGGTCCTAGCGTGGGATGCCATGACGGTACTGATCGTGGGCGGCAGCGGGTTCCTGGGCGCCGAACTGGTCCGCCAGGGGCGTTCAGTGGGCTGGGAGATGGCCGCCACCTTCCACTCGCACCCTGGCACGGGTGCGGATGTGTCGTGGCACCGCCTCGACCTGCGCAACCCTGTGGACCTCCAAGAGGTCCTGGAGGCCGTCAGCCCGCAGGTGGTCATCAACGCGAGCAGCGGCGGCGCCGAGTGGGAGGTCACGGCCGAGGGAGGGATGCGCCTGGCCAAAGCCGTGTCTCAACGGGACATCCGACTGGTCCACGTTTCGAGCGACGCCGTCTTCTCCGGCCGCCGCGACGGCCCGTACGACGAGACATGTTTGCCCGACCCGGCAACACCGTACGGGGCGGCGAAGGCGGCGGCCGAGACGGCGGTGCGGCTCTGGGGCGTGGACGCCGTCGTCGCACGTACCTCGCTGATCATCGGCGATGGTCTGTCCGAGCATGAACGCCTGGTGCACGCCCTGGCCGCCGGAACACGGGACGGGGCCCTGTTCACAGACGATGTCCGATGCCCAGTCCACGTCAGCGACTTGGCTGCCGCGCTGTGGGAACTCACCTTGTCCGGCACGGCCGGTGTTTTTCACCTCGCCGGCCCGGACGCCGTCACTCGCCACGAACTCGGCACCCTCATCGCACATCGTGATGGCCTTGACGCTTCACTGTTGCCGACCGGGCGTCGTGCCGGCAGCGGCCTTCCCGGTGGACTTCGTATCCGCCTCGACAGCCGCGTCACCCAGAAGTCCCTCGCCGTCCGTCTTCGCGGAGCCCGGGAGTTCCTCCGCCGCCCAAACCCCGGCGGCTGACTCCCGAGGGTGCACGGGCAGCGGTCCGCAGGTCTCGGTCGGCGCCGGTCCCCAGCAGGAGCTTTCTACTTGGGGGCACGCACAGCGCCACCGCGACTGGCTGGTCGCCAACGAGGCCTGCGAGAAGCTGCGCCAGCGCTGGGCTCGGTACTTGCCGGAGGACCAAGGAGTCTGGCCAGCAGGAGGCAGGGGGGGAGAGGTGGCTGGGCCGGTCTCAGAAGACCGTGCGGATGTCGCTGCGTGGGTCCCCGACGACCAGTCGGTCCTCGTAGAGCCCGTCCTGTGCCCGTCGGCGCCAGGGCCGGGCGTACCGAAGGGCCACGTCGATGTCCGGGTCGGCCGAGCGGAGGTCGATGTCAGCGATCGCCAGAGCGGGTTGCCCGTCGGCGGGGCACTGTGCAAGCCACCGGCCGCCGGGCGCCACGATCCCGGACGGCACCGTGGCGCTGAACTGCGCCGGCACGGAGTAGCCCACCCAGTAGCAGTACAGCGTCCCGTAGGCCTGGGCGACGCGCGCTCTCGGAGCGTCGTCAACCATCACGGAGAGCAGAACGCAGTCGACGCCCAGGCGCTCGTACTCGGCGAAGAGCGGCGGAAAACTCGCCTCCACGCACAGCGCGCACCCGATCCGAATGCCGTCCACCTCGAAGACCAGCGGCTCGCGCCCCGGGGTGTACAGGTAGGAAACCTCGGTATGCGACAGGAACCGCTTGTCGTACCTGGCAACCAGCTCGCCACGGTCGGAGACGACAAAGAGGCTGTTGTGCGGCCTGTTCGGCGGTGTGAGCGGGTGGAGCGACCCGAACGCCGTCCACAGCCGTAGTTCCCCAGCCAGCGCAGCGATCGACTCGGCCTCCTCGCGCATGACGTCCCAGGCGGCACGGCTCCAGTCGGCCGGGACCAACCTTCCGTCCGGTCCGGCCGCCATCACGTGCTTGCTCGGATAGACGATCGCCCCCTCGGGGAACTGCACCAGTTGCGCACCCGCCCCGGCGGCCTCGGTCATCAGGGCCCGGATCTCCTGCCCTGCCGCCCGCAGCGTGCCGCGGTCCGTCGGGTCCTCCGGCACGGTGCTCTGCGCGACAGCCAGCCGCAATGTCCTAGCCATGGCTCACACCTCCTCGATGCGACTGCTCTGGGGGAGGAACTTCGCGGACTTCTGGGCGAGAACGTCGGCCAGGAACGCGGGCGCCTCGTCGCCAAGCATCCGATGCAGCGTGACCAGGCTGGTGATCGCGGTGTCGGCTACCTCTTCCTGAACGTGTCGCCACGTGTGGCTTTGCCCCTTCCGGGGGTTGGTGCCCCAAGCGCCGACCACGGCCTGCGCAGACTCGCCGACCTCCTCGGTGAGCTTGAGGACCTGCAGCGTCCACTGCTGCTCTGGGGTCATCCCGCGTTCTGAGTCCAGGCCGGTGAAGAGGACGGCGAGCTGGCCGATCACGTCCCACAGCGGTGGGGTCGACGGGTGTGCTGTCAACGGGCGCTCCTCGAGAGGGGGCGAAGGGGGTGGGTGTCGGTGTTGTCGGACAACGGAGGGAGTCAGGGCGTCAGATCCCGTTGTGGCCCGGGTGCGGGTTTGGCGTCCAGGTGCGTCCACCACTCGGTGGCGACGATCCGGTGCCGGTCGCCGGCGGTGAGGCCGGGCAGAAGGGCCGGCGGAGGGCGCTGGCTCTCGACCTGGCTACGGTGCGCAAGGACCGCGCGCCACTTGGTCTGCGCCCAAGGGCTCACATCGACGGTCGGGGTCACCTGTTCATCGGGGTGCTGGAGACCGTCTTGCCGACACGCTGGAGAAGGCTGCCGAGTTCGTCGATGCCCGAATCCGCGTGCGTGGCCACGTACAGGCCGCCGGGCTGGGCTCCATCCGGCGGTCATGTCCAGCTGGGGCAGCGTGCTCCACCGGCCGCCCGCGCATCCGTCGTCCAGGAGTCGGGTCAGCACCGGGGTGGGAGTCATGGGCGCAGGGCGTAGCAGCGCAGAACGTCGAGGTCGGCGGTGTGGACGGCGGACCAGCCGGCGGTGAGGAGTTCGGCCTGCGCCGGGGTGACGCCGAGGCCTTGCAAGGGGTCGGTGGCGGGGCGGCGTCCGGCGATCTCAGTGACGGCCCAGAAGGTCCCGCCCGGGGCAAGGAGGTGGCGTACGCGGTCGAGGAAGGCCGCCTTGTCGTCGATCCACCGGTAGACGAGTCGGCAGGTGATGACCGCGTACGCCGGCTCCGGCAGGGCCCCGAGGTCGTCGGTGGTGAAGTCCATGCACTGCCAGATCGGCACGCGGCCGTGCCCGGGCTCCTGGGCGGCGGCGAGCGCGATGGCGCTCGGGGAACAGTCGATGCCGGTCGTGCGGAAGCCGAGCTCGGCGAGGCGCCAAGTGAGCGAGCCGCTGCCGCATCCGATGTCGAGGGCGGGGCGGGCGCGGCCGGCGCCCAGATGCTTGTCGAGTAGCCGGTTTTCGGTGTCGTCGAGCTGCCGGTAGCGGCGGCCCTGGGGCCAGAGCGGCTCCCAGTAGGTCGCGGCCGCCGTGGACGCGGTGGTCATGAAAGGGCTCCTTCAGGGGCGGGTGGTGCGGCCGTACGGGCGGGATTGTCCGAAGCGCGCGAATGGGGGCGAGGAGGGCGCCATCGTGGTCGTCGTCATCTGCGCGCCGGCCTGGAGCCGGGACTCGTCCCGGTACTGGAACTCCTCCTCCTGTGCCGAGCCCCCGCGGCCCGGTGGCGTCCCCTCCGCTCCGTTCGTGCTCGACTGCGCGGCTGTGCTGCCCGAGGTCAAGTCGGTCCCCCCTGTCGGTCGTCACGGCTGGTTCGCGAGACTCAACGACACAGCCCGGATACCGAACGCACGTTTTTCGGTCGGTCCTGAAGTCCCGGGACGGAGCGTTCGAGGAACCGTGGGCCCTGCATCGACCCAGCTCTCGCAACGGCACCGCCAACACAGGCAGTTGGCCGAATCGCCGGAGACGCCGACGACCAGGGGCACCCCGTTCGCGTCCGACAGGACGTACATCTCGGAACCCGGCTCGCCTCGGTCCACGGGTCTCGGACCTTTGTGTGCGCCCCTTTTTTGGCGCGGACGAACCGGCCACCCTGCCCCTGGTGTGCCCGTCAGCGGGGAGCCACCGCAGGACCCGGAAACGACGCAGTAGCGATGCGACTGGTATTGCCGCCCCTCATGGATGTTCACTCGGCCGTAGTCGAGGGATAGGGGTTCGCCGATGGTCGACCACCCCCCGCTCACGCGCACCCCACCGTGCCCGGAACGAAGGACGACGGGCGCGGCAGCTTCACGCCCGGGCCTGCGGGGCCGCTTGGGCGACACCCTCTTCCGCGGAGTGGCCGGCCCCGACGGTCCGGAGAGGCGGCGCCGGGTCCACGGCACACCCGGCCCCCGCTGGTTCGCCGCGGACCGCCCGATCCGCGTGGTCCACGGCGACGCGTCCATGTTCCCCGGCGGCCTGGCTGCCCTGCTGCTCCAGTCCCTGCACCCCCTGGCGATGACGGCGGTGGCCGACCACTCCGACTACCGCAACGACCCCTGGGGCCGTCTCGCCCGCACGAGCACGTTCCTCGCGTACACCACGTACGGCGCGGCGGACGACGCCCAGCGGGCCGTCGACCGCGTGCGAGCCGTCCACGAGAACATCCGGGGCCGCACGCCGGACGGCGAGCCGTACCACGCCGCCGACCCGCATCTCCTGGCCTGGGTCCACAGCGCCGAGGCGTACTGCTTCCTCACGGCGCATCAGCGCTACGGCAGCCACCCGCTGAACGCGGCGGGCCGGGACGCGTACGTGGCCGACATGGCGCGAGTCGCCTCCGCGCTCGGCATCCGGAACCCCCCGACAACGGTGGCGGAACTCCACACCACCCTCAACGCTTACCGCCCCGAACTACGCCTGACTCCCCAAACTCGTGAGGCAGTCCACTACATCCTCCTGCGCCCGCCCCTCCCCAGACCCGTCCTCCCCCCGTACCTCCTCCTCGGCGCCGCAGCCGCCTCCCTCCTGCCCGCGTGGTCCCGCCGGCAGCTGGGCCTCCCGGTCCTGCCCCGCACCGAACGCTGGTGCGTAGCCCCGGCCGGGGCAGCGGTGACGGCCTTGATCAGATACCTGCTTCCACCGCCACCGCCACCCCGCTTCTGAGAGGGCCGCTACTTCAGCTTCACTGCATCCCCGCTCGACGCGACCTGTGTCGTCGTCGTGGTGCCGGGGAAGAACCACCGCCAGGTGCCCGCCGAGTTGGCGGTGACAGTGGTGCCGAGCTTGCCGGTGCTACTGGTCTTCACCGTCTTGACGGTGCTGAACCGAGAGGCGCCGGACTTCTTGAACTGAAGCTGTACGGCCTGCCCGGAGAACCCGTGATACTTCAGGTCCTTCCAACTCGCGCGGGTCAGGCTGCCGGTGACGGTCAACTTGTGTCCCTTGGCGACCGGTTCGGGCGACGCGTTGGTCGTCAGCTTCGAGGCGCGCTTCATCTTGAACTGGGCGATGCGGTCGGAGATCCAGTAGTCACCGTCCTTGGCCTTCACGGTCGCGTCGACCTGCCAGACGCCGGCCGCCGCATTGGGGTCGGGCAGGCTGTCGGGAAGCCAGGCCGGGTCGACCGTCATCGTGGCCGTGCACACCGAGGTGGTGGAGCTCTTCTTCTCGCACCGGGTGTCCACCCAGTCGCTGAAGCCCCAGCCGTTGTCCGAGTTGAACGCGCTGATGTGCGTCAGCCCCTTCACCCCGGAGTTGTCCCGGATGGTGACGGCGATGGGATAGGTGATGGTCTTCGACGTCCCCACGCCGACGTTCTTTCCGCCGTTCACGACGGTCTTCGTGACCCGTACGTCCCCCCGGCCCTCCGCATGGGCGACGCTCGTGGACAGCAGCGTCAGGGCAACCGCCCCACCGGCCATGCCCCAGGCCGCCGCGGTCGATCTTCGTTTCATGATCCCTCCCCTGTGATGTGGGAGGCGAGAATACACAGCGATCAACGACGCACCGTACGGGTGTTCCTGACTGCCGCCCGCCGCAGAACGCCCCTCAAGTCCTCCCACCGTGCGCAAGGGACGAGACGTACTCCCACAACTCCTCCCGCACCTCCTCCGAATCCGCACCCGCCGCGAGGGGATACGTGGTCGGCCGAGGCCGCCGGTCGTGCCAGAAGAGCCCGTCGCTCTCGGTGGCCTCCGAAGCCGTGCCGAGCCAGACGATCGTGTCGGCCCCCTGGGCAGGGCTGCGGATGATGGGCCAGGTCACCGCCCGGAAGACCGGCAGCCACTGCCGTACCCCCTTCGTGTCCGCCCAGCCCGGATGCATCGAGTGCACATGCACACCCTGGTCGTGCAACCGCTCCGCCCACTTCTCGGTGACGACCACCTGAGCCCGCTTGGTGCGGGCGTAGAACTTCTTCGGGCTGTACGGCGTCTGCTCGGACTCGGGATCACCGGCGGGAAGCTGCTGCCCGTACTGGCCGCCCGAGGTCACGTTGATCACCACCGACGGCGCGGAGCGGGCGAGCAGCGGCGCCAGCTCCTCGATCAGTACCCAGGGCGCCAGCACATGCGTGGCGAACGTCAGCTCCACCCCGTCCACGCTGTGCTGCCGCTCGTCCGGCATCACCCCCGCGTTGTTGACCAGCACGTCCAGCCGGTCCTCTTCCTCCAGGAACCGCCGGGTGAAGTCCCGCAGCGCGGCAAGACTGCTGACATCGCATGCGACGGGCCGTACGTCGACGTCCTCTCCCGCCTGCTCCCGCGTGAGCGCGGCGGCCTCCTCGGCCCGTTGCTCGCTACGGCCGAGCACCCGCACCGAGGCTCCCAGCCTGGCGAAGCCGACGGCGGCCGCGAGACCGACCCCGGACCCCGCACCGGTGACGAGGACGACCTTGCCGTCCATCCGCCCGGGCCCGTCGGGCCAGTCCGGCAGGGCTTTGCGCACGAGCAGTCCGGGCCAGCCGTAGCCGAGCACGACGGAGCGGTCGAGGGCGGTGTCGATCAGCGAGGTGACACTCATGGCATCCGACGTACCCGGACGCGCCGCCCTCACACGGCCGAGCGCCCCTCACCCCACGGATGGGGGAGGGGCACTCGGCGCCTGAGCGTCAGGCCTTGTGCTGCATGCTGCTGCGGGCCGGGTTGCCCTGGTCCGCGGCCTTCGGGTCCTTCTCCGCGGCCTTGGCGCGCACGCCCTCGGCGATCCGCGCACCGATCTTGGGATCGATGTTGGACCAGTACTGGAAGGCGCGCTCGAGCACGGGCTCGGTCACGCCGTTCAGAAGGTGGCCGACGACGTTGTCCACGAGCCGGTCGCGCGCGTCGTCGTCCAGCACCTCGCGGACGAGGGTGCCGGCCTGCCCCCAGTCGTCGTCCTCCGCGTGCGAGACGTAGGCCGTACGGGTGATGTCTCCGTCGGTGTGCCAGGTCGGCGGCGTGCCGTACCTGGCGGTGTCCGCGGCGGGTCCGCCCTTGGAGTTCGGGGCGTACACGGGGTCGCTGGTCTTGCGGTACGCCATCGCGCCGTCCTTGGAGTACGTGTGGACGTCGGTGATGGGCGCGTTGACCGGGAGCTGGGCGTAGTTCGCGCCGATGCGGTGGCGATGCGCGTCGGCGTACGAGAAGAGCCGGGCCAGCAGCATACGGTCGGGGCTCGGCCCGATGCCGGGCACGAAGTTGTTCGGCTGGAACGCGAGCTGCTCGATCTCCGCGTGGTTGTCCGTCGGATTCCGGTCCAGCGTCATCCGGCCGACCTCGATCAGCGGGTAGTCGCCGTGCGGCCATACCTTGGTCAGGTCGAAGGGGTTGAAGCGGTACCCGGCGGCGTCCGCGTACGGCATGATCTGCACATACAGAGTCCAGCTCGGGTGGTCCCCGTCCCGGATGTGCTCGAAGAGATCACGTGTGTGGTAGTCGGTGTCGGCCGAGGCCATCTGGTCGGCCTCGTCCTGGGTGAAGAACTCGATGCCCTGGTTGGTCTTGAAGTGGTACTTGACCCAGAACTCCTCGCCGGCCTCGTTGATCCACATGTACGTGTGCGAGGTGTAGCCGTTCATGTGCCGCCAGGTGCGCGGCACGCCCCGGTCGCCCATGAGCCAGGTGACCTGGTGCGCGGACTCGGGGGAGAGGGTCCAGAAGTCCCACTGCATGTCATGGTCACGCAGGTTGTTGTCGGCGCGGCGCTTCTGGGACCGGATGAAATGCTGGAACTTCATCGGGTCCTTGACGAAGAACACCGGGGTGTTGTTGCCGACCATGTCGTAGTTGCCTTCGCTGGTGTAGAACTTCACCGCGAAGCCGCGCGGGTCACGCCAGGTGTCCGGGCTCCCACGCTCTCCGGCGACGGTCGAGAACCGGGCGACCAGATCGGTACGCGTCCCCGGCTGGAAGACGGCCGCCTTCGTGTACGGGGTGACGTCCCCCGTCACCTCGAAGTGCCCGAAGGCCCCGCTGCCCTTGGCGTGGGGCTGCCGCTCGGGAATGCGCTCCCGGTTGAACTGGGCCATCTGCTCGATGAGGTACGCGTCCTGGAGCAGGATCGGTCCGGCGGGCCCGACGGTGAGCGAATGCTCGTCGCTCTCCACCGGGGCGCCGGAGTCGGTGGTGGTGCGGGGGATCTCGGTCATGGTGAGCTCGCGGTTCCTTTCCAAAGCGCCGGGCCCGACGTCTGCCGCACGCCGTGCCGACGATTGTGTGCTCAGGGGTACCGGGTGACCGGCGACGAGGGGTGGCAAACGTGAGCGGGGGCGGGATGGCCTGAGTGGGTGCAGTTCCCGCCGGCGGTAGTCGCACCCCGCGTGCGCGGGGCCCCCGACCTCCGACCAGGTCACGTCCGTGCACCAGGGACCGTCCCCGAGCGCGGGGAATGGCACGTGTTGGCCCGTAGGGCGACTCTTCGTTCAACCGGTTCGGCGGGACGTGGGACAACCGTGGACTGCTGTCATGGGGGTGTTCATCCACTCAAGCGGGTTCACCCACACGCACTGACAGGTGACGGCCGCGCTGTAGTTCGACGCTGGGTGACACTCCCGGCTTCGCTGAGGGCTGGGAGGTGGGACCGAACGACGCGGGTTCGCTGCACCACGACCGCTCGGGGGAGAACAGCTCCTGCGCTCCCGTGAGGTCGAGCAACCGCTCGACCTCAGGGCTTGCGGCCTGGATCGTGACGGCCTTGCCCTGTCTCAGGGCCCGGTGCCGGAGTTCCAGAAGCACGTTCAGGCCGGCGCAGTCACAGAAAGTGAGCCCGCTCAAGTCCAACTCGAGACGGTGGGGCGAAGCGGTCAGGGCTTCGACCAGGCGGGCTCGGATCCGGTCGCCCGAGACGAGGTCGAGTTCCCCTCGCACTGTCACCCGGTTCCGGCTGCCGCTCGACGCGCACGTCACCGCTGCCTGACCAGGCGGAAGCGATCCCACAGCACCATCTCTCTCGAAGCGGGGGTTCGGCGCTGGGGAGGACGGGGACCGGCCCGAGGGTTGCTGCATGGCTTACTCCAAGTGCGCTGGTGCGACCGCCCTAACGTTCCCCCAGGCAAGCGACATACGTCAAGTAATACACGAAGCCGCGTACGTGTTTTGGGAATCGTGCATACTTTATCGGTAGAATCGGGCCATGGATGTGGTACCTGAGTCACACAGCGGATGGACGTTCCTGACGAACCACGCTCGCGTCCTTGCGGCCATCGCGGACAACCAGCGCGCACGGGTCCGCGAGATCGCCCTCCGTTGCCGCCTCACTGAGCGCGCCGTGCAAAAAATCATCGCGGACCTGGAGCAGGCCGGCTACCTCTCACACACCCGCCAGGGGCGTGGCAACTTCTATGAGATCGACCCCGCCAAGGTCCTGCGCCATCCGACCGAAGCCGGTCAGGGCCTGACGGTGGCCTCGCTCCTCTCACTGCTCAATCTCCAGGACCAGACCCATCTCCAAGCAGTGCCCGGCGAGCCCGCATGACGCGGAACGCGGCGGGACCGTGATGGCGCCGCCGCGTTCCGGCGTCCGGATCCGGGAAGGCGACCCGTTCTACTTGCCGGAGGCGGGGGGTGTCGATGCGTAGAGCGCCTCGCGCAGGGTCGCCGTGGTCTGGGCGACCGCCGCTTTGTTGGCCTGCGTGTCACGCAGAGCGTTCAGCATCATGAAGTCGTGGGTGACTCCGCCGTAGTGCGTCGAGGTCACCCGCACGCCTGCCGACCTGAGCTTCGCCGCATAGGAGTTGGCGGCGTCGAGCAGCACGTCGGAGTCGGTGACGACCAAGGCGGGCGGCAGGCCCCGCAGTTGCTGGACGGTCGCCTTCAGCGGCGAGGCCAGCGGATTGGCGCGGTCGGCGGCCTTCGGGGCGTAGGCGTTCCAGAACCACTTCATGGCGGGCCGGGTGAGCCAGCAGTTCTCCGCGTAGCGCTGGTACGACGCCGTGTCGAACTCGGCGTCGGTGACGGGGTAGAGCATGACCTGCTGGCGGAAGTGCGGGCCGCCGCGCTGCTTGGCCAGGAGCGTGACCGCCGCGGTCATGTCGCCACCGACGGAGTCACCGGCGACGGCCAGTCTGCTGGAGTCCAGACCGATCTCGGCGCCGTGCGCGCCGACCCACTTGGCGACGGTGTACGCCTGCTCGACCGGGACGGGGAACTGGGCCTCGGGAGAGGGCGTGTAGTCGACGAAGACGACCTCGGCGCGGGCGCCGTTGGCGAGTTCACGGACGAGGCGCTCGTGGGTCTTGAAGTTGCCGAGGACCCAGCCGCCTCCATGGATGTAGACGATGCCGGGCAGCGTTCCCTCGACGCCTGCGGGCCGCACGATGTGCACGCCGACCGGCCCCGTAGGGCCGCCTGGCACCGTGCGCTCGGTGACCTGGGCAGGCAGCATCGTGACAGGGCCGGCCTGGAGCTTGTTCAGCACGTCACGGGCGGCCGGGTACGACAGGTCGTACAGCGGCTTGCCACCTGCGGCCGCGAGTTGGTCCAGGAAGCCCTGGTCGATCGCCTCCAGTTTCTGCGGTGGGTTGCCGCACGGCACGTATCCGGCGGTCGAGGCCACCGCCGCCCTGTCCTGGGCGGTACCCGGCGTGGCGCCCTCGTGGACGGTGCCACAGGCACTCATCAGGGTCGCCGTCGCGGTCAGGAACGCTGCCACGGCGAGGTGGTGCAGGCGGCGGTTCCCGGGCACGGTGCGTATGGGGCGCGCGTCTGTTGCTCTCATGTCTGCCGATTCCCTAAGTGAAGGAGTCACCCCCCTCCGTCATCGTGGCTGGTGGGTTCGGCGTCCACCATCGGGGTTGACCCGGACAGGGCACCTGGAAGAGCCGGCGCCGGATGCTGACGTGGCCGGGCGGCGCTACGGTCATAGGGTGAGGCAGGGACGCTGTTCATGGCCTCGGAAGGCGTCCGCGCCGTTCCATGTGGCCTCCATGCACCCTCCGACACGTCCTTGCGACGGTTCTGGACAGGGAGGCCCCAGATGGCTTGCTTTCCACGCCGCGATGTCGCGATGACTCTGGTGGTGGCAGCGGTCGCCGCCGCCACAACCGCCGCTGCCGCGCCAAGCGGTGCCGTGGACACCGTGCACCATGCCGCCCGGCAGACGAAACCCACCATTGTCCTGGTGCACGGAGCTTGGGCGGACACGTCGAGTTGGAATGGCGAGATCACTCTGCTGCGCCGCGCCGGCTACACGGTCCGTGCCATCGGGAACCCCCTCCAGGACCTGACGACTGACGCGCAGACGGTTCACGACTTCCTGAAGAGCATCAAGGGCCCGATCGTTCTGGCGGGGCATTCCTACGGAGGCTCGGTGATCACCAACGCCGCCCAGGGAGTCGACAACGTCAAGGCGCTCGTCTATGTCGACGCCGCCGCGCCGGCGGTCGGCGAGACCACGGCCCAGCTCAGCGGCTCGACATCGGTCTTGACAAAGGGGTCGCCGGCTGACCTGTACGACGCCGTACCGTACCCGAACGCCCCGTCCAACGCGTCCGCTCTGTATCTCAAGGAGAACGTGTTCGTCACCAAGTTCGCGAGCAGCGTGCCCCATGACCAGGCCGTCAATCTGTGGGCCACGCAGCGTGCCGCCACAACCGTGGCTTTCAACACTCCCTCCAAGTACGCGGCGTGGAAGACGATTCGCTCCTGGTACTTCATCAGCAGCGGTGACCAGATCATCACCCCTGCCTCGGAGCAGAAGATGGCGCACCGGGCGGGATCCATGGTGACGCTCTACAAGGGCGGTTCCCACCTGACGCTCGTCTCGGACCCCACGGCAGTGACCAAGGTGATCCAGTCAGCTGCCTCGGCCGTGAGCTGAGCGCGCGCGTGCGACCGAGTCGGTGACGGGCGCCTGGGGCAACCCAGCACCCGTGAGAGGTCGTAGAGGTCCGCCGATCACGACGACGAGTCGCAGACCGGTGACCGACTTGCGGAAGCAGCGGGGGCTCAGCTCTGCGAACGACCGTATCCCAGACCATGTTTGACGCCGGATCACATCAGCCGCACGACAGAACACTTCAGCTGCCGATCTTCCTCCGCCCAGTTGAGCATGGGTGCCAACGAGGCGAGGAGGCCGCCGGACGGGACTCATGCTCTGCGCTGCGGGCGACGACGTGGCCGGCCCGGACGTCTCGTGGTCGTACCACGGGTTCAATCTGTTCAGGGAGCGGCTGGCCCACCTCGAGGGCTTCGCTCTTACCGCCGGGGTGGCTGCCCCGGCCGGCAGCCGACCGCCGGTGCCTCCTCGGCCCCTGCCCTGACCGGGGTGGGGGCTCCGAGCTGGACCAGCACGGAGACGGCGCATCGCAGCCCCGGATCGCGGCACCGCCGAACCCCTCGTTCCGACGGAGAGTGCCCGATGCCGTCAGGCACGAGCCCTGCAGCACCACCGTCATGACCCCACCGATCCTTCAGCTCGCCCCCTCGATCGAAGGGGACGACTTCGAGATCCCCGCCCACGCCGGGCGGCGTGGGCCCAGCTCCGGGGGCCATCCCCGCCCGGGTGGGGATGGCCCCAGCGCCGTAGTCGCCGTAGCAAAAGGCGCTGGGCGGGGAATGCAGCGACACGCCGTGAGGCCGGGGTGAGGAGGCGTCAAAGGATCACCCTGAGGGGCTAATCGAATGTCAATCTGCTTGTATTTGTGGAGATTTCAGAGTCACAAACGTGCCCCGCGTCGGCGTGTGGGCTGGATAAATACCCCGATCAGCCCCTATGGAGCCGCATTCCGGGCATCTCCGGAATGACAGGTGTGGGGAGTGTAAGTACGTTTCAACACGTACCGGCTGTCGAGCCGGTGTCACACGACAGGAGAAGGCACATGAAGATTGCTCGTTCCACCCTTGTCACCGGTGCCATCGCGGCCGCTGCCGCCATGGCCGCGACCGGTATCACCTACGCCTCGGCCGCGTCCGGCGCCGTGTCCCAGGAAGCCCCGGCCGTCGCGGCCGCGGCGCCCTTCGGCGGCAGCGGCAGCGGCAACGGCAGCGGCCAGAGCAAGGGCAACGAGGGCAAGGGCAACGAAGGCAACGAGGGCAGGGGCGACAAGGGCGGCGACCACGACTACGACGAGGGTCGCATCCAGGTCAACGAGCGCTCCTACTCCTCCCGCGCCGGCGA